>CBDUZE010000003.1:0-180885 GCA_965371625.1 uncultured Alphaproteobacteria bacterium
AAAATCATCGCTGCCGTCAAACGCGGGCACCAAGTGTTAGATTCGATCCACTAGGCCCTAACTAGTCGGCGACGGGGGCGCGCGAGCCATGACCAGCTTTCCCGCCGTCTTCGTCAGTCACGGGCCGCCGACCATTGTCCTCGAGCCGAGCCCGGTGCACCAGTTTCTGACGCAACTGGGCGCCGAGCTCGGCCGGCCCGAGGCCATCCTCTGCCTCTCGGCCCACTGGGAGACCGAGCGTCCGGCGGCGAGCACGGCGGCGGCGCCGGCGACGATCTACGACTTCTACGGCTTCCCCGAGCCGCTCTATCGCCTCGGCTATCCGGCGCCGGGGGCGCCCGAGCTGGCGCGGCGGGCACAAGCGGCGCTCGCCGCGGCCGGGCTCGAGTGCGACCTCGATCCCGGCCAGGGTCTCGACCACGGCGCCTGGATCCCGCTCTTCCTGATGTACCCCGAAGCCGACGTGCCGGTGGCCCAGCTCTCGATTCAGCACCACCTCGGGCCGGCCCACCATCTGGCCCTCGGCCGGGCGCTCCAGGATTTGCGGCACCAGGGGGTGCTGGTGCTGGCCAGCGGCAACCTCACCCACAACCTCGGCGACGCGCTGGGTCGCCTGCGGGGCGGCGGCGCCAGCGATGGGGCGGTGACCGAGTGGGCGATGGCCTTCGACGATTGGGTCGCGGAGATGGTGAGCGGCGGTCGCGCCGACGAGTTGGTGAACTACCGCGAGCGTGCCCCCTTCGGCGCCCGGGCCCATCCTCGGGACGAGCACTTCCTGCCGCTCATCGCGGCGGCCGGCGCCGGCGGCGAGGGCGCCACGGGACGCCGGCTGCACGGCAGTTTCCTGCTCGGAAGTCTGAGCATGGCGGCCTACGCCTTCGGTTGAAGGGCCCCGGCCGGAGAGCCCAAGCCGGAGAGCCTCGGCGGCGCTGCCCGTTAATCATCGATGCGCGCGATATCGACGATGGCGCTGGCCTTCGGGTCGATGGCGAAACGCACCGCGTCGCCCGGCGCCAGGTCGCGGAGCAGGCTCGCCGGACTCACCCGATAGTTCATCACCATGGCCTCCATGTAGTCGGCGATCTCCTCGTGATCGAGCACGATCCGGCCCTTGCGCGGCTCGACCTCGACCACCGTGCCGCGGCCCTCGTAGCGTGCCGGCGCGGCGCCCGGCTTCGGCGGCTTGACGGCGTAGCCGGCGAGCGCCGAGACGATGTGAGCGGTGATCTCGTCCTGAACCGCGAAGACGTCGGTGAGTTCGCGATCGTAGCGCTCGGCCCAGAGCTGGGCGCCGGAGGCGGCGTCGACGAGTTGGGCGTTGATCCGCACCCGGTCGCCGGCCTCGCGGGCGCTGCCCACGAGCACGTAGCGCACCCCGAGCTCGGCCGCCACCTGCTGGGCGGTCACCGGCCTTCCCTTGTACGTCCACACCGAGCTCCGCGACATCACCACCAGGTCCTGAAGCGCCGAGAGGTCGGTGATGATGTCCTCGGCGATGCCGTCGCCAAGCCGCCGCCCGCTGGGCTCGAGGCTGAGGTCGTCGAACGGCAGCACGGCGATCGAGGGCCGATTCGCGTCCCCCGGCGTCTCGCCCGCCGCCGGCGCCGAGGCCTTGCCCTCCGCCCCTTCTGGCCTCCAGCGCCAGACGTGGACCGGGCGGCTGATATTCTTGACCCGGTGCTCGCCCGCGTCCGCGAAGGCGATGGCGAGCTTGCCCTCGATCTGATCCCGCACCGGCCGCGAGATCGAGACGCCGCCAGGCTCCGCGAGCGCCTGCAGACGGGCGGCGATGTTGACGCCGTCGCCCAGGAGGTTGTCGCCGTCGACGATGACGTCGCCGAGGTGCACGCCGATGCGAAAGCGCATGCCCCGGCCCTCGGGGAGTCCGGCGTTCCGCTCCTCGATCGCCCGCTGGATCCGCGCCGCGCAGCGCACCGCCTCGACGGGACTCGCGAACTCGGCCACGGCGCTGTCGCCGGCGCGGCTGAAGATGCGGCCGCGGTGGCCCGCCACCTCTTGCGCCACCACCTGCAGACAGGCGTTGAGGTCGCGCACCGCGTCCTCCTCGGCCTCGCCGACGAGGCGGCTGTAGCCCGCCACGTCGGCGCTCAGGATGGTGGTGAGCTTACGTTCGACACGATCCGAATTCACCGGCGGCGCTCCTCGCGGCGGGCGCTTGGACCCGAAGTCTATGGCCCCTGGCAGGGCCTGTATAGAGCGCCCACCCCTACTCGACGAGCGGGCCGAGGCCCCGGGCCAGGCGCTCGGTGACCTCGAGGCCGTAGGGGTGGGGGGCGAGCGCCGGTGTGCGGTCGTGGACCTCGGCGAGGCCGAGCCGCCGCGCCAACACGCGCTTGCCGTAACAGAGCAGGTGAGCGATCGATTCCATGAGGAAGGCGAGCAACGGCAGCAGCGCCCGGAAGCGGGCCTCGGCCTCGGGCTCGGCGCCCTTTCGCATGAGCTCGAAGATCGCCGCCTGCTCGTCGAAGCTCTCGGCCCCGGGGATCAGGCCGACGCAGCCGGCGCGCAGCGATTCGGTGAGCTCGACCCCGGCGCGGCCGTTGAAGACCCGGAAGGCGCCGTCGGTGTCCTCGATCAACCGCCGCAGCGTGAGCGGCGGGCCCTCGGCCTTCAAGAGCGCGACGTTGGGGTGGTTGCGGTTGAGGGTCTTCAGCGCCTGGTTCGAGAGCCCGACGCCGAGGAACTGGGGCGCGTTCTGGATCGCCACCGGGAGCGTCACGCGCTCGGCGACGCGGCCGAAGAAGCGCACCAGCTCGGCCTCTCCGGCGCCCGAGACCGGCGGCGGCTGCAGCACCAGCCAGCGCGCCCCGTTCTCGGCCGCGGCGCGGGCGAAGGCCACCTGGCCCTCGACGGTGGGCTCGGAGATGGTGACCGCGAGCGGCAGCCGGCCGTCCAGGGCCTCGGCGACCCAGTCGAGGAACCGGCGGCGCTCGGTCAGCGAGAGCTTGCCCGTCTCGCCGGCCAGGCCGAGCGCGGCGACGCCATGGGCGCCGTGGCGCACCACGGCCTCGACCTCAAGCCTCAGGGCCTCCCGATCGAGCCGCTCGGCGCCGTCGAAGAAGGCGTAGAGCATGGGATAGATGCCGGCGATGTCCGAGACGTCCGGGGTCACGGGGGGCTCCTATTGCCCGCTCACCGGTGCAGCTCGTCGGCTCGCAAAGCCCATCCCATCGCTCCGGTTCAGATCCTGTTCCCAAATCACGCGGCTGTCGCAGCCAAGACACCTACCTGCATTTCTTGCATCTTATTCATGAGATCTAAAGTCAATACCCATTACCGCCAACCGCTCTACTCTCGGGTCTGCCCCCGCCACTTGATCCGCATGTTGCTTCAACTCGCCTATGAGCCTCGAGAAATCGAGTGACGCACCGTGTCGTCTCAAGCGCCAAGATTTCTTCCTCCCATAATAACCCAATACATAAAGCCCATGACACGATTGTTCGTCACGCAAATACTGTCCCACTAGTTGCTCCTCTAGGGCCACCATGAGTTTCGGCCCTGTCGAATTGTCCGCTACCTTCGTTTCAATCGTCACGCGCCCGGCCACGCCCGGACAGTGCAATCTGATGTCCGGCATCTTACGATCGATCACTTCTTCTTCTCGTGTTGTCGAATACTGGCCTCTCGACGACTCCCTCAAGCGACCGGCCAGAAATCTTTGCAGGTGTTTCTCTTCAGCCACCGCCCAAAGTGGCCCCGCTAGGCTGAAATCCCCCCCTTCAACATAGTACTTTATATCGTCTATCCGATCGCACACAACATCGAATAGTTCATTCACCGTGGTTAGTTGTTTCCCGTGCTTTGTTTCAATCTTGTGAATGTCTTGTGCTTGAAAGTCCTCAAATTCTGCGTCCGCCGCGGCTCGTGCTCTTGCAAAATTGAGCAGGCGATCACGCAACATCTCCATTTGTGGCAGGTTAGAAAACGTGATTAATGCATCGTAGGTTCCTTCTCCAGGAGTATTACAAAGCCTCTCCAGAAGGAAGCCACGTGTTCTCGCTGCGTTATCGCGCACGCCCGCCTTAGAAGATCCAATCCGATGAATGTCGTCCTCAATCCTCACGTGGCCATAGACAATTGGGATCAGGCGTCTAAGAATGTCAGTCCTTTCATAATCAGCAACTTTGTGACCGAACCGTCTTTCACCATGTTCTAATAGTGTATTGCAGAAATCAAATATAAGGCCGTCAGATTTCGTAGGAGGTAATACTCTCAGCTCTTTCTCAACGTGCGAGAGAGCGTTCTCAGCGTCGACGCAGAACCAGGCAACCAACCAGGCCAAGTATCTGGGTTGATCACCCTTTGACGCCTCCGTTAGCTTCTCGGCCAAATTCACCAGTCGAACGCTATCAATCTCCTCATTCCCCAACAGGGCACGAAGTATATATTCTAGATTCGCCGAATTTGTTAATTTACTCTTTTCCATTATGCCAAGTATTATTGGGAAGAACAGATTACGAACCTCGTCCGACCCGTATGCAATCGAGTATATAACATTGTGTGACGGTTCTTCATCGGGCAGGGCTACTATTTCTCCCATAAGTGCTTCTTTTATCACCTTCGTCACCGCCTTTTCGTGCGCGAAAGCCAAAGGTGAAAACCACTCCGGGAAGCCATTAAGTTCCAATGTCGCATAGCGCGCAGCTAACTCCGCTTCGGCTGGGGTTATTTCCTTCACCCAATCCGGATTTTCAATAGCCTCAATAGCCAGTCCCGTGAGGCCGGTTATTACGCCATATTCTATTCGCATCGGATTCTCACTCTCGTGCGGAAGTTTCGGTATGTAAACCCGCCAGGACCTCATCAAACCATCCCGAGCCGCTTCTGCGATTGATTCTCCAAGTATTAGCATCAGTATGCGCCAATCACCATGACCCCAGCGATTACCCCCACTTCCCTGGCCAATTAAGCGAGCTAAATGATACAGATCGCTAAAATTGTTCCCGGCACGCAGTTCCTCATGCTCCCTCTCCAGCTGACTGCGCCATTTAAGTTGTGCCCTTCTATTGGCTCGTTTGTTTGCCTCCATCTTCTTTCGCATTCCTTGGTCCCACAACCGCGATTTGCGCTCTACTTTTGTCTCCTTTCGTGGCGGCGGGTCGATCAAGAGATCAAGTTCTTTCCGAAGCATTTTGCTTCTGGCTACAGCCTCCTTGAGTACCAATTTACCATCGGCCTCCCGCCCACTTGCGTTCCAAAGATAGAAAGCAGCCGTCAGCGCCGCGAATTTGTTGTCTTGTGTGCGGGATTTCTTCACGTCCTCAGCCAGCCATTCGAAATCTTCCTCTCCAAGGCTCCAAAGGTCGTAGTCTCTTTCCACTTGCCACACATTTACCCTGCGCGTCTTCCACTGCTTCCGGGCACTCTTCACTGCATTCCAGAAAAGAGCGCGTACCACATCCCTGCGAGACGTTAACGCCAAAGATACATCCTTTAACTGATGTTGGCGTTCCAATCCTGCCCCCTGACATCGAGCCAGGAATTCGCACGCCCGCGTGACCAATTTGACGGATTCCTCAGATCCTTCAATTTCGTTCATGATTCGAGCTGTAAGCTTTCCGACTGATTCCGCGAGCCATGCGAAATTTCTTGATATCCGTTCCTTTCTCGGTTCCTTAATGTAGGGTTTAGATTCCGCAAGATGCAACAGGCCCAAAAGTAAATCATCCAGATCGGATATGGGGCATTTGGACTCGGAAATCCGCGGCAAAGTATAGGGTAAGCTCCAACCCGAATGGCCACCATTTATTGGTGCCGCGCTAGTTATCTCAAGCAAACTGGAAATACCCATATCATTTGGGACGCATTCTTGACATATTGCGCCGATTATTTCTCCTTTTTCAGTAATCCTATTCGCTACTGCAAACGAAACCAATTTGTTTCGTTGGGTCTTAGTCCCAGCCGCGACCGCGGCCCGAATCGCAAACAGACGAACGCCGAGGTCTTCTTTTGGGTTAATTGCTATTTCAAGACCTAACTCAGCGCATTCTTCCACACGGCCATGATACACCATACGAAGCAGGAGTTCTTTCACGTCCCTGTGATTTGGATACCTGTCAAACAACTCAATGATGACAGGCCCAAGATCAGGAGATGAAAATCGTTTTACCGCTTGAAGGTCAAAGGATGCGCCCGTATCGGAGCGATCGCCATAGTGATCCGCAAACCTGCGCACCAAAGCTGCCCGGTCGTCCAGCGGTAAAACCGCCGGGTCACCGCCCTCTATGAGGAGCTCCGGCGCAATCCGATACGTCAACTTTCTGATAGGTTCGTCCCAGTTTGCCAGCCAAGCAGAAATCGGTCGCATCGACGGCACCGCGATCTGTTGTCCATATTTTTCACAAAAGAGAAGCCTTTCAATTTCGCGTCTTGGATATCCTTCCTTCAATCGAGCCTCGATCCACCGCGCCGTTAGGAAATCTCGTGCGGCCCGATGATGAAAGCGCACACGACCGTAGGTCGCTTCATCAAAGATCGCTCGTCCACAGAGGGCCTCTACATTTTCCGCTGACCACTCCAGCAACACCTCCATTGGATCGACCGCGTCGGCCCTCCGTGCTGGATCGACAGGCTGATCGGGCACAAGTATCGAGTTCTTGCGGCAAAAATGGAGTGCTGCGGCTAGTGCCATAGCGCCGTTGACTGCTTCGGTGGTGGAGAGCGCGCCACGTTTCTTGTGACGAGGATTATCCTCGGATAGTTTGGCATTGACGTCAAACTCGATGAGTTCCGTTAAGGTACCAAGCTTTCGATTCTCGGACCAGTACGCCGCTAGATTAAGAAGATCGAGCGGGCGGCGTGCAAACGCCCAGGCATCTGCGTCGTCAATCGCAGCTAAAAAAGTACTGGTCTCAGGTGTCCCAATGGCCGATGCGAACTTCGTAATCTGATCCGATGAAAGTGGGGCCATCTGATATACGGAGAGAGAATCTTGTTGCGCGTCATCTTTCGTCGCGACCGAATCTAAGTCGAAGTCCTCGAATTTATCAGGCAAGTCGCTGCGAGATTCTGCTATCGCGGGTAACGGGAGATAGCGCATTACGGTGGCGGCGTCGGCATTGGCCTGCCAGTCGCTTACCCGGCAAGTAATGACGACATGTACACGCTGTAACGCGGGTGCAATCGCCTTAGAAAAGTTCCGCAGTGCGCGTTCGAAGCTCTTGCGGACAAGTCGCGCCTCATCCACGGAGTCCAGAAAGAAATAGCCGATATTTCCGTCGGTCAGCCACTTACTCAGCCGCGATTCGTCATCGTGTGTATCAAGGCTCTTGGCTAGACCTCCGTCAGCCAAGTCTTCTATCGTGCACCAGAAAGCTACCTCACCATTCTCCCTTAGCTTCTCGACCCGATGCCGCGTTTCTACAGTTTTTCCGACGCCAGCCTCAGCAAGAAGAATAATGCGTGGATATTTTAGCAACTCGGACCAGCCTGTTTTGTTTCCGCTCATTTCTGCGATAATACGCGGAATATCTGGATCGGGATCTTCGTTCTCCCCAATCTTATGAAAGGTTCGATCTAGCTCAACGAAATTCTGGGTCACGTTGCGTTGTCCGACGGAGTAGGTCTATTGCCAAGTCACAATATAGCAGATAATTGCCTTAATCCCCCAGGTTGAATGACCGGATAGGGATTGTCAATCGAGCCTGGGTCCAATCCCGCAATTCCCAAAGGCATTTCCCGCAGTGTCGTCGCTGCTTTCGGCCGGGGGAATACGCGGCCCAATTGCCCGTCCCCGCCTCTGTCCTAGCGCCCGCTCACCAGGCTCATGTGGAGGGGCCGGCCGAGGGCGAGGTGGGCGGCCTCGCCGTACTGCTCGCTCAAGCTGGGGTGGGGATGGATGATGAGCGCCAGGTCCTCGAGCGAGGCGCCCATCTCGATCGCCAGCACGCCCTCGGCGATCAGCTCCGAGGCGTGGGGGCCGACGATGTGGACGCCCAACACGGCGCCGTCGCCGCGCTCGGCCACCACCTGCATGAAGCCTTGGTGGGCGTCGAGGGTGGCGGCGCGGCCCGAGCTCGAGATCGGCACCTCGGCCACACAGACGTCGATGCCCTGGGCCGCCGCGGCCTCGGCGCTGAGCCCCGCGGTGGCGATCTCGGGGTCGGAGAACACCACCGCCGGGATCGCCGCCGGCTGAAAGGCGGCGCGCCGGCCCGAGAGGGCCTCGACCGCGACCGTCGCCTCGGCCATGGCCTTGTGGGCCAGCGCCGGGCCCGGCGTGATGTCGCCGATGGCGGCGATGTGGGGCGCGAGACGGCGGTCGGCGGCGACATTGAGCCGACCCTCCGCGCCCGCCTCGATGCCCGCGGCCTCGAGCCCGAGGTCGTCGGTGTTGGCCCGCCGCCCCACCGCCACCACCACCGTCTCGACCTCGAGCAGCCGCGTCCCGCCCTCGCCTTCGACCTCGAGCCCGCCGTCGGCGAAACCCCGTGCCTGAGCCCCGCCGAGCACCTCGACGCCGAGCGCCTCGAGCCGCTTCTCGACCGGGCGCACCAGCCGGCGCTCCAGCGCCGGGAGGATTGTGGGCTCGGCCTCGACGATGGCGACGCGGCTGCCGAGCTTGGCGAAGGCGGTGCCGATCTCGAGCCCGATGTAGCCGGCGCCGACGATGGCGAGGGTCGACGGCAGGGCCTCGAGCTCGAGGGCGTCCGATGAATCGAGCACGCGCTCGTGATCGAAGGGAAGCTCGGGGAGGGCCACGGGGCGCGAGCCGGTGGCCAGCACGAGGTCCCGGAATTTGAGGAACCGGGCCTGGCCGTCGGTGGTCTCGATGACGCCCGAGTCGCCGCCGGTGAGACGCAGCGCGCCGGCGATCACCTCGACCCCGGCCGCCGTCAAGAGCCGCCGCACGCCGTCGCTGAGCCGCTCGACCACGCCGTTCTTCCAGGCCTGGAAGCGCTTCATGTCGACGCCGCCCGGGCGCGCCTTGAGCCCCAGCGTCTTGGCGCCGCCGATCCGCGCCTTTAGCTCGGCGGCCTCGATCAGGGCCTTCGAGGGGATGCAACCGGCGCGCAGGCACACCCCGCCCACGCCCAGGGCCCCCTCGCGGTCGACCAGCGCCACGCGACGCCCGAGCCGGGCGCCGTGGAGCGCCGCCACGTAGCCCCCGGGACCGGCGCCGACGACGACCAGATCGAAGGGCTCGGCGATCTCGCCGACGACCATCAGCCCTGGCCCAGGAGGCGGACGGGATGGCTCAGGTACGAGGCCAGCGCGGCGATGAACGAGCCCAGGTGCTCGCCGTCGTTGACCCGGTGGTCGGTGGCCACCACCAGAGGCAGGAGCTTGCGCACGGCGGGCACGCCGTCGACCGCCACCACCGCGTCGCGGATGCGCCCGAAGCCGACGATCGCGACCTCGGGCGGACGGATGAGGGGGCTCCCCAGCCAGCCCCCATAGCTGCCCCAGTTGGTGATGGTGAAGGTGCCGCCCGAGAGCTCCTCGAGGCTGGCCTTGCGCTCCCGCCCCTTGCGCGCCAGCTCGTCGAGCCGCCGCGCGGTCTCCGGCAGCGACAGCTTGTCGGCGTCGTGGAGCACGGTGACGATGAGGCCGTCGCCGGTGGCGGTGCCGACGCCGATGTTGTAGCGGTGACGGTAGACGATCTCTTCGCGCTCCATGTCGATGCTGGCGTTGAAGCTCGGGTTCTGCTTGAGCGCCGCCACCACCGCCTTGACGAAGAGCGACAGATAGGTGAGCCGGACGCCGCTCGCCGCGAGCTCCTCGTTGAGGCTGTCGCGGGCCGCCACCAGGTCGTCGGCCTCGATCTCGCGCATGCTGCTGATGTGGGGGATCTGGCGCCACGACTGGGTCATGGTCCGGGCCACCTGGCGGCGCAAGCCCTTGAGCGGCTCGACCCGGTCCGCGCCAGCTGGTGCCACTTGGGGCGCCACTTGGGGCGCCGCGCCGGCGCCACCCTGGCCCGCCGCCGCCGTCACGTCGTCCCGCGTCACCCGGCCGCGTTCGCCCGAGCCGGTCACGGCGGCGAGGTCGACACCGAGCTCGACGGCGAGCTTGCGGGTGGCGGGGCTGGCGAGGGTGCGGCGCCGCGCCGGCGAGGCCTCGACCGCGGCCACAGAGGGCGTCGTGGGGGTCGACTCGGGGGGCGTCGCGGGCGGGCTCGACTTGGGGGCGGGAGCGGCCGCGGGCTCGGCCGCGACCCGGCTCTCGCCGTCGCTCTCGATCACCGCCAGCAGCCCACCCACCGGGATTACGTCGCCCGGCTGGCCGCCCTGGATCTTCAGCACCCCGCTTACCGGCGCCGGAATCTCGACCACCGCCTTGTCGGTCTCGACGTCGACCAGGACCTGATCCGCCTTGACCGCCTCGCCGGGCGCCGCGTGCCAGCGCACGATCTCGCCTTCGCCGAGGCCCTCGCCGATGTCGGGGAGCTTGAACTCATACTCGCTCATGACGCGCTCACGGTCGCGACCGCGGCCTCGATCACGCGCTCGGCGGTGGGGATGTAGTAGTCCTCGATGGCCGCCGCCGGGTAGGGGGTATCGGGGGCGGTGACGCGCCGCACCGGCGCTTCGAGCGAGTAGAAGGCCTGCTCCTGGAGCAGCGCGATGACCTCGGCCCCGAAACCCGCGGCGGCGGTGCCCTCGTGGACGACGACGCAGCGGCCGGTGCGCTCCACCGCGGCCACGAGCCCGGCCTCGTCGAGCGGGACCAGGGTGCGCAGGTCGACGACGTGGGCACTGATGCCCCGCTCGGCCAGGCCTTCGGCCGCGGCCTCGGCCACCGGGACGCTGCCGCTCCAGGCGACGATGGTGACGTCGTCGCCCTCGCGCACCACCCGGAGCTTGCCGAAGGGCACGGTGTAGTCGTCGTCGGGGACCTCGCCGGTGATCAGACGATAGCCGCGCAGGGGCTCGAGATAGAGCACCGGATCGGGGTCGCGGATGGCCTCCGCCAGCAGGCCCTTGGCGTCATAGGGCGTGGCCGGCAGCACCACCTTGAGCCCCGGCGCCTGCACGAACTGGGCCTCCATCGAGTCGGAGTGGAACTCGGGCGTGCGCACGCCGCCACCGAACGGCGCGCGGATGGTGATCTGGGCCGAGTGGGTGCCGCGGGTGCGAAAGCGGGCGCGGGCGATCTGCTGGCAGATCTGGTGGAATGCCTGTTGGGTGAAGCCGAGGAACTGGATCTCGATCACCGGCACCAGCCCGGCGTAGGCCAGCCCCAGCGCCGAGCCTGCGATCACGCTCTCGGCCAACGGCGTGTCGATCACCCGTTGCGAGCCGAAGAACTGCTGCAGCCCGTCGGAGGCGCGGAACACGCCGCCCAGGTGGCCCACGTCCTCGCCCATGAGGATGACCCGATCGTCCCGCATCATCTCCTGCTTCAAGGTGCCGCGGATCGCCTCAAGCATGTTCATCTCAGGCACGATGCAGTCCTCCTAGTCCTCGCCCAGTTGCGCCGCGCGCTGGCGCGCCAGCGTCGGCGTGAGCTCGGCGTAGACGTCCTTGTAGAGGTCGGCGGCGCTGGGCGGCGGCACTCCCGCCGCCTTCTCGAACGCGGCCTCGATCTCCTCGGCGATCTCCTCCTGCCACGACGCTGCAGTCTCCTCCGACCACTTGCTCTTGGCCGCCAGGTACTTCTGCACCCGATCGATGGGGTCGCGCTTGGCCCAGCGCTCGAGCTCGGCGGAATCGACGTAGCGCGTGGGGTCGTCGGCGGTGGTATGGGCCCCCATGCGGTAGGTGTGGGCCTCGATCAGCGTCGGCCCCTCGCCGGCCCGCGCCCGCGCCACCGCTTGCGCGGTCACCTCGTACATGGCCATGAGGTCGTTGCCGTCGACCGAGACGCCGGGGAAGCCGTAGCCCGGCGCCCGCGACGCGAGGTCCTGGGTGGCACTCTGGATCTCGCGCGGGGTCGAGATCGCCCAGGCGTTGTTCTGCAACAGGAAGATGACCGGCGCCTTGACCAGGCCGGCCATGTTGCAGGACTCGTGGAAGTCGCCCTCGGACGAGGCGCCGTCGCCAAAGTAGACCACCACCACCCCGTCCTTGCCCCTCAGCTTGAGCCCCCAGGCGAGCCCGACGGCGTGGGGAATCTGAGCCGCCAGCGAGACCTGGGTCTGCACCACGTTGACGCCGTCGGGGAGACGGGCGCCGGCCGGATGCCCCTGTCGCTGCAGCGCCACCAGGTCAAGCGGCACCCCCTGGCGCAGGGTCGCCGGGAGCTCGCGGTACTGCGGCACCACCCAGTCGCGCGCCGGATCGAGGGCCAGCGCCGAGCCCGTGATCGTCGCCTCCTGGCCGACGATGGGGGCGAAGGTGCCGAGCTTGCCCTGGCGCTGCAGGCTGAAGCACTTGGCGTCGAAGGCCCGCGCCAGCATCATCAGGCGCAGCGCCTCGAGGATCTGGTCGTCGCCGAGACCGGGCTTGGCGCCGTCCTTGAGCTTGCCCCGCTCGTCGAGCAAGCCGATCGGCTTCACCGGCTTGTCGCGAGGCAGGAACTGAGGCTTGTGCTTGACCGTCATCACCGTCACCCGGAGCGATTGGACCCGACCTCGGCCGACGGAGGTGGGGGGCGGTCGCGCCGTCGGCAGCCGGAGTATGCCATAGCCGTCACGGGAGGTCAGCCGCGCCCGGTGCCGAGGTCGCGGGCGCTCAAGTCCCCAAGCGCTCAAGTCAATGTGATGGGCGCGCACCGGGCTCCGGCTATAAGCTTGGCGAGGCGGCGCATGGCCGGCCGCCCGAGAAGGACCCGAGCGATGGCGCTTCGGCAGCGGCTCAAGACCGGCGCGGCGGCGCTGGTCACCAGCGAGGCGATGCTCGAGCTCGGGCGCAAGTTCCACGAGATGAGGAGACGGCTGATGGCGGCAGATCACGTGGTCACCTTCTATCACCGGGTCGACGACCCCTACTCGCACTTGCTCGTCCAGGTCCTTCCGGCCCTGCTCGAGCGCTTCGACATCACCCTCGCCCATCGCCTGGTGCCGGCGCCGGTGGCCGAGATGGCGCCCGAGCCCGAGCTCCTGGCCGGCCATGGGCTCCGGGACTGCGCCGAGCTGGCGCGCTACCTCGTGCTCGAGTTCGACGGCGCGTGGCGGCTGCCCTCCGACGAGCTCACCGCCCGGGCCACGGCGATCCTGGCGGCGGCCGAGACTCCCGCCTTCCTGGCCCTGGCGTCCGAGGTCGGTCGCGCCTTGTGGGCCGGCGAGGGCGCGGCGCTCGAGGCGCTGGCCGCCGCGCACGGCGCCCGGGACGGCGCGGCGGTGGCGCGGGCGCTCGGCGAAGGCCGGGCCGAGCTCGAGAAGCGCGGCCACTACCAGGGCGCCATGCTCCATTATGGGGGCGAGTGGTACTGGGGCATCGACCGGCTGAGCTGGCTCGAGGAGCGCCTCGAGGGGCTCGGTCTCGGGGGCGAGGCCGGCGCCGCGAGCGCCGTCCCCTCGCGGCCCCGCTCCCAGCTTCCCGGCGACGAGCTCGAGGCCGGCGACGATGGCGAGGCAAATGCGGGCGGCGAGGTGCGGCTCGACTTCTACCTCTCGTTCCGCAGCCCCTACACCTACCTTTCGATGGCCCGGGTGCTCGACCTGGTCGAGCGCTATCCGGTCCGGCTCAACGCCAAGCCGGTGCTGCCGATGCTGATGCGCGGCCTCCCCGTGCCGCGGCCCAAGCAGCTCTACATCCTTGGCGACGCGGCGCGCGAGGCGCGCCGGATCGGCGTCCCCTTCGGCAACTTCCTTGATCCCCTCGGTCCCGGCGTCGAGCGCTGCATGGCGATCTTCCCCTACGCCGAGCGCGAGGGCCGGGTGGCCGAGTACCTGCGCGCGACCTTCGAGGGCATCTGGACCCGGGCCCTGGACGCGGCCGGCGACGACGGCCTAAAGGAGATGGTCGAGCAGGCCGGCCTCGATTGGCTCGAAGCGAAGGCCCGCCTCGGCGACGAGAGCTGGCGCGAAATGGCCGAGCGCAACCAGCGCGACCTCGCGGCCGAGGGCCTGTGGGGCGTGCCCTCGTTCGCGCTTGGGCCTTACGCCGCCTGGGGCCAGGATCGCATCTGGATGGTCGAGGAAAAGCTCAAGGCCCACATGGGTTGAGGGCGCGACGGCACGACGACGCCGGATCCCGGCCTCAGAGGTCGAGGCCGCGCTTCTCGCGCGCCCGCTCCCACTTGCTCTCGAGGTCGTCGTCGAAGATCAGGTCGTGATCGGGGGGGACCGAGAACCAGGCGGCGGCGGCGATCTCGGATTCGAGCTGACCGGGCGCCCAGCCGGCGTAGCCCAAGGCGAACAAGCTCTCCTTCGGGCCCTGGCCGCCGGCCATGTCGCGCAAGATATCGACGCTGGTGGTGAAGGCCACCTGACCGTTCACGATCTGCGTGCTCTCACCGACGTAATCGGTGGAGTGCAGCACGAAGCCGAACTCGAGCTGGACCGGACCCCCGTAGTGGATGCGGATGTCGCCGTCGACCTCGGGGTCGTCGACGCCGAGACCGCCCAAGAGCTCGGCCACCGGACCCACCCCCAGCAGGCGGTTGACGATCAGGCCCAGGGCACCATGGGAATCGTGCTTGATCATGTAGATCACGGTGCCGGCGAAGCGGGGGTCGCTCATGGTGTCGGTGGCGACCAGGAGCTGACCGGCGAGATAGTGCCCGCGAGGGGCGTAGTTCCGACCCTCGTCGCTGTCGCCCTTGGCGCCGCAAAGGACGAGCACCGCGACCAGGGCGACGGCCACCCGTGTCATAACTGCGGTTGCTTTGTCTCGGACCTTTGCCACGGCGGAACCCTCGAACCTTGGGGACGCGGATGGCCGCCCGAGCGCAGAATAACAGAAAACCGGCCGCGGCCACGCCTGCAAACTACGAGCGGCTGCGAGGACCCTGGCTGAGGTCGGCCCCGAGGACGGCGGCGCGGATCTCGGATAAGCCTAAAAGAAGTTCGAGCCCAGGAAGCTTTTAACCGGGGCGCGATAGGCCGGGTGGTCTTGGCCCCGATTACAGGTGGCTTGCCGGACTTCGCGGTTAAGAACTGAGCCTTGACCGCGGCCCCTCACCGCCTATAAGCATTTGTGAGCGGCGACACTTCGGCTCGCGACCGGCACGGTGTAGCGATCGACCGGCACGGTGTAGCGATGCCCGAGCCGATGTCGCGACCTCGGGATAGGGGGGTAGCCATCCTGAAGCCATGCGCAGAGTGTACTTCAGTTTCGACTACGAGCGCGACCTCCATCGCGTGAACAAGTTTCGCAAGCTACCCGGCGTCATCACCGGGGCGCCGGCGGGCTTCCGCACCGCCAAGGTGTGGGAGAAGGCCAAGCTCCGCGGCGACGACGCGGTCCACGGCCTCATCAAGGACGGTCTCAACAACACCACCGTCACCGTCGTCTGCGTCGGTCACATGACCTCGTATCGCAAGTACGTCAACTATGAGCTCGAGCGCTCGCTCGAGCGCGGCAATGGCATGGTGGGGATCACCATCAACCACCTGAGCGACGAACACGGCGTGATCGATCCCGACGGCACGGTGCCGCCGCTGCTCACGATCTCGGGTTACAAGGTGCACAAGTACGTCGACAACCGGAGGCTGGTGACATGGATCGAGGAGGCGGCGGAGATCGCCGCCGAGCAGCGCCAGCACGACTACCGGCGGCAGGGCGCGACGCGCAAACGCGAGCCCGAGTAGCCCCCGCGTCGAAGCTTTCCGGCATCTATCGATAGCCCCGGCCGGCGCGTCGCTCAATCGCCGGCGACGGCGCGCGGCGGGGTCTCGCTCTCGGCGACGGCACCCTGGACCAGCTCCTCGAGCGTCCTCTCCAAGGTCTTGCCCTCGGCGTCCGCGAGCGCCGCCTCGCGGGCCCGGGCCACGGCCGCGGTAGCCGGCGCGCCCGAGGCCAGCGCCAGCGCCACCACCCTCTCCATCACCGTGGTGAAGTTCGCCAGGCCGCGGCGATGGGTGTCGCCGTAGCCCTTGATCAGGCGGGCCAGTTCCACGACCTCGAGGGCGAAGTCGTAGTCGATCCGCGCCGCCCGGTCCACGACGTCGAGCCAGCGCGCGATCAGCGCCTGTTCCTCGGCGTAGCGCGAAGTGCGGCGGCGCCAGCGCTTGGCCTTCGCCAGCAGCCAAAGCGCCAGGTAACCGCTCACCGAGGTGCTGCGCAGGTAGAGACCGACATTGAGTCGATGCTCGAGCGCGGCGCGGCGCGCCAACCAACGTAACGGCGAGGCGATCCAGCGCGGCAGCAGCGCGGTCATCTCGTCCAGGCCCGGCTTCAGATATTCGGTCACGGCGACCGGCTCGTCGGCCGCGGCGCCGACCTCGGCGCGCACCCGCTCGAGCCGTGAGGCCCGGGTCTTGAGGTCGGCGACCCGGATGACGTCCTCGTAGGCCATCCACAGCGCCAGGTAGCGGGCGCAGGCCTTGGTCAGCCCGTAGCCCCGCTCGGCACCGCCGGAGGCGCGGTCGACGGCGGCCAGCGAGTCGAGGTGCTCGAGGTAGAGGTAGGCGTAGGCCTCGTCCTGGTAGTCGACGAGCCGCGCCACCCCGCGTTCGACGATGTCGCGGGCGTCCTCCGGATAATCGCCCTTGATGCGCTGCGCCAGGCCCCCGAGCGACGGCCCGGGCACCGCCGCCGCTCGCTCGGCGGCCCGCGGCGTAGCCCCGCCACGGGCGGCGCTGAAGCCGCCGGCGAAGCCCGCGAGGTTCGACTCGACGGCGAGGCCGGCCTCGCGGATCGCCGCCTCGTAGGCCTCGCGTCGGATCGGCAGCAGCTCGGACCCGGCGATGGCGCCCAGGATCACGGCGCTGATGACGCTCCCCGACTCAGCCGCCACCGCCGCCATGTCGAAGAGGATCGCGCGCTTCGCCATCTCGGGCGCGGCGGCGACGATCCGCGCGCCTTCGTAACGGCCGTCGGCCATGGCCGCCTTCTCGGTGATCGAGTAGATGCGATGGGTCGAGCTGATGAGCGTGGTGCGCTCGGGGGTCACCAGGCCGCGCTCCATCGCCCGCCCCGCCTCGAGAAGCTCGGACGTCACCACCAGATCGAGGTTGGAGGGACTCGGGGTCAGCGACATCACCGGCTCGCGTCCGCCGAGCTCCGCCACCGGCACCGGGAACAGCTCGAGGTAGTAGGTGGTGGCGCCGGTGCGCTGGGCAACCCCCGGAATCGAGGTGCTCTGAACGAGGAAGCCTTCGGCCCCCGCGGCGGCCACCAGCCAGTTCGAGAGCACGCCACCGCCTTCGCCGCCGAGCGCGGCGATGAGCAACGCGAGCGGGCGCTGCTTCAAGGCGCTCACGCGGCCGCCGCTTGCCGGGGCTCACCCTGGAGGCGACCGATCAGGCGCTGGCGAGTGCGATAGAGCCAGAGATCGAAGCGGTTCGGGTTGTGCACGATCTCGACGCGGTAGAACGACGGGCACAGGATCGCCGCGTGGGCGACCTCGCCGCAGAGGCCGCAGCCGACGCAGTCGTTGTCGACGTGGGCCACCGGGTCCAGCCGCAAGGGGTCGGGGTTGGGCTTGATGGTGAGCGAGGGGCAGCCCGAGAGCCGGATGCACGAGTGGTCGCCGGTGCAGAGGTCGTCGTCGACGCCGAAGCGGGTGCGCACCACGCGCTCGCCGGCGGCGATCTTCTGCCGGGTGACCGGTCTGGTGCGGCGCTGCACCGCGAGCTGGCACTCACCGTCGGCGATGATCACCTTGAGGCCGCCTTGCGCCGTGGTCATGGCCTGGCGCAGCGCCTTCACCATGTTGCCGACGCCATAGCTGCGGACGCGCTTGAGCCACTTGACGCCGACGCCCCTGAGCGCCCGCTCGATGGTCTGCCCCGAGGGCTCGTCGCGGGGGTTGCTGCCCGACGAGGGGATGTGTTGGGCGCCGGTGGCCGAGGTGTAACCGTTTTCCATGATGATGAGCACGGAGTCGTCGTTGTTGAAGACCCCGCTGGCGATGCCGCTGGTGAGCCCGTTGTGCCAGAAGCCGCCGTCGCCCATGATGCTCACCACCCGCTTGCCGAAGCTGGGCGCCACGCCGGTCGAGCTCGCCAGCCCGAGCCCGTAGCCCAGCACCGTGTTGCCGATGTTGAAGGGCGGCAGGGCCGAGAAGGTGTGGCAGCCGATGTCGGCGCTGACGTGCATGGGCCCGACCTCGCGCTCGACGATCTTCATGGCGCTGAACACCGGGCGCTCGGGACAACCGATGCAGAAGCCGGGTGGGCGCACCGGCACCGGCCGGCCCAGCAGCTCCGCCGCCCGCCGCTTGGGCTCGGTAATGGCGTCGTAGGCCTTGGAGATCCGGCTCAGGCTGAGGCCGGCGGGCACGGCGCCCTCGATGAACCGGGCCAGCCCCTCGAGCACCACCTCGCCGGTGTACTCGCCGGCCATCGGCAACACGTTCTTGCCGACCACCACCGTGTTGAGGTCGCCCTTCCTGAGCGCCCCGTTGATGGCCTGCTCGATGTAGGCGGGCTGGCCCTCCTCGACCACCAGCACCGCGCGCTTGCCCGCCGAGAAGCCTGTGATCTCGTCGTCGAGCAGAGGGTAGGTGACGTTGAGGACGTAGATCGGCACCCGCGAGTCGCCGAAGGCGTCGGCCAGGCCGAGCTGTTGAAGGGCGCGGATGACGGCGTTGTACATGCCGCCCTGGACGATGATCCCGATCTCGCCCAGGTCGCCCTCGAAGACCTCGTTGAGCCGCTGCTGGCGGACGAAATCGACCGCCGCCGGCCAGCGTTGCTCGACCTTGTGCTTCTCCTGGGCGTAGGTCGAGGGCGGCAGGCAGACGCGCGCGAAATCGAAGTCCGGGTTCTCGATCACGTGCTTGCGCGAGAACCTGGGGGCCACGTTGTCCTTGGCCGCGAAGCGCCCGTGGACGTGGCAGGCGCGGATCCTGAGCTCCAGCATCACCGGCGTGTTGCTGACCTCGGAGAGCTCGAAGCCCTTCTCCACCATGTGCACGATGGTGGGCAGGTTGGGCCTCGGGTCCAAGAGCCAGATCTGCGATTTCATGGCGAAGGCGTGGGAGCGCTCCTGGATGATGCTCGAGCCCTCGCCGTAGTCCTCGCCGATGATGATCAGGGCGCCGCCCTTGACCCCGGCCGAGGAGAGGTTGGAGAGCGCGTCCGAGGCGACGTTGGTGCCGACCACCGATTTCCAGGTCGCCGCCCCGCGCAGCGGATAGTTGATCGAGGCGCCCAGCATCGCCGCCGCCGCGGCCTCGTTGGCGCAGGTCTCGACGTGGACGCCGAGGTCGTCGAGGATGTCCCAGGCGTCGTTCAACACGTCGACCAGGTGCGACACCGGCGCCCCCTGGTAACCGCCGACGTAGCTCACGCCGGACTGCAGCAGCGCCTTGGTGACGGCGACGATGCCTTCGCCCTCGAAGACCTCGCCCTGGCCCAGTTTCAGCGACTGCAGCTCTTTCTTGAAGGAGCGTTCCATCAGTTTCCTCCGCTCACCGCGACCGGCGGTAACCGCGCCGTCGGGGGGCGGCCTCGGTCTCCCCACCACGGTGCCAAGATAGCACCGATGGCGCGCCCGGCGCTACGCCACGGGCCCTGGCTCGAGAGATATGTGATGTGCCGAGCCGGTCCCGTCCAGCGCGCCGTCGGAGCGCCAGGCGGTGGTGGGCGAAGACCTAGCCGCGTCGGCGCCAGCTCTCTTTGAGGCCGGCCTGCGCGGCCTCGGGCACGGGGCCTGAATCGACCCGCATGAGGCAGCCGAGGTAGCCCCATTGCGGCACGACAACGGCGCCTCGACGCCGTGGCGGAGCAGGGTCTCGAACACGGCCTCGGACGGAAGTGGCGGGTACGACGGGCCGGCAAAGGCGAAGGCCGCGGGGCGCGCCGGGCTGGCCTCTGCATGGGCGGCGTTGGTCTTCGCGGCGGGGAGCGCGGAGATCCGATCGCTTTCGCCGCCCGATTAACGCCCCGGCCCGGCGGCCACCGGCTTTTCCTTGCGCGCCGGCCACCGCTGGGGTCAATAATGACCAAAGCCAACCCCAGGAGGGCGTGCCCCGTGTCCTACAAAGCAGAGATCCCCTACGGCGCCTATTGGTCGACGCCGTTCGCCCGCTGGCAGGGCAGCCTCGGCCGCCTGCACAGCATCGAGTTCGCCGCCCACGTCGCCAAGCACGAGCTCGAGCGCCGCGACATCGCGCCCGAGAGCTTCGATTACGGCGTGCTCGGCACCACCGTGCCGCAACGCCACGTGTTCTACGGCCTGCCCTGGCTCACCGGCATGATCGGCGCCGAGCGCGCCGGCGGCCCCACCATCGCTCAGGCCTGCGCCACCAGCGTGCGCTGTCTCCTGGCGGCGAGCCAGGAGATCGAGTCGGGCATGGCCGAGAACGCCCTGGTGATCACCGCCGACCGGGTCTCGAACGGACCCCACCTCTATTATCCCGATGGCGGCGGGCCCGGCGGCATGGGCCAGCAGGAGAACTGGACCCTCGACAACTTCTCCCGCGACCCCTACGCCGGCGTCGCCATGATCGAGACCGGCGAGAACGTGGCGCGCAAGTACCAGGTCACCACCGAGGCCCAGCACGAGGTCGTGGTGCGGCGCCACCAGCAATACCAGGACGCGCTGGCCGACGACTCGGCCTTCCTCAAGCGCTTCATGACGCTGCCCTTCGCGGTCCCCGATCCCCGCTACCGCAAGACCGAGACCGAGCTCGAGGGCGACGAGGGCATCCATCCCACCACGGCGCAAGGGCTGGAGAAGCTGAAGCCGGTGCTCGAGGGCGGCTCCATCACCTATGGCAGCCAGACCCACCCGGCGGACGGCAACGTCGGCCTGGTAGTGGCGGCGCCGGAACGGGCGCGCGAGATGTCGCGGGAGCCGGGGATCGCGGTGCGCCTGCTCGGCTTCGGCCTCGCGCGCACCGACAAGGCCTACATGCCCGAGGCGCCGGTGCCGGCGGCGAAGCGGGCGCTCGAGGCGGCGGGCCTGGAGATCGCTCAGATCGACGCGGTCAAGACCCACAACCCGTTCGCCGTCAACGACGTGATCTTCGCCGCCGAGACCGGGATCGACGTCGATGGCATGAACAACTACGGCTGCTCGCTGATCTGGGGCCACCCCCAGGGACCCACGGGGCTGCGCTCGGTCATCGAGCTGATCGAGGAGCTGGCGCTCAGGGGCGGCGGCACCGGCCTCTTCACCGGCTGCGCCGCCGGCGACACCGCCATGGCGGTGGTGCTCGAGGTCGGCGACGCGGGCCCATGACGAGCCCGCCGGGCGCCGGGGCCGGACGATGAGCGAGGCGGCGCTCGCGACTCCCGCCGCCGAGCTCCCCCGCCCCTATCCCACCGTCGTCCACATGCTGGCCGACGCCGCCCGCTTGGCCGGCGAGCGGCCGGCGCTCGAATGCGCCGGCGCCCGTCTCAGCTATGCCGAGTATCTGCGCTGCGTGGCCGGCTTCGCGGCCGAGCTGGTGGCGCTCGGCGCCCGGGACGAGCGGGTCGCGATCGTGCTCGGCAACTCCATCGAGATGGCGCTGGCGATGTTCGCGGTGCACGCGGCGGGCGCCCAGGCGGTGCCCATCAACCCCATCTACAGCGGCCGCGAGCTCGGGCAAATCCTGGCCGACGCCGCGCCCCTGGCGGTGATCCACGACGACGCGGCGGCGGCGGCGCTGGCGCCGCTCGTGGAGGCGCTCGCCATCCCCCATCGCCTCATCGTCGGCGCCGCGACCAAGCCTCTCGAGGCCTGGCGCGATGACCCCGGCGCGGCGCTGCCGCAACCGCTGCCCGATCCCGACAGCTTGGCCAGCCTCCAGTACACCGGCGGCACCACCGGCGTGCCCAAGGGCGTCGACACCCGCCACCGCGCCCTGGCCGTGAACGTCAGCCAGCGCGAGGCGCTGCTGCCCACCGCGCCCGAGGCCGAGCGGGTGCTCTGCGTGGTGCCGCTGTTTCACGTCTACGCCCTTTCGATGGGGCTCCATCTCGCCTGTCACTGCCGCGGTACCCTGGTCATCGTGGCGCGCTACGAGCCCGCCGAGGTGCTGCGCCTGATCTCGGAGGCGGGCATCACCATCTTCCTCGGCGGGCCGACCCTGTTTACCGGGCTGATGGCCCACGAGGGCTTCGCCGGCAGCGACTTCTCGAGCCTGCGCATCTGCTACTCGGGCGCCGCGCCGCTGGCCCAGGAGACGCTGCGGCGCTGGCAGGAGGCCACCGGCTGCGCCATCCTCGAGGGCTATGGTCAGAGCGAGGCGGGGCCGGTCTTGAGCTTCAACCCTCAAGACGGCGCGCGCAAGCCGGGCTCGGTGGGCGTCGCGCTGCCCGGCACCGAGATCGAGATCGTCGATCCCGGGTCCGGCACGCGCGTCCTTGGCGCCGGCGAGCAGGGCGAGATCCGCGCCCGCGGCCCCCAGGTCATGGCCGGCTATCGCAACCGGCCCGCCGACAGCGCCGAGACCTTGCGCGAGGGCTGGCTCTACACCGGCGACATCGGCGAGCTCGACGACGACGGCTACCTCTACATCCGCGACCGCAAGAAGGACATGGCCATCGTCAAGGGCTACAATGTCTACTCGCGCGAGATCGACGAGGTGCTCCATGCCCACCCGGCGGTGCTCGAGGCGGCCGCGGTGGGGGTGCCCGACGACTACCGGGGCGAGGCCATCCACGCCTTCGTGGTGTTGCGGCCGGGCGCGTCCGCGAGCACTGACGAGTTGCTCGCCCACTGCCGCCGGAACCTCGCCAGGTACAAGCTGCCGACCGAGATCGCGATCGTCGACTCGCTGGCCAAGACGACGGTTGGCAAGATCGACAAGCGGGCGCTACGATCGCCGCGCGCCCCCCTCAGCAGCGGAGGATGAAACCATGGATCTGGAGGGAAAGGTGGCCATCGTCACGGGCGCCGCGCGCGGCCTCGGGCGGGAGTACGCCGAGTGCCTCGCCGGCGCCGGCGCGGCGGTGGTGGCGACGGACCGCGAGGACTGCGCGCCCACCGTGGCGCGGATCGAGGCGGCGGGCAACCGCGCCCTCGCCGTCACCGTCGACGTCGCCGATTTGGCCAGCGTCGAGGCCATGGCCGAGGCGGCCAAGGAGGCCTTCGGCCGCGTCGACGTCCTGGTCAACAACGCGGCGCTTTACGGCGCCCTCTCAGGAGGGCGCTTCACCGACCTCGACGAGGCCGAGTGGGACGCCTGCATGGCGGTCAACGTCAAGGGCATCTGGAACTGCTGCAAGGCGGTGGTGCCGCTGATGCGCGAGGGCGGCGCGGGCGGCAGCATCATCAACATCTCGTCGCTGGCGGCGCTCTACGGCACTCCCTTCGCGCTCCACTACACGACCTCGAAGGCGGCAGTCATCGGTCTCACCCGCGGCCTCGCCCGCGAGCTCGGGCGGGACTGGATCCGCGTCAACTCGATCGCCCCGAGCGCGGTGCTCACCGAGGGCACCGCGGAGTTCTTCGGCGACAAGCTCGAGCGCGCCAAGGAGGTCATCGCCCGGAGTCAGGCGCTGGCCAAGAACCTGGAGAGCGCCGACCTCGCCGGCACCGTGCTCTATCTCGCCTCGGACGCGAGCCGCTTCGTCACCGGCCAGACCATCATGGTCGACGGCGGCACGGTGCTGCTTTAGGGGGGTGTCCCCATAAACCGCGATGTCGACGGCTCTGGAAAACGCTTCAGCGATGTCCGCTTCGAGGGGTCAAGCGGACCTACCCCGACCCAGGCCCGAACTTCAGCTTGTAGCCACAACCAGACTCTGACCGGTTGGTTTTCGATCGGCAAGTCGGCCTGATAAGGGGCGGAACCCGAGCTGGCGCGCCGGTTCATGACCGGAAGTTTGGTTCGAACGCCTGTCGTGCTACCATCGCCGGCTACTGGCGGGAGCCATCCGGGGAAACTCGGTCAAGAAGCTTCGAGGCTCTCAGCATCTCCGCTAAACATGATTGCATAGCAAAGGGATATTTCTCTTGGAAATGAATCGTTTGGAAATTCAGCACCGTTCGGCTCAATCGGCGGACTACGAGGATTACTCAGTGACCTCGGCTACATACGACGATACGCGGGTCACGATCGGGCTGGAGATTATTCTGGGCTGTCTTGCGTCCACCAATGGTCGGCGGCTCGATGAGCAAGTCGTGTTGGATGCCGGCTGTGGTACTGGCAACTACCTGGATGCCCTCAGCAATCTCATCGCTTCAGGCTATGGCATCGACTTCGTCGAGGGAATGTTGGAACAAGCGAAAGAAAAGTTAAGACACAGGCCCAACATTTCCCTCGATCAAGGAGATCTATCCCGGCTCCCGTACGACGCCAATTTTTTCGATGGTGTCATCGCTAACCAGGTTTTGCATCATCTGGACGATGACAGCACCTCAGGAAAGTTTCCAAATATCCGAGACATGTTAGCGGAGTCCTGTCGTGTGCTTCGTCGCGGAGGGGTCATCATTCTGAACACATGTGCGCGAGAACAGTTGTTCGAGGCTTTCTGGTGGGCGGATCTTATCCCCGATGCGGTCGGGCGCATGGCGGCGCGAATACCCTCCATCGATCAGACGGTCGAGATGCTGACGGAAGCGGGTTTCGGCATTGGCGGTGTGGTCGTGCCCCTGTACGACGTTCTTCAGGGGCCTTCGTATTTTGATTCCGAAGGCCCGCTCAAGGAATCCTTCCGCAACGGCGATTCGACGTGGGCGCTGGTCTCGAACGGAGAGTTGACGCGTGCCATGGATCGGATTCGCGATATGAACCGGGACGGAAGTATCGACGCCTTCCTCGCGGAACGCGAAGAACGGCGCCGCCGGGTCGGGCAGACGACGTTCATTTTCGGGCGAAAGCTCCTCTCGTGACACGAGAGGAAAGTATGGTCATGGACTTTCAGCACGGGCAGCAAAGCAAAACGCCAGCCCAGTCCGAGGACGAGGCCAACCGGTACAGCCGGCGCAGCATACTGCGCTCGGAGAGAATGTATGGCGAGGGCTTTCAGAGCCCGGGCGGGCTTGATGCAGTCAAGGGATTCTGTCGGAGGCTCCGAATGCGTCAAGGGATGAAGATCCTTGAGGTCGGGAGTGGTCTGGGCGGATCGGCTTTCTATCTCGCCGAGACGTTCGGCGCCGACGTTCTCGGTCTCGACGTCTCGGCGGAGATGGTGGCGGTCAGCACTGAGCGCAAGGAGGAAAAAGGCCTGTCCAACGTCTCGTTCCGCCACGGCGACATCCGTACGAGCGATCTCGAAACGGGTACTTTCGATCTCGTGTGGACACGTGACTGCATCCTCTACGTACCCGAAAAAGAACTCGTATGGAGCAACGTCTGCGCGGCGCTGAGGCCGGGCGGACAGCTGTTCGTCACCGACTTCTGCCGGGGCGGCGGGCCGCTTTCCGATGAATTCAAGACCTATGTCGAAGAGTGCCAGTATTACCTGCTGGCCCTCGACGAATATGTCCGGACGCTGGAAGCGGCTGGGTTCGGAGAAGTCCGTATGGAGGACATCACAACGGCATTCGTGGAAGGCCTGCGCCATGAACAAGAGCGGCTCATCGACGATCGAGAGGCCTTCCTGAGGGAGTTCGACGAAAACGACTACGGTTATCTGATCGATCGCTGGGGCAAGAAGCTCCGCTTGTGCGATTGCGGCGACCTCAAGTGGGGATTATTTGTCGCGACGAAATGACAGGTGGACCTTCGCGGCCACCACGGGCCGGCGCCGCTCCCGAGCTATTCTTGCGCGATTACAGGTCGGTCATCCATTGCTGGGATTGCTGATCACAGGACCGAAGAACGCACCGATGTCTTCCGGATAAGACTCGCCCTTCATGAAGAACACGTTGGCCCCGAAGTCGAAATCGATCTCCGGCGAACGGTCCGTGGCTTCGATCTTGATATTCTCCACTTGCAATCCTCCGTCCCTAGACGAAAACCTTCATACAGGAAAACCGATCGGAGGTCCGCCGTGGGTCAGAATCGGAAGTCTCGGGGACCCCTAGGAAGGTCCGATCCTGGGGGCGAAGCCGACGAAATCAGGGGAAAAGCGGACGCCGCCGCTCGAAGGTCGGCTCCTGAGGGCAGAGCGGACGTGCCGGCGGCATGGTCCAAACTTCAGCTTGTAGCCACAAGCAGACTCACACCGCTCAGAATTGGCGTCCCAAATTGGCACGTCGCGATGCCGATGGCGGGATCTGGCCGGCGCCCCCGGCCGATGCCGCGCGCTGGGCGGCGCCCGAGGCCGCGAGGACCGCCGCTGACACGCCGGGCACCGGCCCCGTTCGACCACTGGCAAGTTGGCATATGAATAAGATTGTGGATATCTTGTGCATTAATTGTGTATATTAAGTAAAATTATACACAATTAATTTCATTACTGGCAATTTAATTGTTGCCTTTCTATTCTCTATTTGGCGATACTTCATGTGTACGCTCAGGCGTGGGAGCTTCCGGGAACGATCTCGGTGGTGGACCAATCTTCGGGCGAGTCCGCCTCAAACACTATTTGCCCCGATTCCAGGAACTCGTTAGCCAATTCCGACGCCATGATTGATTCACCGGAGATTGCACAGAGAATGGAATGCATCCTCGTTGTCGAGGACGACCCAGACGTTCGCAAAGTTCCAGTCAGGATTCTTGGCGACCATGGCTACAAGGTTGTCGAGGCCGGAAATGGCGAGGAAGCGATTGACCACCTGAAAACCGGACAATTCTTTGATCTTCTGTTCACCGACGTTGTCTTGCCGGGCGGCATGAACGGCGTCGAGATCGCAGAAGAAGCGAAGCGCCTACAGCCAAGGATTAAGGTTCTCTACACCTCGGGCTATGCCGAGGACGCCGTTGTCCATCAAGGTCAATTGGACACGGGCGTTACCCTTATCAACAAGCCCTACCGGAGCGCAGCGTTGCTTGAGAATGTTCGCTCCATGCTCGACAGCGAGGGCGGTTAGGCACTTCGCCACAGGGCGTGGCAAGCTTTCAATTTTTGGCGTTTTCTTCTAGGTCTCTGAGCTAAATGAATATCGGCTCCAGGTCATCTTCGGACCTCTGGCGGAATCGTCAAGATGGTCCGCTCCCGGTGGTGAAGCGGACGAAATCGGGGCCAAAGCAGAAGTCGTCGCTCGCAGGTCGGCTCCTGGGGGTATAGCGGACCCACCCCGACCGGGGCCTGAACCGCCGCTTGTAGCCATAAGCGGACTCACGCCGCTTCGCAACAGCATCGCAATCTGGCACATTGCGATGCCGGTGGGGGGAGCCGTCCATTGCATCAGGAACAGGCCTGCTGCATTCGGTGGTACTTCGACGGTAGCGCCGGCGGCGACGTCGAAACGGTGGAATGCCGGCGTTGCGCGGCAATGATGATCAAACGGGACATGAACCGAGGTGTGGCACAAGGGCTATGACCGGGATCGAAGCATCACCGACCAGCCAAGTGATCGCCGCGCTAATCGCCTCCGCCCTTTATGCGGCGACTTATCTATCCTTCGTCCGCCTCTTGAGAAATCCACGGAACTGGCGTCCGCCCAGCTTGCCGGCATCCCTTGCGACGGGGGCTCTGGCGGCCCTTATGGTGGCGCAGGTGTCGCTGTCGCCCGATGACCTCGACCGTCTCGCCCTAGCCATCTCGGCCGGCTTTGTCGTCGTCGTGTTTTACATCATCGCGGCCCCTGCAATCGCCTTCCGACCGGCCTCCCGACCGGTCGAATTCTTGGCGAAGCACGGTGACTACGCCGGATTGTGGCTGCTCGGCCCAGCCCTAATCGCCGGCTTGGCCATCCCAAACATCAAGCTCCAGGCGGTCCTGACGATCGCCATGGCAATCGAACTGATGTGGTTCCTACGCCAGCGTTGGGCCGGCCGGCGGCGTCAGCTCTATCCCTTGAACGATCACGACCTGTCGGTCCTAGAGGCCCAGGCGAAGGGCGATCTCGAGGCTTTCCGACGGCGCCACGGCATCCGCGAACTGGTGCTATCGGAGGGCGCCGTCAGCTGGAGAGGTTGTGGGAAAAGGCAGCCGCCCTGCCCGTTCAATCTCTACGTTAACCGTCTCGGCCTCAACACCCCGCCCTGCTGCCGCGAGCACATGAAGGAACTCAGCTATTATGTCGCCGCCTGCCTGAGCGAAATGGGGGTCGTGCACTGGCTTGAGGGGGGCAGCCTGCTCGGGGCCGTGAGGGAGAGGGGCGCGCTTCTCAAATGGGAGGACGACATCGACATGTCGGTTCTGCTCGACGGTGACATGACCTGGGAGCGGTTGGCGGCCGGGCTCGCCGAACGCGGCGCGCGGGATGGTTACTTCGTCGACCTTTTCGAGAAGAAAGGCTTCGTCTCGATCTCATTCGATCCGCCGAAACGATGGCCCTTCCGGTGGGAACGCAATCGCCTGCGCGGCGAAATCCGGGCCGACATAATGATTTATCGACCGGCGATCAGCCACGGTGAAGCAGTGCTCGAAAGGCGGAGCCACAAGGGCGCCATGCCGGCCACCGAGAGCGGTGGTTATGGCGTGCCGCAGGAGATCGTCTTACCGACCTCGACGGTCCCATTCCTCGGCGGCGATTTTGCCTGCCCGAACCAAACCGAGGCGTATTTGCGCATATTGTACGGCGACTTCAAGAAGATCAAGTATACCTATGTCGATGCGGGGCCAGCGAAAGGTCGCGCCCGAATCGACACTGTCGCCGATCCGTCGGTCCCATAAGCGGCCCGTCGCCGCATTTCTAGACATCAGTGCACGTGATTGGCGTCGCGGCCTCGCGCTGCTTGCCAACGCAGGGGTCAACGTCCGCCCAAACCGCAATGTGAACCCACAATAACACCTGGGGAGTAACCGTTGCTCAGGCTGCTTGTGCTCTTGCTTCGTCGTCGAGCAACCGATCGGCACCCCCTGTCGCGGCCCGCCGAGCGGCTGGTGGACTTTTACTCCGCCGTTGACAGGCTGACCATCGCCCAGCCGACAATACGCCGACTGAAGGCGTCGAGCCCGACGGCGAGATAGAGGAACCCGGAGAGGCTCGGGATATCGGTGATATCGGCGACCCACAGCCGGTCGGGTGCGTCGGCCGTGAAGTCCCGCTCGACCAGGTCCGCTGCCGGCCGGGCCTACCTGTCACGCTGTGTCGTGCGCACCCCCTTGCGTCGGCGCTGGCGCCGGCAAGACCCGCCGCGCGCATCAGCCTGGCGACCCGCTTGCGGCCGACACGAACGCCCTCAGCGGCCAGCTCGGCATGGATTCGCGGAGCGCCATAGGTGCCCCGCGAGGTGTCTTGGATCTCCCGAATGCGCTCGAGGAGCGCCGCGTCGGCCTCGGCGCGGGCCACCACCTCGGCCCCGGAGGGTTCATCTTCGTCTCGCTAAGCGAGGCGACGAGCACATAGGACCGGCTATCTCAAACAAAATAAGCCAAACGTTCTCACATAAGAAAAATGCGCGCCATTTGATGTTGCTATGCAGAAGTAGCGGGTAGGATGTCTACTCATTAAGCTCCGAAAGCAAATCCGCGCATTTACTCGCCACCGTGCGGTCGGGATCTTCTTCGCCAGGCATCGTGGCCCAACCCTGTTCTTGTACGTAATCACCTCTGCTCCAAGAATCTTTTTCCATCAATTCCTTGAGCTTCCGATCCCTTTCCGGGTCCCGGTTGAACTGCTCAACACAAATCGGCGTCAAGCGGTCGACCACCGCTGTTCTGGCGACTTCCGCAGCCGTTTGCTGAGCGGTGCCACCCGTAACCCATCCACCCCACGCGAACCCGATGATGGCCAAAACAATTGCGCCGCCAGCAGCGCCCCACAAACCTAGTTTGACCTTTTCCCAATCCATCTGAATACCTCCAGAAAAAAGAGGCGCAAATCATCCGCCCCAGGACGGACGTGACGACCGAATTCGCATTCATCCTCCCGCACGTCTGACGCCGCGAAGCTGCGCCGGAACCGACATGCTGTCAATCAAACGTTTCCGTGCACGGCACCACCATGCGTTCCGGCACTGGCGGCCTCGGTTCGGCGACGGGTCTCGGCCGCCGCTGCGTCGACGCAGGTGTACGGCGAATCCTCGGAGGGTGAATGCTGGTGGAGACACCCAGAACACGGCACATGGTGGCGATCAGGTGTCCACGAAAAGGGGTCAAGCCACGCCCAGGATTTGACCCGGTATGGCCCAAGTCAAAATGACGGCTTTGGGTCAACTCCGGAAGTCGAGCGGGCCGTCAGGAAGGTCTGCTGCCTGAGGTGAAGCGGAAGGAATCAGTGGGAAAGCGGACGCGGCCGCTCGATGGTCGGCTCCCGGGGCTAGAGCGGTCGTACCGGCGACTTGGTTCGAACTACTGCGCATAGCCGATTGCAGACATAAACCAATCTCGTTCAAGGTTTACGCTTTGCGGCTGATTGCGGACATTGGTGGCACAATTTGAAATCAGAGCTTTATGAGTACAAATCCTAAGCGCAGGCGAGAGGCCGGCTCGCCGCTCCCGCCAGGGTAAACACCTCCTGCGGCTCAGGCACCCCGCGCAGGGTGTGGCGCCCGAGGGACCGTAGCGGCCGGCACCGGCAGCTTCGGGCGAAGCTCGCCGAGATCAGCACCGGCTCATTGAGGCTCCGGCTCAGGGCCTCGAGCCGGGTGGCCTCGTTCACCGCCGGGCCGATGACCGTGAAGTCGAGGCGGCCCAAGGCGCCGATGTTGCCGTAGACGACGTCGCCCATGTGCAGCGCCAGGCCGAACTCGAGCGGCGTCGCGCGCCCGGCGTTGAGCGCCGCCATCGCGGCGAGCGCGTCCTCGGCTGCGTCCGCCGCCAGGCAGCAGGCGCTGTCGGCGTTCGAGCCGTCGACGTTGAAGACCGCCAGCAGGGCATCGCCGATGAACTTCAGCACCTCGCCGCCGTGGCGATGCACGGCGCCCGCCAGGCACTCGAAGTAGTCGTCGAGCAGGGCGATGACCTCGGCCGCCGCCAGGCGCTCGGCCATCGCCGTGAAGCCGCGGATATCGGCGTAAAGAATGGCCGCGCGGATGGTCTGGCCGTGGCCGCGCCCGAGCTCGCCGGCCAGCACGCGGCGCGCCGCGGTAGCGCCGAGGTAGGTTTCGAGCAGGGCTTGCGAGTCCTGGTGGCCGACCTCGATCTCGAAGCGCAGGGCAAACAGCGGCGCGAGCTCGGCGAGCAGCGCGAGCTCCTCGCTCGAGAACCCGCCCGGCCGCTCCGCCGCCCACGAGAGGTAGCCGGTGGCGCCCGAGCTCAGGCGCAGGGGCAGGGCCAGGTAGTCGCTGGCGCCCTCGCGCGCGAGCTCCTCGAGAAGCGGGAAGTCGAGCGCCGCCGCCGCTCCGTCGAGGCGGCGACGGAGCGCGCTGGCGCCGCCGTGGATAGCCCTCAAGGGGCCCGCGAGATAGGCGGCCGAGCCCGCGCGCCCGTGTCGCCAGGGCACCTCGGCCGCGGCCGCGTCGCCCCGCCGCCACACCAGCTGCCGGCCCATGAGCTCGGGATCGAGCGCCGCCAGCCCGCAGCTCGCCCGCATCAGCGGCACGCCCTCGGCCACCAGCCGCCGGCACAGCTCGCCGAGCAGGCGCGCCGGCGCCACCCGCTCGCCCCCGTGCTCCACCAGCCACGAGGCGATCGCGCTCCGGGACCAGCTCGGATGATGCGGCGGCGGGCTCGCAGCCGGCTCGATCGCGAGGTCGTTCATCGCTCTCCTCCACTCATGAGGCGGAAAAGGGGCCCGCCCCTTTTCCTCAGCAGCAGCCGCCGGCGGTCGCGGCCTTGGCGGGCGCCTCCTCGGCGCCCACCAGCTCGGCCACGAACTCCCGGGTCTTGCGCGCCGCACCGCGGCCCACCGCCAGACCCACCTCGGCCGCCGCGCTGACCTCGTCGCGCGGGATGCCGAGCTCGTCGCACAAGGCCAGATGATGCCGCATGCAGGGCTGGCAGTTGACCGCCGCCGAGGCGCCGATGGCGATCAGTTCCTTGGTCCGCTCGTCCATCTCTTTGCTCCTTCTTTTCGCTTCGGGCGGAGGCCTCTCCGCCCTCTCTCTATTAAGACGACCACGCGGCGCCAAAGGTTACACCCCGGCGCCGAGGGAGCCGCGCCGCCACGGCTTCAGGGCTCGGACCGCTTGGGCTCGCAGACGAAGACGCCGCGCTCGTCACGCGAGAAGGCGCAGGCCTCGTCGAGCGCAGCCCTGAGCCGGGCCCGGGCGCGATGGAGGCGAACCTTCACCGCCCCCGGCGAGCAGCCGAGGGCAGCGGCGATCTCAGGCCCCGTCAGTCCCTCGAGGTCGTAGAGCACGATCACCGCGCGGTAGGCCTCGGGCAGCTCGTCCAGGTAGCTCTGCACGCACTCGCTCATCTCGTTCTGCTCGAACAAGAGGTCGAGCCGGGGGCTCTCGTCGTCGGCGGGCTCGGGGTCCACAAGGTCGGGGGCAGCGCCCCTCTGGCGCTCGTTTGCGGGCGCCCCGGCGCGGCGCGAGGCCTGCCTCAGATGGTCATGACAGAGGTTGGTGGCGATGCGGTAAAGCCAGGGGACGAGCTTGGCCGGATCCTTGAGCCCATCCTGTCGCCGGTGAGCCCGGAGGAAGGCCTCCTGGGTGAGGTCCTCGGCCGCGGCGCGGTCGCGGACCAGGCTCGAGACGTAGCGCCGGAGCGCCGCTCCGTGGCTCTCGAAGACGGCCGCGACGTCCGCTTGGCTGGCCGGACTGGTGGTGGAGTCGCGCATTATCACGCCCCGTGCACATGATAAAGGCCTCCGAAGGAAAACCTATAGCGCACGGCACGCGCCGACAAGCACGTGTCCTGAAGGGAACAGCGGACGGTCCCTTTTCGGGCTCTGGAGAGCGCCGCCCGATTGGGCTAGGCTTCACAGTGACCCGCAACCTGGGGAGTCCCGGCATGCAGTGCGCCGCGTGCAACGCCGACAACAGCGACGACCGTCGTTTCTGCCTCGACTGCGGCGCGCCGCTCCCCCATGTCTGCGCCGCTTGCGGCTTCGCCAACCAGGCCGGGGCCAGGTTCTGTGGCGGCTGCGGCGCCGCGCTCGCCGCCGAGGCCGCGCCAGCCACCCCACCCGCGGCGGCGCCGGCCGCGGCGCCGCACCCCGCGCGCCCTGTGGCGCCCGAGAGCTACACCCCCCGCTACCTCAAGGAGCGCATCCTCGCCTCGCGCGAGGCGCTCGAGGGCGAGCGCAAGCAGGTGACGGTGCTGTTCGCCGACATCCGGGGATCGCTCGAGCTCATCGAGGGCGTCGACGCCGAGGCCGCGCGCACCATCCTCGACAGCGCCGTGGCGGCGATGAGCGAGGCCGTGCACCGCTACGAGGGCACCGTCAACAAGGTGCTGGGCGACGGCATCATGGCGCTCTTCGGGGCGCCGCTGGCGCACGAGGACCACGCCTTGCGCGCGGCCTACGCGGCGCTCGCCATGCAACGCTCGATCGCCGAGTACGCCCAGGCCGCGCGCCGCGAGCACGGCGTCGAGGTGATGGCGCGGGTCGGCCTCCATTCCGGCGAGGTGGTGGTGCGGGCGATCGGCAACGACCTCAGCATGGACTACGACGCCATCGGTCCCACGGTGCACCTGGCGAGCCGCATGGAGCAGCTGGCGGCACCGGGGAGCATTCGGCTCAGCGCCGATACGCTGCGGCTCGTCGAGGGCTACGTCGAGGTCGAGCCCCTGGGCCCGGTGCCGGTGAAGGGGCTCAAGGAGCCGGTCGAGGTGTTCGAGCTCCGCGGCGCGCCCACCGGCCGCACGCGTTTGCACACCGCGGCGATGCGCGGGCTCACCCGCTTCGTCGGCCGCGACGGCGAGATCGCGGCGCTGGACCAGGCCCGCGACCGGGCCGCCAAAGGCCAGGGCCAGATCGTCGCCGTGGTGGCCGACGCCGGCGTCGGCAAGTCGCGGCTCTACCACGAGTTCATCCGTGCCCCCGGCAACCGCGGCTGGCTGGTGCTGGAGAGCAGCTCGGTCTCCTACGGCACGGCGCATTCCTGGCTCCCGGTGATCGAGCTTCTTAAACGCTACTTCGGACTCGACGACCGCGACCCGCGCCGGCGCATCGGCGAGAAGGTGGCGGGCAAGCTGGTGATGCTCGACGAGGCGCTCAAGCCCATGCTCACGCCGCTGCTGTCGCTGCTCGGCGGCGAGCTGGACGACGACGCCTGGCGGGCGCTGGAGCCGCCCCTGCGGCGGCGCCGCACGCTCGACGCGGTGAAGGCGCTGCTCTTGCGCGAAGCCCAGGTCCAGCCCTTGATGCTGGTGTTCGAGGATCTGCATTGGATCGACGGTGAGACCCAGGCCTTACTCGATGGGCTGGCCGACAGCCTACCTACCAGCCCGATCCTGTTGCTGGTCAACTACCGTCCCGAGTACGAGCACGGCTGGGGCGGGCGCACCTACTACAGCCAGCACCGCATCAACCCCTTGGGCGCCGAGAGCGCCGGCGCGCTGTTGTCGGCGCTCTTGGGCGACGAGCGCGAGCTCGAGGCCCTGAAGCAGAGCCTGATCGAGCGCACCGGGGGCACCCCCCTTTTCCTCGAGGAGAGCGTGCGCACGCTGGTCGAGAGTGGCGCGCTCACGGGCGAGGGCGGGGCCTACCGGCTGACCGGAGCGCTCGACGCGATCGAGATGCCGGCCACCATCCAGGCCATGCTGGCGGCCCGCATCGACCGCCTCGCGCCCGAGGCCAAGCGGCTCCTGCAGTGCGCGGCGGTGATCGGCAAGGACGTGGCTTACCCGGTGCTCGCGGCGCTCGCCGGGGTCGACGAGGACGAGCTGCGCTCGGGTCTGGCCAGCCTGCAGGCGGGCGAGTTCCTTTACGAGACCCAGCTCTTCCCCGAGCTCGAGTACACCTTCAAGCACGCCCTCACCCACGAGGTCGCCTATGGCGGCTTGCTCGAATCCCGCCGTCGCGAGCTGCACAGCCGCGTCGCCGAGGCCATGGAGGAGCTCAACGCCGACCGCCTCGCCGATATCTACGAGCCCCTCGCCAGCCACTTCGAGCGCGGCCAGTCCTGGGCCAAGGCGGCGAAGTATCTCTTGAGCGCGGCCGAGCGGGCCAAGGAACGCTATACCTACGCCGAGGCCACGGGCCTCGCCGAGCGGGCACTGGCGGCGGCCGAGGCGGACGACGCCCTGGGCGACGAGCGCGGCCGGGCGCTGGTGTTGCGTGGCGACATTGCCAGCCTTATGGGGAACCTGGAAGCGGCCAACGAGAGCTACGAGCGGGCGCTGGCGGTGGAGGCCGAGCCGCAACGCAGACAGTGGATCGCCAACAAGCGGCACCGCCCCCACACGGTGACGCGCGACGGCGCCACCATCGCCTTCTACGAGCACGGCGACGGCGAGGACACCCTGCTGTTCGTCAATCCGATCGTCTACGGGCTGGCCACCATGCAACCCCTTTTGGAGCGCCTGTGCCAGGAGTTCCGCGTCATTACCGTCGACCTGCGAGGGACCGGGGGCTCGGCCCCCCTGCCGCGGGGATACGGCCTGAAAGACCACATGGAAGACGTGCGCGCCGTCATCGAGGCTGCGGGCGTCGGCTCGGTCGTCGGCGTCGGAATCTCGCGCGGCAGCAACCTGCTGGTCAAACTTTCCCTCGCCGCGCCTGCGCTGGTCCACAGGCTCGTCCTGATCAGCAGTCCCGTCGACGACGCGGGCCCGGACGGCATGTGGCCGTTGGCCGGCGACAGCGTCCCGGAGTTAATCGACGCCATCCGGCGCAAGGATTTCGAACGGCTCGCAAGAGTCTTCGTCCCCACCATCATTTCCGAGCCCGGGACCTCCGACCTGGCCGAGCAGTTCGCGGCGAACATGCTGCGCCTACCCAAAGAGACCATCCTCGGCTTCTTTGCCCTCGATCCCGAAATCGATATCGCGCCGCTGCTCGACAGGGTCACCGTGCCAACCCTGGTGACGCAGGGCACCGCCGACCGCCGGGTCCCTTTCGAGGTCGGGCAATACCTCGCCGAGCACATCCCCGCGGCGCTGTTCTACGCCTTCGAGGGGCGGGGGCACCTGCCCGTGTTCACGGCGACGGCCGAGTTCTGCCAGGTGCTGCGCCAGTTCGTGCGCGAGGGCAGCGTGCCGGAGCGCGCCCGCGAGGTGGCCTGAGGCCCCCCCCCGATGGAGCCCAGGCCATGATCGAGCCCAGGCCGTGATCGAGCCCAGGCGATGATCGAGCCCAGGCCATGATATCGGTGGTCATCCCGACCCTCGACGAGGCGCGGACCCTGCGGCCGCTGTTGCGCGCGCTTGGCGCCGAGCCCTCGCCCCACGAGGTCATCGTCGCCGACGGCGGCAGCGGCGACGATACCGTGACCGCGGCCCGCGTCCTGGGCGCCCGGGTCATCGAATGCGAGCGCGGCCGGGGTCGTCAGCTCCGCGCCGGCGCCCGGGCCGCGCGCGGCGAGGCGCTGCTCTTCCTCCATGCCGACTGCGCCTTTCCCGCCGGCGGGCTCGGCCGCATCGAGGCCGCGCTCGGCGCCTCGCCCGGGCTGGTGGGCGGCAACTTCCGCCTCGTCTTCGACGGGACATCCAGCTTCAGCCGCCGCCTCACCGCGTTCTACGCCTGGCTCCGCAGGCGCGGGCTCTACTACGGCGATTCCGGCATCTTCGTGCGCCGCCAGGTCTACCAGCGCCTCGGCGGTATCCGCGCCATCGCGCTGATGGAGGACTACGACTTCGTGCGCCGGCTCGAGCGCCTGGGCCCCACCTGCTGCATCGACGAGCCGCCGCTTAAAACCTCGTCGCGGCGCTTCGAGGGGCGCCACGGGCTCGCCATCGTCTGGGGCTGGCTCGTCATCCACGCGCTCTATCACCTCGGCGTCTCGCCCACCCGGCTGGCCGGCCTCTACCGCTCGGAACGGCACTGAACGCGGGCGCCAAGCCGGCCGCGCCCGTGCTATCCTCCCGGGTCGCAATTGGAGGCCCGGGGGAGAGCGGGCGGCGCGGACGGGGAGGTTAGCGGATGCGCTTCGAAGCCAAGGGGCTCGTCGAGCTCACCAAGACGATGTGCCTGCGCGCGGGCTCCGAGGAGGCCGAGGCCGCGCTGGTCGCCCGCCACCTGGTCGACGCCAACCTCATGGGCCACGACAGCCACGGCATCGGCATGCTGCCGATCTACGTCGAAGAGCTGCTCGACGGCCGCCTCGCGCCGGGCCGCCACGTCACCGTGGTGCGCGATAAGGGCCCCTTCCTGGTGCTCGACGGCAACCGCGGCTACGGCCAGGTGATCGGCGGCGAGGCCATGGCGCTGGGCATCGCCAAGGCGCGCGAGCATGGGCTAGCGGTGGTGGCGCTCCGCAACACCCATCACCTGGGCCGCATCGGCGCCTGGGGCGAGATGTGCCTGGAGCACGGCCTGATCTCGATCCACTACGTCAACGTCATCGGGCACCGGGCGCTGGTGGCGCCTTTCGGCGGCTCCGACTCGCGCTTCACCACCAACCCTTACTGCACCGCCATCCCGGCCACCGACAAGACCCCGCCGCTGGTGCTCGACATGGCCACCAGCCGGGTCGCGCACGGCAAGGTGCGGGTGGCCCACAATGCCGGCCTCGAGGTCGCCGACGGCACCCTCATCGACGCCGACGGCAATCCCACCCGCGACCCCGGGGTGATGTTCCGCGAGCCCTCGGGCTCGATGTTGGCGATGGGTGAGCACAAGGGCTACGGGCTGGCGCTGGTCTGCGAGATCCTGGCCGGGGCGCTCACCGGGGGCGGCACCTGCCTGCCCGAGCGCGAGCACATCGCGACCATCATCAACAACATGCTGAGCGTCATCATCGACCCCGCGGCGCTCACCGAGGTGGCCGAGTTCCAGCGCGAGGTCGACGCCATCACCGCCCACGTCAAGGCCTCGCCGCCGGCGTCAGGCGTCGAGGAGGTGATGGTGCCGGGGGATCCCGAGCGCAAGGCCCGGGCCGAGCGCGAGGCAAGGGGCGTGCCGCTGAGCGACGGCAGCTGGGCCGAGATCGTGGGCGCGGCCGAGAAGCTCGGGATCGAGCGCGCCGAGGTCGAAGCCATCGCCGGGGTCCGTGGGCAGGGCCGGGCGACCGCTTGACGGACGCGACGCGACGCGGCCCGAGACGGGTTCGGGGCGCGAGCCGCCCATGAGCCCGGTCCGGGCTTTCGTCTTCCGCCACGCCAGCCGGCGGCTCTTTTACGGCTGGGTCATCCTCGCCGCCGCCGCCGTCAGCTTCTTCGCCTCAGGCCCCGGCCAGTCCCATACCTTCAGCGTCTTCATCGGCCCGATCGGCGACGAGCTCGGCCTGTCGGGCAGCGCCATCGCCTCGGCCTACGCCCTCGCCACCCTGGCCGCCGCGTTTACGCTGCCGCGGCTGGGCCGCTTCGTCGACCGCTACGGCGTACGCCGCACCCTGGTCGTCGTCGCCCTGCTGCTGGGCGCGGCCTGCGCCGCCTTCGGCGCCGCCACCGGCGCCACCTCGCTGGCGCTCGGCTTCGCCGCCCTGCGCTTGCTCGGCCAGGGCGCGCTGATGCTGCTCTGCGCGACCCTGGTGGCGCACTGGTTCGTGGCCAGGCGCGGCTTCGCCATGGGCCTGATGGCGCTCGGCTTCGCGGCCTCGATGGCGCTCCATCCCCCCCTCGCCCAGTGGCTCGTCGAGGCCGTGGGCTGGCGCCAGGCCTGGCTCTGGTTGGGCCTCCTGACCTGTGGCCTCCTGCTGCCGCTGGCGCTCGCCGTGATCCACGACCGGCCCGAGGAGCTCGGCCTCGAGCCCGACGGCGGCGCCCGCCCGCACCCGGCGTCCCCCGCCGGCGCGGCCAGCGCCGAGGCCGGGCTCACCCTCAGGGCGGCGCTCCGCACCCGGACCTTCTGGATCGTCGCCGCCGCGCTCTTCATCCCCTCCCTGGTGATCACCGCGCTGTTCTTCTTCCAGGTCTCGATCTTCGCCGCCCAGGGCCTGGGCCCGGCGGCCGCGGCGCGGGTGTTCGCGGTCTCGGGCGTGGTCATGGCGCTGTGCATGCCGCTGGTGGGCCGCGCCCTCGACCGCTTCCCGACGCCCTACGTGCTGGCCGCCGCGCTCCTGCTCCTGGCCGTCACCACGGTGACCGCGACCCGGGTCGACGACGCTGCCACCGCGCTCGTCTACGGCGTCCTGTTCGGCGCCAACAACGCCGCCAACATCACCTTCTTCGGCTACATGTGGGCGCGCTACTTCGGCCGCCGCCACCTCGGCAGCATCCAGGGCGCGGGGCAGATGATCGCCGTGGTCGGCGCCTCGGCGGGGCCCCTGCCGCTGGCCATCGCCTTCGACCTCTCCGGCGGCTACCGCGAGGCCACGCTGATGTTGGCGGCGCTGCCGCTGATCTGCGCCATCCTCGTGCTCTTCCTGCGCGAGCCGCCGGGGATGGCGGGCCCGGGGCGGGGCGATGGGGAATGAGGCGAAGCTGGCGCGCCCGGAGGGATTCGAACCCCCGACCCCAGGATTAGGAATCCTGTGCTCTATCCGACTGAGCTACGGGCGCGTGGCGGGCGCCGAGGGCGCCGGCGCGACTGTTCTAGGCCGCGCCGCGGCCGCGGTCAACGGCCGAGCAGGCGGCTGAAGGGCAGCGCGTAGGTCAGCATCACCGACTCGGCGCCCGGGTTGGTGTCGTCGAGGCCGGCGTTGGAGATATGGCTGAAGCTGAGGCCCAGCCGCGAGCGGTCGGCGAAGCGGTAGGCGACCTCGATCTGGGAGCGGAACTGGATCGTGTGGCCCAGGTCCTTGCCCCCGCCCTCGGCGTAGAGGCCGGCGGCGACGCTCGGCGTCACCACGAGGCGGCTCCCGAAGTAGACATCGAGCAGGATGCCGCCGAAGCCGTAGAACGAGCCGTCGGTGGTCGCCATCACCCCGGTGAAGGGCCTGAAGATCCACCACTTGAGCTTGGAGCGGTACTCGGCCCGGAACTCGCCGGCGATGGTCGAGCTCTCGAAGGCGTCGAAGGCGCCGGCGCTCAAGGCGAGGTAGTCGGGGTCCTCGGCGCGCGCCGGGCCCGCCGCCCCGATGGCGCCCGTCCAAATGCCCGCCGCGAGGGCGGCGGCGACAGCGATACGATTGCTCACGGATCCGGCCCCTTCGATCCCTCCAACGCTTCCCCCGGCGCTTCCCCCGGCGCTGTGCCCGTCGCTCCCCCCGGCGCTCCCGGCACCGCGAGTGTACGGGAAAAGGGCGGGGCGGCCAACAGGCGGCGGGCCACCTCTCGCCACCGCCCGGCCATGCTAAAGTCGGGGCCATGAGGGTCATCTCGCGCGCGCTCCCGGGGCTAACCGGCCGGTTGATCGCCGCGCTGCTCGCCGCACTGCTCGCCGCCCAGCTCGGCGCCCTGCCCGGCCCGGGACCCGCCGCCGCGGCCGCCCTCGAGCGCGCCGGCGGCGGCGTGGTCACGCAAGTCGTCGACGGCGACACCCTGGTGCTCGACGACGGCACCGAGGTGCGCCTGGTCGGCATCCAGGCGCCCAAGCTCGCCCTGGGCCGCGCCGGCTTCCGCCCCTGGCCGCTCGCAGACGAGGCCAAGGCGGCGCTCGAAGCGCTCAGCCTGGGGCGCGGGGTGGCCCTCGCCTACGGCGGCCGGCGCCTCGACCGCCACGGCCGGGCGCTGGCCCACCTCTACGACGAGGCCGGGCGCTGGCTCCAGGGCGAGCTCTTGGCCCGAGGCCTGGCCCGGGTCTACACCTTCCGCGACAACCGGGCGCTCGGACCTGAGATGCTGGCGCTCGAGGGCGCGGCGCGGGCCGCGCGGCGCGGCATCTGGGGGCTGCGCCGCTATCGACCGCTGAGCCTTGAGGACGCGCCCCGCTTCATCGGCAGCTTCCAGCTCGTCGAGGGACGCGTGCTCGAGGCGGCGGTGGTGCGCGGCCGCGCCTATCTCAACTTCGGCGCCGACTGGCGCAGCGACTTCACGATCTCCATATCTCCCAAGGATCGGCGCCGTTTCGAGGCCGCCGGCATCGACACCGCCGGCTACGCCGGTCGGCGGATACGGGTGCGGGGCTGGCTCAAGTCCTATAACGGGCCCATGATCGAGGTCACCCACCCGGAGCAGATCGAGGTGCTGGAGGAATGAGACCCCCCCTCGCGCGAGTTTGGCGCGCCGCCGCCGCGGCCGGACTGCTGGTCCTCGCCACCCTTTTGGGCGCGGCGCCGCCGGCGCTGGGGAGCGAACCCTTCGCCCCCTTCATGACGCCCGAGCAGGAGCTCGAGGTGGGGCGCCAGGAGCACCCCAAGGTGGTGGCCGAGTTCGGCGGCGTCTACGACGACGCCGAGCTCGGCGGCTACGTGGCGATGATCGGCGGCGCCCTCGTCGCCAACTCCGAGCTGCCCCGCTATCCCTTCAACTTCACCATCCTCAACAGCTCGGTGGTCAACGCCTTCGCGTTGCCGGGCGGCTACGTCTACGTGACCCGGGGGCTGATGGCGCTGGCCAACAGCGAGGCCGAGCTCGCCGGCGTGCTGGCCCACGAGATCGGCCACGTCACCGCGCGCCATCCGGCGCAGCGCTATAGCCGGGGCGTGATCGCGAACCTCGGCGTCACCCTCCTCGGCATCCTCACCGACAACCCCCAGGTCAACCAGATCGCCCAGATGGGCGGCGGCCTCTATCTGATGCGCTTCTCCCGCGAGGAGGAGTACGAGTCCGACCTGCTGGGCGTCGGTTACCTGAGCCGCGCCGGCTACAACCCCTGGGGTCAGGCCCGGTTCCTGGAATCGCTCGGCGCCGAGCACGAGCTGGCGAAGAAGCGCGCCGGCGAGGAGGGCGGCGGCCTCTTCGAGCTCGACTTCTTCTCGACCCATCCCCGCACCTCCGAGCGGGTCGCCCGCGCCATCGAGGCGGCGGCCGAGAGCGGCGCGGCGCGCGACGCGCCGTTCCGCCGCGACCAGTACCTGGCGGCGATCGACGGGCTCTTGTACGGCGACGACCCGAAACAGGGCCTGGTGCGCGGGCGGGTCTTCGCCCATCCGACGCTGGGCTTCACCTTCACCGTGCCGCCCCAGTTCCGCATCGCCAACCAGGCCGAGGCGGTGGTCGCCCAGGGCCCCCGGGGCGCCGTGATCCGCTTCGACGGCGACGACCGCGGCGGTGCCCGGGACATGGCCTACTATCTGACCCGGGTGTGGCGGCCCGAGCTCGAGCTCTCGGCGGTCGATACCCTCACCATCAACGGCATGGAGACCGCCACCGCGGCGACGCGGGTGAGCGGCCCCAAGGGCGAGATCGACCTGCGTCTGGTGGCGATCCGCTTCTCCGAGCGCCAGATCTACCGCTTCCAGTTCGCCACCCCGCCCGAGGTCACCCCGGCGATGGCCGAGGACCTCAAGGGCACGGCGTTCAGCTTCCGCCCCCTGGAGCGCGCCGAGGCGGCCCGGCTCAAGCCCTTGAGGATCAGGATGGTGCGCGTCGAGGCCGGCGATTCGGCCCCTGCCCTGGCCCAGCGCATGGCCTTCGACAACTCGCCCCTGGCGCGCTTCGAGGTGCTCAACGGGCTCGCAGCCGGGCAGCCCCTGACCCAGGGCGCGCTGATGAAGATCGTGGTCGAGGAGTAGGCGCGTGCCGGGCCGGCGCTCGCTCGAGGATCGCGTCGTCGATGCCGCCCTCGAGCTCGCCGAGGAGCGCGGCTGGGAAGGGCTGCGGCTCCACCTCATCGCCGACCGCCTGGGCGTCTCGCTCAGCGAGCTGCGCGCCCATTACCGCGACCTCGACGCCGTCGCCGACGCCTGGCTGGCGCGCGCCGATAGCGCCATGCTGGCGCGCCACGGCGACGCCGGCTTCGCCGAGCTCTCCCCCCGCGAGCGGCTTTACGCCGTGATCATGCGTTGGCTCGATGCCCTGGTCGGCCACCGCCGGGTGACGGGGGAGATCTTCCGCGCCAAGCTCTACCCCGGCCACCCCCACCACAACGTGGCGCTGGTGATGTGGCTCTCGCGCACCGTCCAGTGGCTGCGCGAGGCGGCCCATCTCGACGCCACCGGCAGCCGCCGGCAGCTCGAGGAGATCGGTCTGACCGCGCTCTTCGTGGCGACCATCGCCTTCTGGCTCAGGGACAGCTCGGACAACCAGGAGCTCACGCGGCGCTTCCTCGGCAACCGGCTCGCCGCCTCGGATCGACTGGTGGCGCGGCTGTGGCCGCCCCGGACCGGCGGCGCGGCGCCTAGGGCAGGACCAGGCCGGCCGAGACCGGGTCGCCGACCTCGCGCAGGATCGCCACCTTCAGTTTCTTGAGCGCCTGGTGCTCGATCTGGCGCACCCGCTCCTTCGAGATGCCGAGCGCCACGCCCAGGGTCTCCAGCGTTACCGTGTCCTCGCTGAGACGGCGCTCGCGGATGATCTTCTGCTCGCGCGGCGTCAGCGACCGCATCGCCCGGGCCAGCCATTCGGCCCGGCACTCCATGTCGCGGGCGGCGAGCACCAGCTCCTCGGGCCCCGGGCGCTCGTCGGCCAGCAGATCCTGCCATTCGCCGTCGCCCTCCTGGCCGATGGCGGCGTTCAATGACTTGTCGGCGCCCGAAAGCCGCAGCTCCATGGATTCGACGTCGCCGACGCTGACCTTGAGGCGCTCGGCGATCTGCTTGCGGCCCTGTTCGCTGATGGGGCCGTCGGCGTTGCCCTCGATCTGGGCGCGGAGCCGGCGCAGGCCGAAGAACAGCGACTTCTGGGCCGCCGTGGTGCCGGTGCGCACCACCGACCAATTGCGCAGCACGTACTCCTGGATGGCGGAGCGGATCCACCAGGTGGCATAGGTCGAGAAGCGCACCTGACGCTCGGGCTCGAAGCGCGCCGCCGCCATCATCAGCCCGATGTTGCCTTCCTGGACCAGATCGCCCATGGGCAGGCCGTAGTTGCGGAAGCGCGCGGCGGTGCTGACCACCAGTCGCATGTAAGCGCTGACCATCTCGTGGAGCGCCGCCTCGTCGCCCTGCTCGCGCCAGCGCCGCGCCAGATCGAACTCGTGCGTGCGCTCCAGCAGCGGCGCCTTCATGGCGGCGCGGATGAAGCGCCGGTTGGCGCGTTGGGTCTGGGGGGTATCGATATAGGTCATCATGTTCGGCCTTGTCCGGAACCATGGCGCCGAGCGCCACCTCGGTGCCCCAGTCGACTCCCCGTCCGTGCTCCCGACGCGGATTAGAATTATACCATAGTATCGCTCAAGTTCCTCTGTCAGACCATCCCTTTGCAATCAATTTTCTGCGACGGGCGATTTACCGGCCCCCGTGCGAGGGCGAGCGCGGCGCTCAGGCCTCGAGGCGCTCGACGAGGCCGCCGTCGCTCGCGAAACAGGCCGCCAGCAGGGGTCCGCCAAAGCCGCACCCGCCGTCGACGGTGGCGGCATGGGCGCCGAAGCGGGGTCCGCCCCGTTCTCGGTCGTAGCCCCGCACCACCAGCTTGAAGCCGGCGTAGGGCTCGTCGATGGCGGAGAAGTAGCCGCTGCCCCACCACAGGGTATCGCCCTGCTCGGCCAGGGGGCGCTTGGGATCGACCCCGGCGTGGACGAACAGGAGCCCGCGCTCGGCGGTGTAGGCGGCCCGTTTCAGCGCCCCTAAAAGGTCGTCGTGGCCGGGGTGGCGCTGCAGGTTGGCGCGGATCTCGCCGGTCCACCGGGTCACCGCCAGGGCGCCCTCGCGAAAGCGCCCCCGCGCCTGCTCGGGGCTGCCGCCGTAAGCCGCGAGGGTGGCGCCCATGCCCTGCTCGAGCATCCAGTCGAGCACGTCGTCGGGATCGACCGCGAACTGGATCTGCAACAGCTTCTGCCACATCTCCTCTTGGGCGCCGCGCAGGAAGACGATGTCCTCGGGCTCGAGGCCGGGCTTGGTGAGCACCGCGCTGCGGAACGACAAGAGCTCGTCGAGGGTGCCCGGGACGTCGCGGCCGTAACCCAGATAGTTGCCGAGATAAACCAGGCGATCGCCTCTCTGGAAGCGGTCCCAGAGCTCGCCATGAAGGGTGCTGAGCCGCTCGGCCTCGCCGTGGATGGCGGCCACCGCCCACACCCTCGCCGCCTGCTTGAGGACGGCGAAGATCTCTTCGTTGTCCCCGGTCATGCCGATTGTCCCGGATGACGCGAGAGCCGAGCGGCGCCCAAGGAATCGGACGCGCGGGACCGCTTGGCGTCGGCGCGCCCTCAGGCGGCGCGCAACACCTTTTCCAGCCGTTCGATCGCCGCCGCCTCGTCGATCTGTTCGATGGCCGCGACCTCGCGCGCCAGGCGATCGCGGGCGGCCTCGTAAATTTGGCGCTCGCTGTAGGACTGGTCCGGCTGGTCGTCGCTGCGATGGAGATCGCGCACCACCTCGGCGATCGACACCGGATCGCCCGAGTTGAGCTTGGCCCCGTACTCCTGGGCGCGGCGGCTCCACATCGTGCGCTTGACCCGCGAGCGGCCCTTGAGCGTGGCCATCGCCGAGGCCATCTTCTTGGGCGTGCTCAGCTGACGCATGCCCACGGTGGCGGCCTTCTGCACCGGCACCCGCAGGGTCATCCTCTCGTGCTCGAAGTAGATCACGAATAGCTCGAGGTTGACGCCCGAGATCTCCTCGTGCTCGATGCCGGTGATCTGACCCACCCCGTGGGTCGGGTAGACCACGTATTCCTTGGGCGCGAAATCAATCTGCTGCGACATGCATCCTTCTCGAAGCTAGCGAATACCGAAGTCGCCGAGCCTGGGCCATGGGCGACGCGCGAAATTCCGCTTGCCGTAGGCGTTCTGCCTGGCAATCCAACAAACCGCGCTTGCCCCAGAACCCGTGGAAGCCAGGACGGCTCGAAAAAATATCAGCCCACTCGGGGCTGCCGCAGCTTCACACCGGTACGTTCAGACTTTGCATTCAGAGCCTACCACAAAGCAGGCGCAAAATAAAGCCTTGCAGGTGCGAAGGGGCGGTCTCGCCGCCCCGCTGGGGCTCAGGAAGCGCCCGGATCCGAGCTGAAGAACTTGTCGAACTTGCCGGTCATGTCCTTGTAGTTGTCGGCGTCTGCGGGCGGCTCGCCCTTGCGCGTGATGTTGGGCCATTTCTCGGCGTATTCGCGGTTGATCTCGACCCACTTCTCGACATCGCCGTCGGTGTCCGGCAGGATCGCCTCGACCGGACATTCCGGCTCGCAGACCCCGCAGTCGATGCATTCGTCGGGGTGGATGACGAGCATGTTTTCGCCCTCGTAGAAGCAGTCGACGGGGCACACCTCGATACAATCCATGTACTTGCACTTGATGCAGTTCTCGTTAACGATGTACGTCATCCTGCTCTCCGTAAACCACTCATGCGGCCGCAAGCGTCACGCCGGACCCGCCAAATCCCGGTGCCCGAGCCGCTCCAGCACCCGCTTGCGGGCGGCGCCCCGCTCCCGGTCCGAGACATAGATCAGCCCGGCGACGCGGCGCAGGAGGTTGGCCTCGTAATCGTGCAGCACGCCGTCGGCGTAGGCCACCTCCCACAGCATCTCGATTACCTCGATTCTTTGCTCCGGCGGGAACGTCTCCTTGATCACGCGGGTGAAGCGGACCAGCCCGCTGGCGTCGTCGTGGGCGACCTCGGCGTCCGCGATGAGCGCCTCGGCTTCTGCCTCGGTGACGCCGAAGTGACGACAGACGAGCTCCCCCACCTTCTCCCGCTCGGCGGCGTCGAAGTGCCCATCGAGTCGCGCCGCCTCGACCATCAGCGCGGCCGCGGCGAGATGCTTCTCCTCGGGCGTCGGTGGGCCCGCCGGCGCGGCCCCGCCCCGCTTGCCGAGCAACGCCTTGAAACGGCCGATCATGGCTCTGGGTATCACACGGCGGGGCGCCCGCGCAACCCCGCGCGAGTCGGGGTTTTGACCCGGTCCGGCGGCGCCCTTGCGGGGGCTCTTTCCCGACCCCCACGGCGCCTCGCGGGGAGTGCGGAGCGGCGGCCTCGGGTGCTACCATCCCGGGCTTGGCGGCAGCGGAGCGGTCGAGGGAGGGTGCGATGAGCGAGCGGCGCAGGAAGTTCTGGGGCTGGGGCCTTGAGGGCGACGGCCTGAGCGAGGCCGAGGCGAGGGCCGTCGCGGCCTATTTCGCGGCTCGCTTCAAGGTCGATGAGCTGGAGGCCACCCCGGCGCCGCGGGCGGAAGAGATCGAGCTCAGGCCGCCCCGCGTGCAAGCGCCGAACTCGCTCGCCGGGATTTGCTCCGACGATCCCCATGAACGCCTGATCCACGCCTACGGCAAATCGTTCCCCGACAGCGTCCGCGCCTTCGAGCGCCGCTTCCCCGAGCCGCCGGACCTGGTGGCATTTCCCGAGCGCGAAGCCGAGATCGTCGACCTCCTGGACTGGGCCTCGCGGTCGGAGGTGGCGGTGATCCCCTTCGGCGGCGGCTCGAGCGTGGTGGGCGGGGTGGAGCCGGCGGTCGACGACCGCTACCGCGGCACCCTGACCATCGATCTCAGGCGCCTCGACCGGGTGCTCGAGATCGACCTCGCCTCCCGCGCCGCGCGCATCCAGGCCGGCGCCGAGGGCCCGGGGCTCGAGGCCCAGCTCAAGGGCCACGGCGTCACCCTCCGGCACTTCCCCCAGTCGTTCCAGTACTCGACGCTCGGGGGCTGGATCGCCACCCGCTCGGGCGGCCACTTCGCCACCCTCTACACCCATATCGACGACCTGGTGGAATCGCTGCGCGTGATCACTCCGGCGGGAGCGGTGGAGAGCCGCCGGCTCCCCGGCTCGGGCGCGGGGCCGAGCCCGGATCGGCTGTTCATCGGCTCCGAAGGCGCGCTCGGCATCATCACCGAGGCCTGGATGCGGCTCCAGGCCCGCCCCTCCTTCCGGGCCTCCGCGGCGGTGCGCTTCGCCGACTTCTACGCCGGCGCGCGCGCCGTGCGGGCGATCGCGCAGGCCGGGCTCTACCCCTCGAACTGCCGCCTCATCGACGCCGCCGAGGCCGAGATCAGCCGCGCCGGCGACGGCAGCGCCCATCTCCTGGTGCTGGGCTTCGAATCCGGCGACCACGAGGTCGAGGCCTGGATGGCGCGGGCGCTCGAGTGCTGCCGCGACCACGGCGGCGACCATGGCGGCGACGAGGCGGCGGCCGAGGGTCACCGCGGCGGCGCCGCCGGCGCCTGGCGCGACGCCTTCGTCAAGGCGCCCTATCTGCGCGAGGTCCTGACCTCGCTTGGCGTCATGAACGACACCTTCGAGAGCGCCATCACCTGGGACCGTTTCGAGGACTTCCACGCCGGGGTGATGCGGGCCACCAACGAGATAATCCGTGAGGCCACCGGCGGCGAGGGTCATGTCAGCTGCCGCTTCACCCACGCCTACCCCGACGGGCCGGCGCCCTACTTCACCTTCCACTGCCTCGCCGACAAGGGGCGCATGATCGAGCAGTGGACCGAGATCAAGCGCGCCGCCTCGGACGCGGTGATCGAGCTCGGCGGCACCATCACCCACCACCACGCGGTGGGCCGCGACCACCGCCCCTGGTACGACCGCCAGCGCCCGGGCCTCTTTGCCGAGGCCTTGGGCGCCGCCAAGGCGCGGCTCGATCCGGCCGGCGTGCTTAACCCGGGCGTGCTGATCGATCCCGGAGCTTGAAAGCTTCGCTCTGGGGCGTTCAACACCAAGGCACCAAGACCGAAGGCGGCGCCCTCTGCGCCCCACCGTGAGCGCCGAAGACGCAAGCTTGAAAAATTCGCTCGTGGCCGGCGCCCCTTGGCCCCGACCCTCTCTGCCGATTTGGCGGCAAGGGAGCGACCCGCGGCCCTAAGGCGGTGCCCGTCCGAGGGGCGCAAAACCAATTCTTGCGGTTGCTTTCAGTTCGCTCCGCGCCGCCTCACTCGGGCGGCTTGAGCCGTTCGATGGCCCGGCGCTCGGCCTTGGTGGGGCGGCCGGCGCCGCGCTCGCGGGCGGCGGCGGGCGGCGCGCGTCGCGGCGCCGCGCTCGGCGGGGCCAGCTCCTGGTAGAGCCCCTCGGCCTCCGCCGCCGGGCCGCGCCGGGAGCCCAAGGCCACCACTCTCACCACACGGATGCGCCGGCCTTGCGGGAAGGTGAGCACGTCGCCGACGCGCACCTGGCGGCTCGCCTTGTCGATCAGCCGGCGGTTGAGCCGTACCCGGCGGCCCTCGCAGAGGCGGGTGGCGAGCGAGCGGCTCTTGAAGAAGCGGGCGTACCAGAGCCACTTGTCGAGCCTGAGCGCCGCGCTGGGATCGGCGCTCACCGCGCCGGCACCTTGAGCTCCTTGAGCCGGGCGAAGGGCGAGTGCGGGTCGGGCCGGCGGCGGCGCGAGCGGGCCCGCCCACGACCCTCACCCTTGTCCTGGCGCTTGCCCGTGGCCTTGTCTTCGCCCTTATCTTCGCCCGATGCCGCGCCCGTGGCCGCGCCCATGGCTTTGCTCGCCTTCTTGGCCCCGGCCCTGCGGCCGGGATCGTGGGCGCGGCTGAAGGCGGCGTCGGCGCCCTCGCCCCGGGCCCGATAGCCGAGGTCGGCGAGCGCCGCCTCGAGATCGCTGCGCTCGCCGCCCAGGATTTGCTGGAGCTCGCGGGTGGCGAGGAAGGGCCCGGCGCGGCCCAGGCGGCGCGCCTGGGCGCCGAGCCGCTCGACCGCGTCGGCGCGGACCGCCCGCTGGCCGTAGACCCGGAAGCCGGCGGCGGCGTAATAGCCCTCGGGGAGATCGGCGGCCGCCACCGTGCGCCTGCGCGGCGGCGCCGGCGCCGCCTGGAGAGCGTTGTGAACCGCCCAGAGCGCGCACGAGAGCGCCGCCCGGTCGCCCCTTTGCAGCGCCGGAATGAAGATGCTGGCGGCGCCGAAGCGGACCCCATGGCGGCGTAAGGTCCGGCGCCCCGACGGCGTCAGCGCGCCGAGCTGAGCGCTCGCCCGCCGTCGCGGCAGGGTGCCAAGCGACTCCGCGAGCTGGAAGACGAGCCCGCGCGCGGCGCCCGAGAGCGGCGCGTCCCGGAGCCTGAGGAGCGGCGTCAGCAGGTCGTGGACCCGACCCTCGATCCAGTCCTCGAGGCGCCGCAGCAGGTGTTCGCGGGCGCGCCCGCTCAGGAGCTCGTCGTGGTCGAGCCGGACCCGGGGCCTGAGCACGTCGCCACCGGCGGTGAGCCGCGCCACCCGCGCCCCCCGCCACCACAGCCGCCCTTCCGCGTCCAGGCTCAAGGCCTCGTCGGGGGCGCCGGCGAGGGCCGCGACGCGGCCCTCGATCTCGGGCCTCAGGGCGCGCTTCGCCGCCGCCTTCAGGGTCCGCCCTTCGGCGCCCGAGGTGGTCGGATCGGGGACGAAGCGGAAGCCCGCGAGGCGGCCCACGAACTCGCCCTCGACGAGGACGCTGCCGTCGTCCTCGATCGCCGCCTCGAGCTCGCCCGCGTCGTGCAGGCGCCGCGACAGCACCGTGGTGCGGCGGTCCACGAAGCGCTGGGTGAGGCGATCGTGGAGGGCGTCGGAGAGCCGGTCCTCGATGGCCCGGGCGCGCTCCTGCCAGTGTCGGGCGTCGTCGATCCAGCTCGGGCGATGGGAGACATAGGTCCAGGTTCGGATGTGGGCGATGCGCGCGGCCAGGGTATCGATGTCGCCGTCGACACGGTCGAGGGGGGCGACGTGGCGCGCCACCCAATCGTTGGGCAGGACCCCGTCGGCGGCCATGAGGTGGCGATAGATCTGGGAGAGCAGCCGGGCGTGGGCCTCGGCCAGGGTCTTGCGGAAGTCGGGGATCTGGCAGACCTCCCACAACAGCCTGAGCGCGGCCGGGGTGGTGGCGAGGCGCGCGACCTCGGCCTGGGCCGCGAGCGCCTTCAAGGCCAGGTAGTCGTCGACCTCGCGGGCGCGGCTGAGGCAGTCCACCGGCGGCGGCGCCTCGAGGCTGCGCACCAGCGCGGCGAGCGAGCGATAGTCGAGCCGGGCGTTGCGCCAGGCGAGCCCCTTCAGGGACTCGAAGCGGTGGTTCTCGACGCGCTCGACCAGGTCCTTCTCCAGCGCCCCGAGCTCGGCGGTGGCGCCGAAGCTGCCGTCGCTCATGTGGCGGCCGGAGCGGCCGGCGATCTGACCGATCTCGGCCGCCGTGAGGGCGCGGCGCCGGCGGCCGTCGAACTTCGTGAGCGAGGCGAAGGCGACGTGGCCCACGTCCATGTTGAGGCCCATGCCGATGGCGTCGGTGGCGACCAGGTAATCGACCTCGCCGGCCTGGTACATGGCCACCTGGGCGTTGCGGGTACGCGGCGAGAGCGCCCCCATCACCACCGCCGCGCCGCCCCGTTGGCGCCGCACCTGCTCGGCCAGCCCATAGACCTCGGCGGCCGAGAAGGCGACCACGGCGCTGCGCCGGGGCAGGCGGCTGATCTTCCTGGGGCCGGCGTAGCTCAAGGTCGAGAAGCGCGGGCGGTTGATGTGCTCGGCCTCGGGCAGCAGCCGGCGCAGCAGCGGCCTGATGGTCTCGGCGCCCAGCAGCATGGTCTCGGCGGCGCCGCGGGCGTTGAGCAGGCGGTCGGTGAAGACGTGGCCGCGCTCGGGGTCGGCGGCGAGCTGGATCTCGTCCACGGCCAGAAACTCGAAGCTGCGCTCGAGCGGCATCGACTCGGTGGTGCACACGAAGTAGGCCGGGTGGGCCGGGACGATCTTCTCCTCGCCGGTGACCAGCGCCACCCGGCTGGCTCCCTTGAGCTCGGCGACCCGGTCGTAGATCTCGCGCGCCAGCAGCCTCAGCGGCAGGCCGATGACGCCGCTCGCGTGGCCCAGCATGCGCTCGACCGCGAGATGGGTCTTGCCGGTGTTGGTGGGGCCGAGGACGGCGAGCAAGCGGCCGGCGGCGGCAGGCGGACCCGAGACCATGCTCTAGAATCGGGCCTGGACTGGCGCTTTGCAAGCATCAGCCGCGCGCCACCTTGACGGCGCCGTGGCGGCGGGCGAGCCTCGCGGCGCCGAGACCTGAACATGGAGGGGCGAATGGCGGCGACGGGGGAGCGGCTCAGGGTGGCGGTGGCGGGGCTCGGCGCCATCGGCGGCGCGGTGGCGGCGCGGCTCGACGCGGGCCTTCCGGGGCTCGAGCTGGCGGCGGTGGCGGCGCGCGATCACGACAAGGCGCGGCGCCGCATGGCGGGCTTTGGCGCGCCCGCCCCGCTGGTGTCGCTCGGAGCGCTCGCCGAGCGCGCCGAGGTGGTGGTGGACTGCGCCCCCGCCGCGCTCTTCGCCGAGATCGCCGGGCCCGCGGTGGCGGCCGGCCGCATCCTGGTCACGGTGAGCGCCGGCGCGCTCCTCGATCACCCGGAGCTGATCGAGCGGGCGAAAGAAAGCGGGGCGCGAATCCTGGTGCCGAGCGGCGCGATCCTGGGCCTCGACGCGGTGCGTGCCGCCGCCGAGGGCGAGATCGGCGCCGTCACCATGGTCACCCGCAAACCGCCCGCCGGGCTCGCCGGCGCCCCCTACCTCGAAGACCGCGGGCTCTCGCTCGAGGGCCTCGAGGCGCCGCTCAAGGTGTTCGAGGGCAACGCCCTCGAAGGAGCCCGGGGCTTCCCCGCCAACGTCAACGTCGCCGCCGCGCTGAGCCTCGCCGGCATCGGGCCCGAGCGCACCCGGCTCGAGATCTGGGCCGATCCGGGGCTGAAGCGCAACACCCACCACATCCGCGTCGAGGCCGACAGCGCCCGCTTCGAGATGAGCATCGAGAACCGGCCCTCGGACGAGAACCCGCGCACCGGGCGCATCACCGCGTTGAGCGTGATCGCCTGCCTGCGCGCTCTCGCCGCGCCGCTGGTGGTGGGCGCCTGAGGCCGGCGGGGGGGCGATGGGCGCGGCCTCAGAGCGGCGCCGCGTTGACCTCGATCCAGCGCGCCGGGGGGGCCTCGTCGAGGTCGCCCGCGGCGAGGTCGCGGAACATGGCCACCGCCTCGACCTCGGGTGCGGTGAGACGATAGCCGTTGAGTCGAAGAAAGACGTAGATCGCCATGAGGGCAGTGCGCTTATTGCCGTCGACGAAAGGATGGTTGCGGACGATTGCGAAACCATAGGCGGCGGCGAGCTCGAACAGCGAGGGCTCGTCGCAGGCGAGCAGGTTGCGCGGCCGGGCCAATGCCGAGTCGAGCAGCCCCGTGTCGCGGACGCCCCCGAGGCCGCCGTGCTCCGCAATCAGTTCCGCGTGCAGCGCGAGGACGACATCTTCCACGAGCCACTCGGGCTCAGTCACTTCGCGAGTTCCCGTAGGGCATTGCGATAGCGCGTTCGGCCTTCCTCGAAGGCGTCCATCGCCCGCTCGAAGGTCTTGTCGTAGGGCGTCACGCGGAAGCCGTCGGGTGTCTCGGTGAGGAACAGGACCTCGCCTTCCTTGACCTTGAGCTTGGCCAGCGCCACCTTGGGCAGGATGACGCCGAGCGAGTTGCCGATGCGGCGGAGCTTGAGCGCGTACATTGCGGCCCCCGTGGTTAGCTACGGATGTTATAACGAGAAAATAATAATTTTCGTTATAACGTCAAGCCTGGATCGCCAGGGCTGACGTCGCGAGGGGTCGTGCCGCCCACCGACCACCGCCCCGGCCCCACGAATTGACCGCGCGCGCCGCCGGCGCGATACTTCCATCTCGCAACTGCGAAAGGCGCGGCGATGACCGAGTTCGCCAAGAGGAGCGCGGCGGAGTGGCGCGCGCTGGCCGCCAAGGAGCTCAAGGGCGCCGACCCCGAGGGCCTGATCTGGCGCACGCCCGAGGGCATCGCGGTCGAGCCGCTCTATACCGCCCAAGACCTCGAGCGCCTCGAGGAGGAAGGCTTCGCGCTCGATTCGATGCCGGGCCTGGCGCCCTACCTCCGCGGCCCCCGCGCCACGATGTACGCCAACCGGCCCTGGACCCTGCGCCAGTACGGCGGCTTCTCCACCGCCGAGGACTCGAACGCCTTCTACCGCCAGGCCCTGGCCGAGGGCCAGTCCGGGCTCTCGGTGGCCTTCGACCTCGCCACCCACCGGGGCTACGATTCGGATCACCCGCGGGTCGCGGGCGACGTCGGCCAGGCCGGCGTGGCGATCGATTCGGTCGAGGACATGAAGATCCTGTTCGACGGCATACCCTTGGGGCGCATGTCCGTGTCGATGACCATGAACGGCGCCGTGTTGCCGACCATGGCCGGCTACATCGTCGCCGCCGAGGAGCAGGGGGTAAAGCCGGCGGCGCTCGCCGGCACCATCCAGAACGACATCCTCAAGGAGTTCATGGTCCGCAACACCTACATCTACCCGCCCCAGCCCTCGATGCGCATCGTCGCCGACGTCATCGAGTACGCGGCGCGCAACATGCCCAAGTTCAACTCGGTGTCGATCTCGGGCTACCACCTGCAGGAGGCCGGGGCGACGTTGACCCAGGAGCTCGCCTACACCCTGGCCGACGGGCTCGAGTACGTGCGCGCGGCGCGCTCGCGCGGCCTCGACGTCGATTCCTTCGCCCCCCGGCTCTCCTTCTTCTTCAACGTCGGCATGAACTTCTTCATGGAGATCGCCAAGCTCAGGGCGGCGCGCTTGCTGTGGGCGCGCATCATGAGCGGCTTCGAGCCCCGCGACCCGCGCTCGCTCATCCTCAGGACCCACTGCCAGACCAGCGGCGTCTCGCTCACCCGCCAGGAGCCCTACAACAACATTGTGCGCACCGCCTACGAGGCGCTGGCGGCGGTCCTGGGCGGCACCCAGTCGCTCCACACCAACGCCTTCGACGAGGCCCTGGCGCTGCCCAGCGAGGCCTCCGCCCGCATCGCCCGCAACACCCAGCTCATCCTCGCCGAGGAGAGCGGCGTCAGCCGTGTCGTCGATCCCCTGGGCGGGAGCTACTACGTCGAATGCCTGACCGCCAGCATGGCGGCCGAGGCCTGGAAGCTGATCGAGGAGATCGAGGAGTTGGGCGGCATGACCGCGGCGGTCGACTCGGGCCTGCCGAAGCTGCGCATCGAGGAGAGCGCGGCGCGCCGCCAGGCCCGTATCGACCGCGGCGAGGAGGTCATCGTCGGGGTCAACAAGTACGCCCGCGAGGGCGCCGAAGAGGTCGCGCTGCTCGAGGTCGACAACAGCCGCGTGCGCGCCCAGCAGGTGGCGCGGCTCGAGGCGCTGCGCGCGGGCCGCGACGAGGCCGCCTGGCGGGCCGCGCTCGAGGCCCTCACCGCGGGCGCCCGGGGCGAGGCCAACCTGCTCGAGCTCAGCGTCGCGGCGAGCCGCGCCCGCGCCACCGTGGGCGAGATCTCCGACGCCCTCGAGGTGGTGTTCGGCCGCCACCGGGCGGCGACGCGCACGGTCTCGGGCGTCTACGGCGGCGCCTTCGCCGGCGACGAGGGCTTCGAGCGCATCAAGGCCGAGGTCGAGGCCTTCGCCGAGGCCCAGGGCCGGCGGCCGCGGCTCCTGGTGGTCAAGCTCGGCCAGGACGGCCACGACCGCGGCGCCAAGGTGATCGCCACCGCCTTCGCCGACCTCGGCTTCGACGTCGACGTGGGGCCCTTGTTCCAGACGGCTGAGGAGGCGGCGCGCCAGGCGATCGAGAACGACGTCCACGTGATCGGCGTCTCGAGCCAGGCCGCCGGCCACAAGACCCTGGTGCCCGAGCTCATCGGCGCCCTTAAGGTCCAGGGTGGCGGCGAGGTCATCGTCGTGGTGGGAGGCATCGTGCCGCCCCGGGACGCCGAGCTGCTGAAGACCGCCGGGGTCGCGGCGGTCTATGGCCCCGGCACCAACATCCCGCTCGCGGCTGCCGAGATCCTCGGCCTCATCCGCGAGCGCCGCAAGGCGGCGTGAGCAAAGCGGTCAGCTGTCAGCCGTCAGCTGTCAGCCAGATGTAGCTGACCGCCGAGAGCTGAATGCTGATAGCTGACAGCTGAAAGCTGAAAGCTTCCCTCAGCCGCTCTCGGGCTTGGCCTGGTCTCCCGACTTGGCGCGCCGCGGGCGCTTGGTCTTGGCCGGCGGCGCGACCGCCGCGGCCGCGGGTGCGCCCGAGGGCCAGTGGGCGAAGGGATAGGGCATGTCCTCGGTCTGGAAGGTGAGGAAGCAGACGATCTCGGAGAGGTAGCTCCCGAGGCTCTGACCGAACCCCTGGAGCCGGGCGTTGACGCCGCCGGTGAACAGCTTGCTCAGGAACTGGAGCACCACGACCACGGTGACGACGATCTCGGTAACGTTGAAGATGATCACGAACAGGACCATGTAGACGAGCCTGAGCCAGGTGCCCCGCGTGCGCAGGCTCGATTTGATGTTCTCGTCCACGGGCTCGATCCTCCCTGTTGTCGGCACCCCTCGGGGCGACCCATAGAAGATGGCGATTGCCGGCGCTGGCGCAAGACAGGCGGCGCGATCGCGGGCCTACGCCGCCGCGGCCTTGGCCGTGGCGGTCGGCGCCGGCGCCGGATAGACTGCCGCGGCTGGGTCCTCGGCGAGGCGGGCGATGGTGGCTAAGGCGGCGCGACGGAAGGGCGCGGACAGCGGGCGGGCGGCGAGGGACCCGGCCGCCGCGGGCGCGGCTGCCCTGGCGACCGAGCTCAAGGCCGGCGACCGGCGCGCGCTTGCCCGCGCCATCACGCTCGTCGAATCGACCCGCGAGGACCACCGGCGCCGCGCCGAGACGCTCCTCGATGCGCTCCTGCCCGCGAGCGGCGGCGCGGTGCGCCTCGGCATCTCGGGCGCGCCCGGGGTCGGCAAGTCGAGCTTCATCGAGGCCTTCGGCCTCCACCTCATCGGCCAGGGTCACCGGGTCGCGGTGCTGGCGGTGGACCCCACGAGCAAGCGCAGCGGCGGCTCGATCCTCGGCGACAAGACCCGCATGACCGAGCTCGCGCGCAACGCGGGCGCCTACATCCGGCCCTCGCCCTCGGGGGCCAGCACCGGCGGGGTGGCGCGGCGCACGCGCGAGGCCCTGCTGCTGACCGAGGCCGCCGGCTTCGACGTGGTCCTGGTCGAGACCGTCGGCGTGGGCCAGGCCGAGACTGCGGTCGCCGACATGGTCGACACCTTCGTGCTGTTGCTGGCGCCGGGCGCCGGCGACGAGCTCCAGGGCATCAAGCGCGGCATCGTCGAGCTCGCCGATCTGGTGGTCGTCACCAAGGCCGACGGCGAGCTCGCCAAGGCGGCCGGCCGGGTCGCCGCCGACTTCCACGCCGCCCTCGGCCTGCTGCGCCCCACCTCGCCCCGCTGGCAACCGCGGGTGGTGCTGGCCTCGGCGCTCGAGGGGCACGGCATCGACGAGGTGTGGCGCGCGGCCCAAGACCACCGCGCCGCCCTGGGCGCGGAAGAGATCGGGCGCCGCCGCGCCGCTCAGGCGCGGGCCTGGATGTGGCGCGAGGTCGACGAGACCCTGATCGCGACGTTGCGCCGGGACGGCCGCGTCGCCCGCCTCGTGCCCGAGCTCGAGGCCATGGTCTCGGCCGGCGAGACCAGCCCCGGCGCGGCGGCCAAGAGCTTGCTCCAGGCCTTTCGCCGGGCTTGAGTCCAGCACCCTTGACGGCGGCCGGAGGCTGACGTAAATATCGCCGCCTGCCGGGGCCTGGGCCGTTGAGGGCCCGCGACCCGGTGTTTCACTTTCGCCTCGAGGACCGGACCATGGCGCGACGTTGCGAGCTCACCGGAAAGGGCGTGCTGACCGGCAACAACGTGAGCCACGCCAACAACCGCTCGCGCCGGCGCTTCCTGCCCAACGTGCAGCGGGCGACGCTCTCGAGCGAGGCCCTGGGGCGCAGCTTTCGTATGCGGGTCACGACCCACGCGCTACGCTCGGTGGAGCACGCGGGCGGCCTCGACGCCTACCTCATGAAGGCCAGCGACACCAAGCTGTCGCTCAAAGCGCGCCGCCTCAAGCGCGACATCAAGAAGGCGGTCGCGGCCGCCGAGGGGAGCACCGCCGGCGCCTGACGCCCCAGCCCGCCGCCGGGCTCGCGGGGCCTACTCCTCCAATCTGAAGACCATCAACAGCGTTGCCTGCAGCGGATTGTAGTTGTCGTCCGACAGCAGGTAAAGGAGCGTCGCGCCGCCCGCCGTGGCGCGCACCGCGAGGCCTTCCATGTTGTCGACGGTGAGGGGCGGCACCAGCCGCGCCAACTCGGCGCCGGCGAGCCGGGCGCCGGGGGCGATGGCGGCGCGCTCGATGCGCACCAGGCGGGCGCCCGGGCCCGCTATCGGGCTGTAGCGGCGCTCGAGCGCGAGCACGTCGCCCGACGGCAGCAGCGCGAAGTCGGTGGGCTTGAAGCGATGGCGCGTGAGGTAGGTGAGCGGCCAGGCCCGAGCCCCGGCGATGAGCCAGCCGGCCACCGCGTCCTCGCCCACCCGGAGGTCCTCGGTGACCACCAACAGGCGCCCCGGACCCAGCACCGCGAAGGCCTCGACGCCGCCATTCGTGGGCGCCTCGCCGAGCGCCGGCGGGGTCGCGAGGGGCGTGGGCCGGGCCCCCGCCGGCCCCCCGGCGGCGCCGTATCGCATCAGCCGATGGGCGCGCTCGAAGCTCACGATGTAGGCGCCCGAAGGCGCGCGCTCGACCGCCTCGGCGTCGCGCCGGCGGCCCTGCAGCGGCGCGCCGCCCGGGCCCAGGAGCGGCGCCAGGTCGGCGCCGACGATGGCCTCGGGCACCCCGTCCGGATCCGAAACCAGCTCGGCCGTGAACCAGAAGCCGTGGTCCGAGACGGCCACCAGATGCCGCCCGTCGGCCGCAATGGTGAGCCCCGAGAGGCCGCCGAAGCGGGGATCGCGCGATGAGAGCTTGAGGCCGCCCAGGTAGCGCAGCCGGCCGACCTTGGTCTGCGAGCGATCCTCGAGGTTGAGCACCACGGGCGCGCTCCGGACCTCGATGGGCTCGCCGCGCCCGGGCGCCGCCCCAAGGGCGGCAAGCAGCGGGGCGATGAGAACCGGGATCGCCACGGCGGCAGAGCGGCGCGAGCACGTCATGGGCGCCCTTCTCTCAGTCCTCGGCCGGCGCGGCAAGGGCGTGGGCGGCGCAGGCGGCGCGGGCCAGCGCCACCAGCTCCTCGAGGGCGCCCCGATGGTCGCCCGGACGCTCGAGGGCGCCGAGCTCTTCGATCAGATCGCCGACGCCGTCAGCGGCGGCCAAAGCGGCCCGGCGTGACGGCCACCGCCCAGCGGCGAGAACATCGCCCCCGGCCTAGTGCATGCGGCGGCGCAGCACCTGCGACGGCGCCGTCCGCCCCTTCCCCGCCAGGTCCTCCTCGAAGAGCTCGGTGAGCTGGTCCATCACGGCACCGCCGAGCTGCTCGGCGTCGACGATGGTGACGGCGCGGCTGTAGTAGCGGGTGACGTCGTGGCCGATGCCGATGGCGATCAGCTCCACCGGCGACCAGGTCTCGATCCAGCGGATCACCTGACGCAGGTGCCGGTCGAGGTAGTTGCCCGGGTTCACCGAGAGCGTCGAGTCGTCGACCGGGGCACCGTCCGAGATCACCATCAGGATGCGGCGTTGTTCGGGCCTTCCCAGGAGTCGCTCGTGCGCCCACAGCAGGGCCTCGCCGTCGATGTTCTCCTTCAAGAGCCCCTCGCGCATCATCAAGCCGAGGCTCTTGCGGGCGCGGCGCCAGGGCGCCTCGGCCGACTTGTAGACGATGTGGCGGAGGTCGTTGAGGCGGCCCGGATTGGCCGGCCGGCCCTCGGCCAGCCAGCGCTCGCGCGACTGCCCCCCCTTCCAGGCCCGGGTGGTGAAGCCCAGGATCTCGATCTTGACGGCGCACCGCTCCAAGGTCCGGGCGAGGACGTCGGCGCACATCGCCGCCACCGTGATGGGGCGCCCGCGCATCGAGCCCGAGTTGTCGATCAGGAGCGTCACCAGGGTGTCGCGGAAGCGGGTCTCGCTCTCGCGCTTGTAGGACAGGGGATGGTCCGGGTTGACGACCACCCGCGAGAGCCGCGCCGCGTCCAGCAGCCCCTCCTCGAGATTGAACTCCCACCACCGGGTCTGGCGCGCCAGGAGCCGCCGTTGCAGGCGATTGGCGAGCCGCGCCACGACCCCCTGCAGATGCTGGAGCTGCTGATCCAAGTGGCTGCGCAGCCGCGTGAGCTCGTCCGGATCGCACAGGCTCGCGGCCTCGACCACCTCGTCGAAGGCGGTGCTATGGGCACGGTAGGGCGGCTCTCCGGGGCGGTTGGGGAAGTTGTCCGGATACCACGGCCGCTTGGCGCTGCCGGGCTCCTCGTCGCCGCTGCCCATGACCTGCTCGTCGCCGTCCGCCATGGCGTCGGCGTCGGCGCCTTCTTCCAAGGCCTCCGAGGCCATGGTCTGCTCGCCCGCCTGGCCATCGCTCGAGCTGCCGTCGTCGCCGCCCTCGCCGCCCTCCTCGCCGGCGGCGTCCTGGTCCGGCTGCTCATCGTCCAAGCCCTCAGCATCGCTCTCGTCGTCGTCGCCCAGGCCGAGGTCGGAGATCAGCCGTCGGGCGACGCGCGCGAAGGCTTCCTGGTCCTCGGCCAGGTCGTTCAGGAGGACCATGTCCCGGCCCACCTTCTCCTCGATCCAGGGCCGCCAAAGGTCGACCAGGCGCCGCGCCGGCGGGGGCGGCGGCGCGCCCGTCAGGCGCTCGCGCAACAGCAGGCTCACGGCTTCGGACAGCGGCGCCTCCTCGCGCCGCTCGATACGGCCATAGCCGCGGGCGCGGCAGCGCTCCTCGAGGGCCGCGGCGAGATTGGCGGCGACCCCGACCATCTCCCGCGCCCCCAGCGCCTCGACCCGCGCCTGCTCGGTGGCGTTGTAGACCGCTTGCGCCTCCGGGCCCGCCGGCATCCGGGCTCGATGCACCGAGACGTCGTGATGGGCGAGATGAAGGGCGAGCGCGTCGCCCGAGCCGCGCACCCGGCTCACCTCGCCCTCGGGCAGACTGCGCGCCGGCAGCGGCAGATGGGCCTGGTGGCCCTTGAGGCGGGGGCTCTCGGGGCCGAAGGAGACGGTCAGCTCGCGCTCTCCGGCGATCGCCCGCATCGCCGCTGTGACCGCGCGCTTGAAAGGCTCGACCGGGCTCTCCGGCTTGCTCATGTGGGCGCCCGGGTCACTCCGGTGGCACGTTGGCGGCCGACTCCGGCAGCTCCTCGCCGAAACAGCGCTGGTAGTACTCGGCAACGCTGGCGCGCTCCAGCTCGTCGCACTTCTGCAGGAAGGTGAGACGGAAGGCGAAGCCCAAGTCCTCGAAGATCTCGGTGTTCTCGGCCCAGGTGATGACGGTCCGGGGCGACATCACGGTGGAGATGTCGCCGGCGGCGAAGCCGCGCCGGGTGAGGTTCGCCAGCGTCACCATGGCGGATACCGTCTTGCGCCCCTCCTCGGTGTCGTACTCGGGCACCTTGGCGAGGACGATCTCGACCTCGACATCGTGGGCCAGGTAGTTGAGCGTGGCGACGATGTTCCAGCGGTCCATCTGACCCTGATTGATCTGCTGGGTGCCGTGGTAGAGGCCGGTGGTGTCGCCGAGCCCCACGGTGTTGGTGGTGGAGAACAGCCGGAACCCGGGGTGCGGCCGGATCACCCGGTTCTGGTCGAGCAGCGTCATCTTGCCCTCGACCTCGAGCACCCGCTGGATCACGAACATGACGTCGGGACGGCCGGCGTCGTATTCGTCGAACACCAGCGCCGTCGGCGACTGCACCGCCCAGGGCAGAATGCCCTCGCGGAACTCGGTCACCTGCTTGCCATCCCTGAGCACGATGGCGTCCCGCCCCACCAGGTCCATGCGACTGATGTGGCTGTCGAGGTTGACGCGGACACAGGGCCAGTTGAGCCGTGCCGCCACCTGCTCGATGTGGGTCGACTTGCCGGTGCCGTGATAGCCCTGGATCATGACCCGGCGGTTGTGGGCGAAGCCGGCCAGGATGGCGAGCGTGGTCTCGCGATCGAAGCGGTAGGCCTCGTCGAGGTCCGGAACGTGGTCGGTCGGAGTCGAGAAGGCCGGCACCTGGAGATCGGTGTCGACGCCGAAGAGCTGGCGCACCGAGACCTGGATATCGGGAAGATCTTCGTAATGCGCGCTCGCCTCGGCGCCGGGATCGAATGAAGCCATCGAAAACGAATCCGCTTGTGTGGGACAGGGGGTCGGGAGCGCTTCAGGAGTATCCGCAGGAGCGCAAATGGGTGTAGGCCTGGATGATCTTCTTGAGCCGCTCCCCGGCCTGCTTGTCGCCGCCATTGGCGTCGGGGTGATGCCGCTTGACCAGCTCCTTGTAGCGCTCCTTGATCTCCTTCAAGGTCACCGGCGAGCCCAGGTTCATCTGCGCCAGCGCGTGGCGTTCGCCCGGCTTGAAGGAGCGCTCGGCAGCGCCGCTCGCGTCCTTGAGCGGGTCCGGGATCTGGCCGTTGACGAAGAGGCCGAGGCTATCCTCGAACCATTGGCCGCCGGGACGCATGCCGAGCCGCCAGGTGGGCCGATGCCAGTAGGCGTTCTTACGCTGAAACTGTTCGATTTCGTCCTGGCTCATACCATCGAAGTAATCCCACGAGGCGTTGTACTCGCGAACGTGGTCGAGACAGAACCAGTAATAGCTGCGAAGCTCGCCGCGCGACCTCGGCGCCCGGTGCTCCCCCAGCTGATCACAGGTCGGGTGGTCGCAACGGCGAAGGTCCGGATCCCCGCGCGGGGTATCTAGAGCGCGCCTCGACATAGCAAGAGTATGGGCGGTCGTTATGAGGCATGCAAGCCGCGCACCGCGAATAGCGCTCGCCACCGGCAGCGGGCGAGCGCCCTCCGTCCGGGGCCGGACAGAGGGCGTTCGTCTCCGGTCCGCGGGCTCTCAGCGCTCGGTCAGGGCGCGCGCCAGAAAGCTGAGCGCCTCCTGATGACGTTGGTTGGAGATCTGACTGAAGTTGCGCGCGAGCTCAAGACACATGCGCTGACGCGGCGTCGACTCGAGCTCGGCGCCATCTTCAAGCCCGTCGAAGAAATGGCTGACCGGCACGCCAAGCGCCTGGGCGATGTCGAACAGCCGACCCGCGGAAACACGGTTGATGCCGCGTTCGTACTTATGCGCCTGTTGATACGTGACGCCGATGAGCTCGGCCATCTCTTGCTGGGTGAGGCCCATCATGATACGCCGCTCGCGGATGCGTCCGCCGACGAAGCGATCCACCTCCTTGGCACGGCTCGTAATCTTCCTCTTGTTCATACCTGCCTCGATAGCTCTCTACTTGATCACTGGGATCAGACATGGGCCCCCGTTTTTCAGTGACGCCGACCACCCTAACGCCCTGGCCCGCGTGACAAGCTCACGGGACCCCGGAGAGCACCGATCATCGGCGTCGTACTCCCCCACGACACCGCTCGATGGACTCCGCATTGCGCCGGTCGGCTTGCCGCTTAATAACATAGTGGCCACGTTTAATGAAGCCATAGGTTCATGCCTGATTTCGCCCCCCTGCGCTGATTCGACGCAGCCCCGCGGGCTCAACCGGCCGCGACCACGAGGGCGCCAGCGGGGCCACCCTGATGAGCCCACCCTAAGCCCTTCCCGGCCGCGCATGCCGGCCCTCACCGAGGTCTCCAGCACTCCCGCGAGCGCCCTCTTCCAGGCCTCCGCCCGACCTCGCGGATGGCCAAATTGCTGCCCTGACGGTGCACAACTGAACCGAGTGTGATAATAGATAATTGACTTATGAGTTGCAAACAATCCTATCACCACCTATAATCAGGCCATGAAAATAACAAAATAATTCGCATATTGCGGGAGATAAGGCCCAGGAACGGGCATGAGTTCTCTTATTCTTGGCAACGTCCGGGTCAAGGGGCGGCGCACCAGCGTGCGGCTGGAGCGCGACATGTGGGACGCTCTCAGCGATATTTGCGCCCGCGAAGAGGTGAGCCTGGACCAAATCTGCGCCCACGTCGCCGACCACAACGGAGAACGCAGCTTCACCTCGAGCCTGCGCGTCTTCATCATCAACTATTACCGCGGGCGGGGTCGCCCGGTGGCCACGCCGGCGGCCCGGGGCGAGGCCCCCAGGACCAATCTCAGAGCGCCACCAAGAGCAGGAGCGGCAGAGCGGCGAAGGTGACGAGGGTCGACAGCACCACCATGCCGGCGACCTCTTCGGGGGCTCGGTTGAAGCGTTGCGCGAAGAGGTAGTTGAACACCGCCACCGGCATCGCACACTGAATGATCAGCACGCCCCGGGCCGTGCCCTCGAAGCCGAGCGCCTGGGCCAGCCCCAGCCCCACCAGCAGCCCGACGCAGAGGCGCAGGAACGAAAGCATCAGACCGCGCCTGAGGCTGGCCATCTCGAGCCGCGCCAGCGACACCCCCAGGGTGATCAGCATCAGCGGGATGGTCATGCCTCCGATCAGCGCCGTGGTGTTGGCGATCCAGGCCGGCGGCGGCGTGCCGGTGAGCATGAAGAGCAGTGAGATGGCGATGGCGTAAAGCTGCGGGGTGCGCACCAGCTGCCGCGGCGACCAATGGCCCGACGAGATCCACATGCCAATGGTGAATTGCGCCGTCGAGATCACGGCGAAAAAGGCGATACCGAGCGCGAGCCCGGCATCGCCGAAGGCGAACAGGCACAGCGGCAACCCCATGTTGCCGGTATTGGGAAAGGTGAGCGCCGGCAGGAAGGGCGGAAACGGGAGCCGCAGCAGCTTGAGCGTCGCGGCCGCGAAGGTCATGAACGCGGCCAGCGCGAGCGCCGCCGCGAAGGCGATCTCGCCGAGCGCCGCCGGACTGACCTCGAGCTTGAGCAGGGTCGAGAACACCAGGCACGGCGTTCCCAGGAGAAAGATCAGCGAGGTGACGAGGTCGAGGTCGTAGTCGCGCCCCGCCCGTGCCCAGCCGTAGCCGATCCCGGCGCAGACGAAGAGCGGCGCGATGATGGCGAAGAGCTGCCCGATCATCAGCGGCGGCGCGGCCTCGCGCGGCCGAGGGCTGCCGGCTTCGGCGCCGCCATCAGGCCCCGGCGGGCGCTCCCGTGTCCGCGGGCGGGGTGATCCTCAGCGTCGTCACCTGATTGCGTTGGCGGCGCAGGATCTCGAACTTGAATTCGTGAAAGGTGAAGGTCTGCCCGGCCTCGGGGATGACCTGGGCCTCATGGATCACCAGACCGGCGATGGTCGCCGCCTCCTCGTCCGGCAAGCGCCAGTCGAACTGGCGGTTGAGGTCGCGTATGGTCACCGTGCCCTTGACCACGTAGGTGCCGTCCGGCTCGCGCCGTACGCCGGTGACGGGGACGTCGAACTCATCCGAGATCTCGCCCACGATCTCCTCGAGGATGTCCTCGAGAGTGACCAGGCCCATGATCGCGCCGTACTCGTCGACCACCACCGCGAAGTGGGCGTGGCGGCGCAAGAAGGCGTTGAGCTGGGTCCTGAGCGTGGTGGTCTCGGGCACGAACCAGGGCGTCGACGCCAGCGCCGCGACGTTGAGCCGATCGATGTCGCCGGCGTGGGCCCGCACCGCGCGCAACAGGTCCTTGACGTGCAGCACGCCGACGATGTTCTCGGGCTCGCCGCGCCACATCGGGATGCGGGTATGGGGGCTTGCCACCACCAACTCGATGACCGTCGACGGCAACTGGTCGAGGTCGATCATTTCCATGTTCTTGCGGTGGACCATGATTTCCGAGACCTCGACGTCGGCGAGGTCGAGGATGCTGCCCAGCATGTCGCGCTCGTGCTTGATGATGTCGCCCTCCTTGCCGCTGAGCTCGATCACCCCCCTGAGCTCCTCGGTCGCCGAGACCAGCGACTCGCGTCTGCCCTTGTCGGCGCCGAGCAGGCGCAACGTCAGGCTCACCACCGCTTGGACCGCCTGGACCAGCGGCGACAGCACCGCGACCACGAGATTGATGACCGGGGCCACGGCGAGCGCCGCGCGATCCGCGTGGCTGATGGCATAGGTCTTGGGCAGAACCTCGGCGAAGATCAGCACCAGCACCGTCATGATCACCGTCGCGTAGGCCACGCCGGCCTCGCCGGCGAGGCCGATCAGCACGCTGGTGGCCAGTGCCGAGGCCAATATGTTGACCACATTGTTACCCAGAAGGATGGCGCCGATCAGGCGCTCTTTCCGGGTCATCAGGTCCTCGACGATGCGGGCACGCTTGTTGCCGCGCCGCGTGAGGTGGTGGATGCGAGCCGCCGAGGCCGCGGTCAGCGCGGTCTCGGAGCCCGAGAAGAAGCCCGAGAGGACGAGCAGCACCGCGATCGCCAGCAGCGGAAGAATAAGTGGCGTTTCCATCGCCTTGATATGATCCTAAGGGTTCGGGGGCTCAGATGCGGAGGCCTGCGCGCGCGCCCGCGCGAGCGCGCGCCGGCTCACGCCGCGAGGCCCCGTTTGAGGACCGCCAGCACGTCGCCGGCGGCCACCTGGCGGCTCACGAAGGCGCGGCCTATGCCGCGCACGAGCACGAAGGTGAGGCCGCCGTCCTTCACCTTCTTGTCCTGAAACATGTGTTGAAGCAGAGCCTCGGCGTCGCCGCCTTGCTGGCCGAGCGCGGTGGCCGCCCCGGTGGGGAGGCCGGCGGCGGCGAGGTGCCGTCGCACGCGCGCCGCGTCCTGGGGCGGACAGAGGCCGAGCCGCGCCGACAACTCGAACGCCAGCACCAGGCCGACGGCCACCGCCTCGCCGTGCAACAGCGCCCCCGCGAACCCCGCCTCCGTCTCGAGGGCGTGGGCGAAGGTATGCCCGAGGTTGAGCAGCGCCCGCTCGCCGGCCTCGGTCTCGTCCGCCGCAACCAGCCGCGCCTTGGCTTGGCAGCAGCTCACCACCGCCCGGCGCAAGGCCTCCTGGTCGCCCTCGCGAAGCCCCGCGCCCTCGGCCTCGAGCCAGTCGAAGAAGGCGGCGTCGCCCATGAGCCCGTACTTCACCACCTCGGCGTAGCCGGCGGTGAACTCGCGCCGCGGCAGGGTGGCGAGGACGCCGGAATCGGCCAGCACCAGGCGCGGCTGGTGGAAGGTGCCGACCAGGTTCTTTCCGTGGCCGGTGTTGATGCCGGTCTTGCCGCCGACCGAGCTGTCGACTTGGGCCAGCAGGGTGGTCGGGATCTGCACCACGGCGACGCCGCGGCGAAGGATGCTGGCGGCAAAGCCGGCGAGGTCGCCGATCATGCCGCCGCCGAAGGCCAGCACCGTGTCACCACGCTCGACGCGGGCCGCCAACAGGCGCTCGACCAGATCTTCGAGGTGGGCGAAATCCTTTGTCGACTCGCCGGCCGGCACGATGATCTCGTGGTGCCCGATCCCGGCCCGGTCGAGCGCGCCGACGAGCCCTTCGAGGTGGAGCTCGGCGACGTGCTGGTCGCTGACGATCACGGTCTGGGGACGCTCGAGTACCTTGGCGATGCGCTCGCCGGCGCTCTCGAGCAGACCCTCGCCGATCACGATGTCGTAGCTTCGCGCCCCGAGCTCGACGGTGACGGTGGCGACGGCGGTGGCGCTGGCGCTCAACTCGTGGCTCCCGCGCGCTCGGGTGCCTCGCCCGCCGCTCGCCACTCGCTCAGTCCGCTCAGGATCTTCTGGACCACGATCTCATGGGGCCCGTCGCCGCTGTCGACGATGACGTCGGCCTCGGCGTAGATGGGATAGCGCTCGGCGATCAGTTGGCCGAGCACCTGGTGCTGGTCGCGATCCTTCAAGAGCGGCCGGTGGTCGCGGCGGGCGGTGCGCCGGACCAGGAGATCGAGCTCGGCCCGCAACCACACCGACACCCCTTTCTCGCGGATTCGCTGGCGCGTGCTGGAGTCCATGTAGGCGCCGCCGCCGGTGGCCAAGACGTGCACCGGACCGTCGAGCAGGCGCGCGATCACGCGCCGCTCGCCAGCGCGAAAGGCGGCCTCGCCATGGACCTCGAAGATGTCCTCGATCGAGCAGCCTGCGGCCTTCTCGATCTCGGCGTCGGCGTCGATGAAGGGAACCTCGAGGCGCGCCGCGAGCCGCCGGCCCACGGTCGACTTTCCGGCCCCCATCAGGCCGACGATCACCACCGTCCGGTCGGGACGCCAGGCATTGGAATGGGTCATGAGGGCGCCCACCATGGTCGCAGCCTAGGGCCGACGTAAGACGTTGAACCCAGGGCCAAGCACCGATAGATTGGGGTCATCCGCAGCCGATGTGACGCATTGTCGCCATATTCGAAGTCTAGCATAATTCGTCGATTCCTGTCGTCGGCCACCGGCACAGAGGGGCGTGCTGATAGCTTCGTTGAAAATGTCCAAGACCTCATGGGCTTTCGTCTCCGTCGTCGTCGCCGCCATTGTGGGCGGCGCGGTGTTTTTGGCGACCTGGGACATTCCACCGCCAACCGCGCGGCACGAGATCGTGATTTCCGATGACCGCTTGCCGAGGTAGCGCGGCGGCCCTGTTGGTGGTGGGCGGCGCGGTTCTGGCCGCGGCCGCGCTGGCCCAGACCGGCGAGGTCGGGCCGCCACGGCAACTGATCCCCGAGCCCCAGGCCATCGAGGTCGGGCCGCCGCCCAAGGCGGTGCCGCCGACCCCGCCCCAGCCGCCGGCCGAGCCGCCCCGCGCGCCGACGCCGACGCCGACCCCGGCGAGCCTCACCCCCGAGGGCGACCAGGGCGGCATCCAGATCGAGCGCCTGCAGTCGCTCGATCCTTCCTCGGTGGGGGTTCTCGACGAAGACCAGGGCGGGCTCGGCATCGACATGTGGGCCGGCACCCGCCGCGCGCTCGTCGAGCGCCTCCTGCCGCGGCTGCCGGCGGGTACCCGGTCGCGGGCGATGCGACGGCTGATGCGGGCGCTGTTGTTGTCGTCGGCCAAGGTGCCCGACGGCGAGCCCACGGTGCCCAGCCTGTTGGGCCTGCGCGTCGAACGCCTGGCCGCCGCCGGCGACATGGAGGCGGTGCGCAAGCTCATCAACCTGGCGCCCAACAACCTCGACGACGCCCGGCTGGCGCGGGCCGAGGTCGCCGGGCGCCTGCTCGCGGGCGACAACTCGGGCGCCTGCGATCGCACCCAGGTCATGGTTCGTGTCGACGAGGATCCCTACTGGCTCAAGGCGATGGCCTTCTGCAAGGCGCTCAACGGCGAACACGCCGCCGCCCAGGTGGGGATGAGCCTGCTCAGGGAGCAGGGAAGCGACGACGACCGCGTCTTCTTCACCCTGATCGAGGCCCTGGCCGGCGACGAGCGTGCGGTCATCGACAGCTTGATCGCTCCCACCGCGCTCCATCTGGCGATGCTGCGCGCGGCGCGGCGCTCGATCCCCGCCGACGCCGTCGAAGGCGCCAACGCGGCCATCCTGAGGGTCATCGCCACCTCGCCCAACGCCGACCTCCAGGTGCGGCTGACGGCCGCCGAGCGGGCCGAGGCGGCGGGCACCCTGTCGGCCCGGGCCTTGGCGCAGATTTACGCCAGCATCGCCTTCTCGCCCGAGGAAATGAGCAACGCGCTGAGCCTCGCCGAGTCCGACCACGGGCCGGGCAGCCGGGCGCTCCTCTATCAGGTGGCGGCAATCGAGACGGTGCCCACGGCGCGCGCCGAGGCGCTGAAAAAGACCTGGGCGCTGGCCAGCGAAAGCGGTGGTTTCGGCACCGCCGCCCGGGTCGGCGTGGACGCGTTGCTGGCGCTCGAGCCTTCGGCGGAATTGCTGTGGCTGGCGCCCGACGCGGGGCGCGCGCTGCTCGCCGCGGGCAAGTTCGAGGCCGCCGCGGCATGGTTTCAGGTCGCCCTCAGGCGGGCCTCCCAGGCCGACCCGGAGGCCGGCTTCGCCGCCCTCAGCCTGTGGCCGCTGATGGTCATCGTCAACCCCGATCTGGCGACCAGATGGACGCCCGAGGTCCTGGCGCGCTGGGTGGCGAGCCAGCGGGAGTTGCCCGAGGCGCTCCGCCAGCAGCGCCTGTCGGTGATGTTCAGCCTCTTGGACGGGCTCGATCTGATGCCCGATCCCGTCCAATGGGAGGCCTTGCTGGAGGGGCCGCTCACCGAGACCACCTACATGCCGTCGCCGGCGCTGTGGCGCGGCCTGGAGAACGCCGCGGCGGCCGGCCGCGTCGGCGAGACCGTGTTGCTGGCGCTGCTGGCGCTCGGCGACCTCGGGCCCGGCCGCGCCGATCCGCTCGCCTTGCGCGCCGTGGTCGCGGCCCTGAGCACGGTCGGGCTCGACGATCATGCCCGCGCCATCGCCCTCGAAGCCGCCCTCGCCCGGGGCTTCTGAACCGCGCCCCGGGGCAATTGCATGAGTGAATCGGCTGGCGCGGGTGGAGCGGCGGGGCGAGACATCGAGGCCTTCCTCGAGATGCTGTCGGCCGAGCGTGGCGCCGCGGCCAACACGCTCGCCGCATATCGGCGCGACCTGGGCCGTTTCGCCGCCTTCCTGGCCGAGCGCGGCGACGCGCTGCGGGGGGCCGATGCCGAGGCCATCCGCGCCTATCTCTCGAGTCTCGCGCGCCAAGGCCTCGGCGCCTCGACCAGCGCCCGCCGGCTCTCGGCCTTGCGCCAGTTCTACCGCTTCCTCTTGGCCGAAGGCGTGCGCGGCGACGATCCCTGCGCCGTGATCGACTCGCCGCGCCGGCCGCGGCCACTGCCCAAGGTGCTGAGCGAGGCCGAGGTCGAGGCCTTGCTCGCCGAGGCGCGCCGCGTCTCGGGCCCGGGCGGGACCCGGCTGGTGGCGCTGCTCGAGGTGCTCTACGCCACCGGCTTGCGGGTCAGCGAGCTGGTCGGCCTGCGGCTCTCGGCGCTGGCCGGGGACCAACGGCTCATCATCGTCCGCGGCAAGGGCGGCAAGGAGCGCATGGTGCCCTTGGGCGAGCCGGCGGTGGCGGCGCTCGAGGCCTACCGCGAAGCGCGCGCGCACTTCCTTCCCGAGAACGCGAGCTCGCCGTGGCTGTTCCCGTCGCGGGGGGGCAGCGGCCACCTCACCCGGCGCCGCCTGGCCCAGCTCCTGAAGGAGCTGGCGCTCCGCGCCGGCATCGATCCCGGCAACGTTTCCCCGCACGTGCTGCGCCACGCCTTCGGCACCCATCTCCTGGCCCACGGCGCCGACTTGAGGGCGGTGCAGCAGATGCTCGGCCACGCCGACATCGCCACCACCCAGATCTACACCTACGTGCTGGACGAGCGCCTCAAGGCCTTGGTGCGCGAGCACCACCCGCTGGCGCGCCCGCCCCTGACGCCCCCGGAGGACCACGGATGAGCTTCACGCTGGTGCGGCCGGCGACGCCGCGACTCAACCGCTCGGAACTGACGGTGCCGGGCATCAATGCCAAGCTGTTCCCGAAGGCGGTCGGATCGGAGGCCGACATCGTGGTCCTCGACCTCGAGGACTCGGTGGCCCCCGACGACAAGCCCAAGGCCCGCGGCCAGGTCATCGAGGCCCTGCAGGGCTTGGACTGGAGCGGCAAGACGGTGTCGGTGCGGATCAACGGGCTCGACACCCATTACATGTACCGCGACGTCATCGAGGTGGTCGAGCAGGCCGGCCAGCATCTCGACCTGATCATGGTGCCCAAGGTCGGCACCGCGGGCGACGTCTACGCCCTCGACATGCTGCTCACCCAGATCGAAGAGGCCAAGGGCCACGAGACCCCGATCGGCCTCGAGCTGATCATCGAGACCGCCCTCGGCATGGCCAACATCGACGCCATCGCGGCGGCCAGTGCGCGCAACGAATCGCTCCACTTCGGGGTCGCCGACTACGCCGCCTCGACGCGGGCGCGGACGGTGCGGGTGGGCGCCTTCATCCCTGAGTACGCGGTCCTCGCCGACGCCGACGAGGGGGGAGAGCGCGCCGTCCACTACCCCGACCAATGGCACTACGCGGTCTCCCGCATGGTGGTGGCGGCGCGCGCCCACGGCCTCAGGCCGATCGATGGGCCCTTCGGGGACTACCAGGACGACGACGCCTACCTCGCCGCGGCGCGGCGCTCGGCGGCGCTGGGCTGCGAGGGCAAGTGGGCCATCCACCCGCGCCAGATCCCGCTCGCCAACCAGGTCTACAGCCCTTCCGAGGACGAGATCGCGCGCGCCAGGCGCATCCTCGAGGCCATGGCCCAAGCCCTCGCGGAAGGCCAGGGCGCGGTGGCGCTCGATGGCCGCATGATCGACATCGCCTCGATCCGCCAGGCCGAGGCGCTGGTGCGCCAGGCCGAGGCCATCGCCGAGCGCTAGATTAGGGGGCCCCAAGGGGCGTGAGCAGGGCGGCGGATAAAAAAGCCGGGCCCGAAGGCCCGGCGAGTCTAACAGGGAGGCTTCACGTCTGGGAGACATGAAAGATCGAATCGGGAATTGGGCATTTCCGAAACGACCCGCTTTCGGGCGTTGCGCCCGAAACCGTGTGGATATTGCACTGCAATATCCGATATCTTAATATTTAGGGACGCCGCCATAAGCGCGCCACCCCACGCTCCGCATGAGAGCTATGCAAAAATTGCATGGCTTAGTCTTGGCCTTCGCCGTCAGCGGCTGTGAGTGCGGGCTTCGGCGCCCGCCACGGACGCGCGCGCCACCCCATCCGCGGGCGGCGCGAAGGTCCGGGGCCGCAGGCCGGCATGGAACCAGGCCATGAAGCTGTAGGAATCGTAGACCGGGAGCCCCAGCGAACGCTGCAGCGCCGCCGAGTAGGGCGGCATGTTGGCGCACTCGACGACCACCGCGCCAACCTCTGGGTGGTTCCGGAGCAAGCGTTCGCCGGCGCTCACCACCTCGCCCTCCATGGCGCTGAGCTCGAAGCGCGTGCGCCCGTTCATGATGACGTCGTAAAACACGCCGTCCCGGGGCATGCCGGCAATCGGCGTGTCGCCGGGCGCCCCCGCCGCCTCGAGGTGCTCGGGCGTCAGCGACTCGGCCGAGAAGGTGACGATGCCGACGCGCCGCCCGGGCGCCAGCATGGTCTGGACCAGCGGCACCTGCATCAGGCTCGAGGCGGCCACCGGCACCTCGAGCCTGCGCGCCAGCTCCTGCTGGATCAGCGAGAGGAAGCCGCAGGTGGTGGTGATACCGTCGGCGCCCTCGGCCACCAGCGCCTGCGCGCCCTCGACGAAGGCCTCGAGGAGGCCTCGGGCGCGCTCCGCCACCACCCGCCGCGCCGAGGCCTCGGGCACCACGCGGAGGCGCGTCGGGAAGGGCCAGGTCTCGGCGTTGCCGGCATCGCCCGGGATGCGCGGGAACTTGGTGTCGAGGACCAGGATGCCGAGGCAGGCCTGGTCCGCCGTACCGGCGGCTTCCCTTTCCGCGAGCGCGAGGTCCATGGCGTTCGTCACCCTTGAATGGAGCCCGATCGGGGCCGGATCGGGGCCATGATACATCGCCGCCCCCGGCGCGCCGACAAAAATGCCGTGGGCCGGGGGGGGGGCTGGGCGAGGCCGGGAGGGCGGCAGGGCTCAAGGTCTCTGGTTGAGCGTCCAGTCGTAGCTGTCGTCGTCGATGCCGCGCCGGGCGGCGAGATGGGCGCCGAGACGGGCGCCGAGCGCCGGCTCGGCGTAGCGCCGCAAGTGCTCGATGACGGCGGCGTCGGAGCCGCCGAAGTCGGCCTTGAACCAGACATAGAGGCTCGAGACCACGAGCTCGCCGTGCTCGAAGCGCACGCCGCGTCCGCTGTTGACGAAGTCGCGCGCGCCCCCGGTCAGCAGGGCCTCGGCGTTTCCGCCGGTGAAGGCGGTGAGCGGAAGGTTGGGGCAGCCGGTGGCGGCGCAGTTGAGGGCATAGTGAAGGCGCGGATCGCGCCAGATCGGCCTTAAGATGCGGTGCTCGATGTCGTCGAGCGAGACCGGCACGCCCTCGACCTCGATCAGCTTGCGGCCCCAGGGGCCGTTGCTGACGAGGCCTGGCGAGATGTCGATGTCGCGGATGCTTTCGACGCCCCGGTACTCGAGCACCAGCTTGACCGTGAGGGCGTTGTAGAGGTTGATCCAGTAGGCCAGTTGCTCAGGCCGGCGAAAGCCGCTGATGGGGGTCGCGGCGAGGCCGCCGAGGTAGCGCTCGAGCGCCGCCTTGTCGGCCGCGCTGACGCGGCCGTAGGCGACCCGGTTGAGGCCGGCCGGGTCGCGCCGCACGTAGGCCTCGAGGAAGCGCTGCCAGGGCCGGTGGTCGATCGCGGCGGGGGCGCTCGGGTCGTGCGCGGTCCAGCGCTCCCAGAGCTCGGCCTTGGGCGCGAGCAGGCCGTGCAGCGCCAGCGCCGGCGGCGCTGCCAAGGCGAGCGCCAGCGTGGCCGCCAGGATGGCCAGGCCTCGAACCAGCGCCGGGCGCTCAAGCGTGGCTGGCAAGGGGTCCCTCCGCCGGGTACCGCCGCCGTCGGCCGGCCGCGGTCAGGCCTGCGACGATAGCGGATAAGGCTGGCTCGCGGAGCACCCGCGGCGCCAAGTCACGCACATTTGATCGGGCGCGTTCGAGGCTCGCCGCCGCACGCCCGCTAGCCGCCGAGGGCCTGGCGCGCCGCCGCCGCGCCGGCGAGGCGGCCCAGCCCCACCGCGGTCAAGAGGCCGTTGCCCGAGAGATAGCCCGAGACCTCGGGCCCCGAAACGCCGCAGGCGGCGCCACCGCCGGCGAACAGGTTGGGAAGCCCGCCGCCGTCCGGGCGCCGCACCCGGGCGTGGCGGTCGACCACCAGCCCGCCCTGGGTGTGAAACAGGGCGCCGGTCACCTTGACCGCGTAGTAGGGCGGCGCGAGCGCGGGCTTGGCCGTGAAATCGCGGCCCAGGGGGTCGGGGCGCTCGCCGCCCGCGTAAGCCTCCGTCGCGGCGATGGTGGCGGCGAGCGGCGCCGCCGGCAGGCCGGTGACCCGGGCCAGCGCCGCGACCTCTTGGGCACTCCTGATGGCGCCCGCGGCCTCGGCCAGGCGGTAGTCCTCGAAGCCCTGGCCGAGGCCGTGGAGGCGGGCATCGTAGAGGTTCCAGGCCACGCCGGAAGGCTGGCTCAACACCGCCACCGCCTGCTCCGAGTAGCCCTGGTGCTCGTTGGCGAAGCGCTCGCCCCGGAGGTTGACCTGGATGCCGCCCTCCATCATCAGCGCCCAGGTGATCATGATGCGTTGCGGGTGGGCCAGCGCACCGTGCCCCTGATAGGCGCCCATGTGACGGACCGCGGCGCCCAGCGCCTCGCCCCAGCGCACCGCGTCGCCCTGATTGCCGGCGTGGCCGAAGTACGCCCCCGCGGCGATCTCGGGGATGTAGCGTCGCACCATCTCGGCATTGCCGCCGAAGCCGCAGCAGGCCAGCACCAGCGCCCCGCAGCGCAGCGCCTCGGCCGAGCCGTCGGCGCGGCTGAGGTCCAGCCCATGCACACGGCCCTCCTCATCGGCGTAAAGATCGGTGGCTTGGGCGCCGCTCACGAGGTCGACCCCGGCCGCCTCGACGGCGCGGGTGAGGCCGCCGATGAGGTCGGCGCCCGAGCGCGACGGCGGGGCGTGCATCCTGAGCCGGCTATGGCCGGGATAGAGGAAGCCCTCGACCAGGGTCAGCTCGATGCCATGGCGCTCGACCAGCCAATCGACGGTGGGGCCGGTGGTGCGGCAGACCGCGTCGACGACTTCCCGGTCGGCCTCGCCGCCGGCCTTGCGCTGGACGTCGGCGGCCATCAGCTCGACCGAATCGGCGATGCCGTGGGCGCGCTGCAAGCGGGTGCCGCAGGCGGCGATCATCCCCGACGACATCGCCGTCGAGCCGGCCGGCACGGCGTCGCGCTCGACCACCAGGACCTCGGCGCCGGCCTCGCGCGCGGCCAGCGCCGCCACCATGCCGCAGGCGCCGCCGCCGATCACCACCACCGGCACCGAGAGCTCGGCCTCGAGCGCCGCGGCCGGGCGCAGGCTCATGGCGCCGCTACCCCTGGCGGCCAGCCGGCGCCGGCGCGGCGGCGCCTAAATGCCGAGATAGGAACGCTTGAGCGCGGCATCGTCGATCAGCTCCGCGGCCGGTCCGGAAAGCGAAATCAGGCCATTCTCCATGACGTAGGCGCGGTCGGCGATGGCCAGCGACTGCACCACGTTCTGCTCCACCAAGAGGATCGACAGGCGCGCGCCGCGGATGCGCTCGATGAGCATGAAAACCTCCTCCACGAGGATCGGCGAGAGGCCGAGGGAGGGCTCGTCGAGGATCAGCAGCTTGGGCTCGGCCATCAGCGCCCGACCGATGGCGAGCATCTGCTGCTCGCCGCCCGAGAGCGTGCCGGCCGATTGCCCGAAGCGCTCCGAGAGGCGGGGAAAGATCGCCGTCACCCGCTCCATGTTGGCGCCGCGGTTGGCACGGCCGCGGCGGTAGCTGCCGAGCTCGAGGTTCTCCCTCACCGTCAGGTTGGGGAAGACGCGGCGCCCTTCCGGCACCTGCACGATACCGCTCTCGACGATGTGGTCGGTGCGGGCGCCGGTGATGTCCTCGCCCTCGAAGACGATGCTCCCGGCGAAGGGGCGGAAGATGCTCGAGATGTTGTTGTTGAGCGTCGACTTGCCGGCTCCGTTCGAGCCCAGCACGGCGACGATCTCGTCGTCCCTCACCTCGAGGTCGATGCCGTGCAGCACCTCGACCTGGCCATAGCCGGCCTTCAAGCCCCGGACCTCAAGCACGGCTCTCTCCTTGGGCGATCCGCTCGGCAGCGCCGTGACCGAGATAGGCCTCGATGACAACGGCGTCGGCGGCCACCTGGTCGGGCCGCCCCTGGCTGATGATGGCGCCGTTGCTGAGCACGAAGGTGTAGTCGGAAAGGCTCATCACCGCCTGCATGACGTGTTCGATGAGAAAGATGGTGATGCCCGAGGCCCGGATGTCGCGGATGACGCCCGCGATCTCGTCGATCTCGATGGCGTTGAGCCCGGCCATGACCTCGTCGAGGAGCAGCAGTTGGGGCCCGGTGGCGAGCGCCCGGGCGAGCTCGAGGCGCTTGCGCCCGGCCACCGTCAGCGCCCCCGCCATCTGATCGAGCTGTCCCGACATGCCGAGGCGCTCGGCGATCTCGGCGGCGCGCTCGAGCGCCTCTCGGCGCCGACGCAGGCGATTCTGAGCGCCCACCGCGATGTTGTCGCGCACCGTCAGGTTGGCGAACGGCTGCACCACCTGAAAGGTGCGCACCAGCCCGCGCCGGCAGATCGCGTGCGGGGTGAGCCCGGTGATCTCGTCGCCGAGGAAGCGGACCTGGCCGCGATCGGGCTTGAGGAAGCCCGAGACGATCGCGAACAGGGTCGTCTTGCCGGCGCCGTTGGGACCGATGAGCGAGACGATCTTGCCCGCGGGCACGGTGAGCGCGACGTCGGCCACCGCGATCAGCCCGCCGAAGGCCTTGGTGAGGCCCTCTATCTCAAGCACCGGCCTTGTCCCGAGGCCCCGGCAGCGCTCGCGCGACGCGCCGCCAGGCCGTCTCCATGAGCCCCATCAGCCCCTTGGGCAGGAAGGCCAGCACCAGGATCAGGACGACGCCGAACAGGATCAGGTCGAGCCCGGGGCGCTCCTCCCAGACCAGCGCGGTCAGCTCCTTGGCGCCCTCGCCGATGGCGTGGATGAAGGCAGCCCCCACCAGCGGCCCCAGCACCGTGCCCAGCCCGCCGATGATGGGCGCCACCAGCGCCTCCACCGACTTGCCGGGGCCATAGGCGATGCCCGGATCGACGAACAGGAACTTCTGGGTGTAGTAGACGCCGGCCGAGGCGGTGATCGCCGCCGACATGCAGATGGCCCCCATCTTGACCCGGAAGGCGTTGATGCCGAGGGCCTCGGCGGCGTCCTCGTTCTCGCGCACCGCCACCAGCTGGGCGCCGAAGCGCGAGCGCGCCATGACCCAGGTGGCGGCGTAGCCCAGCACCAGGATGATCAGGATGGTGTAGTAGTTGCCGTAGGCCTTGAGGAAGTCGCCGGCGAAGGTGAACTGAAACAGGGCGATCGCCTTGTCGGGATCCTGATTGAGGTCGAGCTGGACCCCCCGCCCGCCCTCGGTGATGAAGATCAGCGAATTGGAAAGCACCCGGAAGGCCTCGGCGAAGGCCAGCGTCACGAGGGCGAAATAGGAGCCGCGCAGGCCATAGCGAAAGCACAGGTATCCGAAGAAGGCGCCGACCAGAACGGCCCCCAGGATGGCGACCCAGAGCGCCGCCCACGGGCTCCAGCCGTGATCGAACTGAAGCAGCGCCTGAAGATAGGCGCCGGTGCCGAAGAACAGGGCGTGGCCGAAGGAGTATTGCCCGCCATAGCCGCCGAGGATGTTCCAGCCCTGGCCCAGCACCGCGGCGAACAGCGTCAGCTCGAGGAAGGCGATCCAGCGCCCCGACGAGATGGCGAGCGGCCCCAGGGTCAGTGCCGCGAGCAGGATCGCCCAGCCGACCAGGCGCGCGCCCGCGTTCATCTCAGCCTCTGGCCGAACAGTCCGGTGGGCCGGAACAGGAGGATCGCTATGAAGATGACGGAGATGGTGATCAGGCCCAGGCTCTCCCCCAGGTAGAGGCGGCCCAATTGCTCGGTTATACCGATGATGAAGCCGCCGACGAGGGCGCCGACGAAGCTCCCCATGCCGCCCAGCACGACGACGGTGAAGGCGATCAGCACGAAGAGGTAGCCGAACTGCGGGTCGACGGCGTAGGTCGGCGCCAAGAGGCTCGCCGCCGCCGCCACGCAGGCGGTGCCGATGCCGAAGCTGACGGCGAAGATGTGCTCGACGTTGATGCCCACGAGCCTCGCCCCCTGGCGCTCCTTGGCCACCGCGCGGATGGCCTTGCCGGTGTCGGTGCGGGTCATGAAGAGCCACAGCATCAGCGTGATCAGGAGCGAGCCGCCGAGCGCCGCCAGCTCGGGGTAGACCGCGAAGGTGACGCCGAGGTCGATGCCGTCGAAATCGTAGGGCACCTGCACCAGCCGTTGGTCGGCGGAGAACGCGAACAGGGCGCCGTTCTCGATGACGATGGCGACGCCGAGCGTCAGCAGGAGAGTGATCTCGTCGCGGCCGTGGCTCGATCGGCCGATCACCAGGCGCTGCAGCGCATAGCCGAACACGAAGCCCCCCGGCACCACGATCACCATCGCCACATAGGGGTCGATGCCAAACAGGTGCCACAGGAAGTAGACCGAGAACATGGCCAGCATCAAGAGGCTGCCATGGGCGAAGTTGATGATGTGAAGGACGCCGTAAATGAGCGTCAGGCCCAACGCCACCAGGGCGTAGACCGACCCCAGGAAGACGCCGCTGATGGCCGAGCCGAGGACCGTGTTCCAGCTATAGCCGGGCAGCGCTAGGCCGAGAATGTCCATCTCGCTTCGACGTCCGAGGACTCAGCGAACGGGGGCGGCGATTGCCGCCCCCGCCACATCCTACCTTAAGCGAGTGCCTTACGCGGGTCGCGGGAACACCGCCGGCTTGGTCATGTACTCGGCCGGTGCTACGACCTCGATCTCCTTGCCCAGGATCTGGGTGTTGAGGGGCTGGGCGCCCTGGTTCTGGCCGTTGACCATCTTGGTCGGACCGTAGGGCATGAAATGGCCGCTCCAGGTGCTGGACGCCAGCGCGCCGATGATCGCCGCGCGATCGGCCGAGCCCGCGCGCTCCATGGCGTCGGCCACGAGACGCACCGCCGTGAAGTCGAGGAAGACCTCGTAGGAGAAGGTCTTGCCGCCGGCCTCGGTCTTCTTCTTCAGCGCCATCGCGCCGGCCTGCTTGGGATCGAACCAGTGGTTGCAGTCCATCACGTACTGGGCCGCGTCGGGGAACTCGGTGAGGAAGCGGTACTGGGAGGAGGCGCCGCCGAGGACCGAATAGACCGCCTTCGCCGTTACCTTTTGCCGCTGCATGGTGCGCAGGAATAATACGTTTTCGTTGTAGTAGTGCGAGGGGATGATCAGGTCGGGCTTGAGCTCCTTGATCTTGAGGACGATGTTCTTGAAGTCCTTGTTGGGCGTCGGGTGGGGTAGCACCTCGAGGATCTCGAACCCGGCGGGCTCCAGCGCTTTGGTCATCAAGCCGGCCATGTAGCTGCCGAAGGGCGTGGTGTTCTCGTGGACGATGACCACGGTCTTCACCGGCTTGCCGGCGGCCTCGTTGATGGCGATCAGGCGCTCTCCGCCGAGCTTGGAGATGACCCCGAAGCCGGGGCCGAAGCGGAAGGTGTTCTCGAGCCCGCGGCCCACGATCTTGTCGTTGACGCCGACGTCGACCACGTGCGGGATGCCGTACTTGGCCGCCGCCTGAGTGGTGGCGAGACAGATGCCGCTGGCGTAGGCGCCGACGATCGCGGCGACGCCCGCGTCGTTCATCTTCTCGACTTCGGCCGCGCCGATCTCGGGCTTGGACTGGGCGTCGCCCAGCACCGGATCGAGCTTGGCGCCGCCCAGCGACTTGATGCCGCCCTCGGCGTTGATCTCTTCGATGGCGGTGAGCGCGCCGAAGCGGCACTGGGTGCCCGAGAACTGGGCCCAGCCGGTCACCGGATGGATGAGGCCGAACTTGATCGCCTTGGGCTGGGCCCGGAGCACCGCCGGGAAGCCGAGCCCGGTGGCCATGACCGCCGAGCCGGCGGCGGCCCCGGCCACGAAACGGCGGCGGGTGAGGGTGGACTTGGGGGGTCGTTCGCTCATGGATTCTTCTCCCTGTAAGCGGTTGAACCTGCTCGCTCGCCGGCGCCCGGACGGGGGACTCCCTCGGCCGCCGACCAGGTCTTCGTGGTCTCTCCTTGCACCCGCGACAAAGCCATACGGTACTGGTAACGGTCGGGGCGATAGAGGCCGGTGATGTACTCGACCGGCCGTTCCTGCTGATCCCGCACCACACGGGTGATGCGCAGCAGCGGCGAGCCGATATCGACCTTCAGCGCCGCCGCCGCCCGGGTGTCGGCGAGGGCCGCGGTGATGGTCTGCTCGGCGCTCGAGACGACCACGCCGCAGCGCTCGAGAAGCACCAAGAGCGGCGTGTCGAGCAAGTCGTCGCGGTCGTAGGAGCGGCCCAAGTCGGCGGGCACGAAGGTGGTGAGATAAGAGAACGGCTGGCCCTGGAGAAGCCGCGTGCGCACCGCCCGCTGGACCTTCTCGCCGCGGCCTGAGCCGAGCGCCCGGGCGACCTCGTCCGGCGGGTCGACGTAAGCGAAGTCGATCACCTGGACCTCGGTCTCGAGCCCCATGACCAGCAGGTTCTCGAGCAGGCCCTCGACCGAGCAGCGCACCGGCGGCGCCGGCGCCCGGTAGCGCACCCGCGTGCCGCGGCCGCGCTGGCGCACCACCAGGCCGACCGCGGCCAACTCGTCGAGCGCCCGCTTGGCGGTGATGCGCGAGACGCCGAAGAGCCGCGCCGCCTCGTGTTCGCTCGGCAGCGTCGCCTGGTCGGGATAGCTGCCGTCGTAGATCTGCTCCCTGAGCACCAGAAAAATCTGATGGTAGAGCGGAGTCGGGATGCGCGCGTCGACCTCGACGCCCTCGCGGCCCACCGCCTGCGGCTGCTGCATTCCTCCCCACGGCCCCCGGTTCGCATCGCCCCGTCGGGGCGGCTTTCGGGGCGGGGTTCGAGCCCCGCCGCCGGTTGTTACAATGTTATAATGACATATCATTTTCGGTGGGGCCAGCCCGCATCTTGGCCGCACGCGCTTTAGCCGCCCTTCCGGCCGCCTCCTTTAGGCGCCCTCGTTAAGATGTGTACTCGTTCTTGAGTTCGAAGATTGATCTCAATCAATGAGCTCCCCTCGATCGTTCGAGAGAATGATGTTGGGGAGGTCTAATCTCAAAACGGGAACTTGAGAGCGGCATTCCCTCAGCGAAGCCGTGCGCCGCCCCTGTCCAGGGAGGGGGCTCTTGGCAACCCAAGCCGTCAAACGCAAGCTGACCACGATCCTCGCCGCCGATGTCGAGGGCTATTCGCGCCTCATGCACGAGGACGAGGAGGCAACGCTCGGGACCCTCGGCGAGTATCGCGAGATCATCGACGCTCTGATCGCGCGGCATGAAGGCCGGGTCTTCAGCACCGGCGGCGACAGCGTGATGGCGGAGTTCGGCAGCGCAGTCGAGGCGGTGCGCTGCGCCATCTCATGCCAGGAGGAGATCGCCAGCCGCAACACCGCGCTCGCCGACGATCGGAAATTGATGTTCCGCATGGGCATCAATATCGGCGACGTCATGGTCCGGGACGAAGACCTGTTTGGCGACGGTGTCAACGTGGCGGCGCGGCTCGAGGGCCTGGCCGAGCCCGGCGGCATTTGCGTCTCCTCCAGCGTCTTCGAGCAGGTCAAGCACAAGCTGTCGCTGGGCTTCGAGGACCTGGGCCCGCAGGAGGTCAAGAACATCGCCGAGCCAGTATCCGCTTATCGGCTGGTCCCGGGCTCGGTGTCGGTGGCGGCGACGGCCAAGACGCCAAGCGCCGCGAGGCGATGGCGTATGCCAGCCATTGCGGCGGCCATCTTGATGGCTCTCGCCGCGGGCGGCGTCGCTTGGTGGCAGCCCTGGGTCGCGCGGGTCGAACCGGCGTCGGTCGAGCGCATGGCCTTCCCGTTGCCCGAGAAGCCCTCGATCGCGGTGCTGCCCTTCGACAACCTCTCGGGCAATCCCGAGCAGGACTACCTCGGCGACGGCATCGCCGAGAACATCATCACGACGCTGTCGCAGATCCCGGACCTCTTCGTCATCGCCCGCAACTCGACCTTCACCTACAAGGGCAAGCCGGTGAAGGTACAGCAAGTGGCCGAGGATTTGGGCGTGCAATATGTGCTCGAGGGCAGCGTGCAGAAATCCGGCGAACAATTGCGCGTGACCGCGCAGCTGATCGATGCCGTCGCGGGTCACCATCTTTGGTCGCAGCGCTACGACCGCCGGCTTGAAGACCTCTTCGCGGTGCTCGACGACGTCACGCGCGAGGTCGTGCTGGCCTTGCAGGTCAAACTCACCGGGGTGCGCGCTCGAGGCACGGAAAATCTCGAGGCCTGGGCAAGCATCACCAAGGGGCACGCCCTGTTCTTCCGCTTCACCAAGGAGGACAATGCACGGGCCCGGGTGCTTTTCGAAGACGCCGTGCGACTGGACCCGAGCTATTCGACGGCCTGGAGCCTGCTGGCGTGGACCCATTGGGCCGATGCCAGGAATGACTGGAGCGAGTCGCGCGCCGAGTCCTTGTCGAAGGCGGTGGAGTTGGGGGAAAAGGCCATGACCCTCGACGAGCGCCTTGCCACCAACCACTCTCTATTCGGCGCCATCCAAGTGCTGAAGCGAGAGTACGAGCAGGCCATCGCCTTCATGGAGAAGGCCGTCGCCCTCGACCCGAACGACGCCGGTGGCAAGGCGCTTCTCGCCGGCACGCTGACATTTGCCGGGAGGCCGGCAGAGGCCGCCGCCCTGCTCGAGAAGGCGATGCGGCTCAACCCCTACTACCCCGCCTGGTGGCTCGTCGTGCTCGGCCGCGCCTATCGGCTGGAGGGGAGGTATGATGAGGCCATCGTGGCGCTCGAGCGCACCAAGGAACGGATGCCCGGGAACCTGTTGGCGCCGACGCAGTTGGTGACGGCCTACAGCGAGACAGGACGGCAAGCGGACGCCGAAGCCGAAGTCGCCTACATCCTGGAAATCAAGCCGGACGCCACGGTTCAGGGGCTCGGCAAAACGCTCCTATACAAGGACCCGAAGGAACGCGAACGTTTTCTCGCCGCGCTGCGCAAGGCCGGGCTGCCGGAGAACCCGCCACTCCCGCTCCCCGACAAGCCCTCGATCGCGGTGCTGCCCTTCACCAACATGTCGGGCGATCCCGAGCAGGAGTACTTCGCCGACGGCATCGCCGAGGACATCATCACCGGCTTGTCCAGGAACCGGGGCGTCTTCGTCATCGCCCGCAACTCGACCTTCACCTACAAGGGCGCGGCGGTGGACGTGAAGCGGGTGAGCCAAGAGCTGGGCGTCCGTTACGTGCTCGAGGGCAGCGTCCGCAAGGCGGGGAGCCGGGTGCGCATCACCGCCCAGCTCGTCGACGCCACCACCGGCAACCATGTCTGGGCCGAGCGCTACGACCACCAGCTCGAGGACATCTTCGCCGTCCAGGACGAGATCACCCGGAACATCGTCGCCGCTATCGGCCCCGAGCTGGTCTCGGCCGAAATGCAGCGCGCCCGGCGCAAGGATCCGAACAGCCTGGACGCCTGGAACTACACGATGCGCGCGCGGTGGCACCGTGCGCGGCTGACCCGCGAGGACATGGAAGAGGCGAGGCGCCTCGCCCTCAGGGCCATCGAACTCGATCCGAGCGCCGCTCCCGGCTTCAGCGTCCTCGCCTTTACCCACATGATGGATGTCCTCTACGGCTGGAGCGAGTCCCCGCGACAGTCCATTTCGCAGGCGTACGAGGCGGCGCGGAAGGCGGTGGCGCTGGATGACCGCGACGCAACCGCCCACAGGGCCCTTGGCGCGGCCAACATGTTTCGGCGGCGCTTCGAGGACGCCGTCAGCAGGCTCGAGACGGCGATCGACCTCGATCCGAATAACGCGGCCGCGCACGGCTCCCTCGGGGGCGCTCTGGGCCTGGTCGGCAGGATGGACGAAGCGGCAGAACGGCTCGACACGGCGATGCGGCTCAGCCCCCGCGACCCGTACAGATACTGGTGGCTTCTCTGGCGCGGCGGCGCCGATTTCCACGAGGAGCGATATGATAAAGCGGCCGAGTGGACACGGAAGGCCCTCCGGATAAAGCCCGATTTCCCGTCCGGCCACCGCTTGCTCGCGGCGATCTATGGCCGGATGGGCCGGATCGACGCGGCCCGCGCCGCGCTCGACCGGTACTTGCGTCTCGTGCCGGGACAAACCGTCGAGACCCTAAGAAAGCAGCTTCCCATCAAAAGGCCGGAGGACATGGAGCGGTTACTCGACGGCCTCCGCAAGGCGGGGCTGCCGGAGTAACCGCCAGGTCGCGCCAATGTCCGGTAGGTCCGCTTAGCCCCTGGGAGCAACCATCGGCGAGTCGCTCTTCATCGCCGTCGACGCCTCAGGTCACGGGGACATATCCCGGTCTTATGTAGCAAACGCACCTACGCTCCGTGACCACAAGATATTGCGGCCTTATGTAGCAAGCACACCTACCGTCCCCTAAAAATTTTCCGCCCCGGGTGCTAGCCTTGCGGCATGGCAGACCCGCACGTCGTCACCGCTCTTGTTCGCAAGCGAGCGGAATTGACAGGCGATATCGAGCACACCCATGAGCGGCTGCGTCAGATGGTTCTCGACCTAGAGAACCTGGACGCCACGCTGCGGCTGTTCGACCCGACTCACCAGATAGAGGCCATCAAGCCCAAGGCATTCCGCCCGCCGAAGGACTGGGCCAACCGGGGCCAAATGACCCGTATCGTGCTGAGCATCCTCAGACAAGCGGCGGAGCCCCTTACGACGCGGGATATAGCCCTTGAGCTACTGGTGACCCGCGCCCTCGACAAGAGCGACAAGCGGCTCCTACGGCTCGTGGCGAAGCGTGTAGGCGTGGCCCTGCGGGGGCAGCGGGATAAGGGCTCCGTCAGGTCGGAGCAAGGGCCGGGGCAGTATGTGCTGTGGGAGATTGGGCGGTAGATTACATTTTGCTTATCTAAAGAAACAAGGACCTATAGATCAAGGTCATTGAATGCGGCGACACATGTTTGAACTTTAGCATATGGCAAATATCTCGTAAGTAATTAGGGGTCAAAAGTGGCGCTTTAAATTCCGTATGACGATCAGTTCTTTCTGATTCATAGTAAAAACAAATCTGAAACGCGAAATCGAACGCAATAAATTCGGTTCCGTATTCAAACAATAGTTTTCGCGCCCTCATTTCATCTTTATATATCTCTTCACCACTCTCATATTTTACAATATGGTCATCGTATTCTACAATTGGCGCCATGCGCCGCATCCAGTATGCGAGGTGGCCGCATTGTTTGAAATGGTCGAGGCCTTTGTCCAGATTTTGTTCGCGACCCTCTACGCGCGACAGGTCGTCCTGCCAAGCGTAGTGAGCATCATACAACCTAACTTTTGAAATCTTCGGACGCAGGAATGTAGTTGGATAGGATTCTTTGGCGTATTCCAAGAATAGACTCTCGAAACGGTCAAAATGTGCTATGTCCGGTAGTGTGTCGGGACCAATCTTCACTTGTCAGGCAGCCCGGCGAGAATGTCATCGGCGTTAATCGTCTTCGTCTTCTGTCCAATCAATCAGACCCATTACCGACTGTATTTGACGCTCGCGGTCCCTTGTGGTTGGGAGGTGGTTTTCGTGGTAGCCATAGTCGGGGACACCCTCATTTGCGAAAGTGTCGCTCAGGAACCCGGTGATAAAGGGATTGGTGTCCGGTGCTGATTTATCCGGTGCCATGATTCTGGTGCCCCCGTTACGCAGAATCGCTGTCACCTACTGTGGTTCGGCGTAAATGTCAAGTGTAAATGCCACGGGCAAACGAGCGGCCGATTACTGATCGCGCTGCCAGTATCCCTTCCACTGCCGCGATACCGGATGCTCGGCAGCGGCAGTAGCAGCCAGCATGAACAGCGTCCCGTTCGGGCGGCGCCGGTGATCCTCACGCCACGCCATCTCGCGAGCGTAGGCCCCGAGGTAGCGGCCCGAGATGTGGTGATGCGTGCCAATCTCGGCGCGGCGCAGGCGGGCGAAGTAGCTCTCGGCCTGGTTCGTGCAAACGCCGTCGTCATAGAACCGAATGCTGTGGTTGACGCGGTGCACATCGTAGAAGCCATGCAGGGCATCCCACGACGGCGACTCGTCAGCATGAACCACAGTGCCAGTCCTGACGCTGGCGTGGATGGTCGGCACCGAGTCTGACTCGTGTTCAAAGACATGGGCCAGCGTCCGGCCCTTGCGCTCGCGCATGGTCACCACGACCTTGCGCTTGCCCGTCTGGTGCTCGACTAGGCGACGGTCTACCCGATCCTCTTTCTTTTTCTCGGGCTTCACGTATCCGCCGAAGTAGGCGCCATCGACTTCTACGATCCCGCTGAGCGTCGCATCGGCTTGCTCGGCTGCCATCGCCTCGCGGAGCTTGTGGGCCAGGACGAAAGCCGTCTTGTACTGGACGTCCAAGTCGCGACTCAGTTGCAGGGCGCTGATCCCCTTGGCGCCGTTAACGAAGATGGCGATTGCCAGCAGGTAGTCGCGGATCGGCATCTTGCGGCTGGCGAAGATCGTGTCGCTTGTGAGACTGAACTGGTGGTCACAGCCCTTGCACTTGAAGATCGGGCGGCTGGCATACTCGTAGCAGGCGACACAGCCGCACTGAGGGCAGACGGGCTCACCATCGGTCGAAGCCCAGCGGATACCACGGAATGTCTGCCGCGCTTCCTCGTCGGTCATCCGCGCGACCCTGGACACGCTGAGCGTGCGAGCCTTGGCGGAAAGGAGGAAGTGCTGAGACATTGCCATCATATCCAGTGCTTATGCACTGTATATAATGGCGACATATCACGTTGTAAAGGGCAAACACATCGTTTATGATGGCATTCGGCACCATGGAGGGTGCAATGCCAGAAGTGATAGAAGCTTGGGACGCCCGCGTAAAGGGCATGTTGAAAGGTGAGTTGAAGCGTCGGGGCGTGACCTACTCTCAGCTTGCCGAGCGGCTACGAGAGATCGGGGTGCGCGAGACTGAGCCGAACATCCGCAATAAGATTGCACGCGGGAGGTTCACTGCGGTATTCTTTGTCCAATGTCTCGTGGCGATAGGCTGCCATACGCTGCACTTGGAGGATGGCTGATTGCAGCCATAATCTTGCTGCCGTCCAGCCTACACGCCCAAGAAGACGCGCCAGAACAGCCCCCAGCGGTCGAAGAAAGCCAAGGGGTAGCCGTAGACACCCCAGCTCCAAAGGATAATGCCGGCCAGACTCGCACTCAGAGCGAGACCGCCCCCGAACAGCCGCCGCCGCCACCCCTTACCGTCCAACAACTGAGGCCACCCCCACCAGCCTGCGACGAACGCTGCCAAGCAGCCGAGGAGCGTGAGAAGGACGACCTTATAGCTCAACGGTCCATGGCTTCGTCTGCCGAAGACTTGGTTGGGCTGACCCTGGGGCAAATCCTTCTCGGTATTGCGGGCGTTGGACTGTTGTTCTACACGCTGCATCTTACGCGCCAGGCCAATAGAGCCGCGATCCGCGCCGCCAAGGCCGCTGAAGATGCGGTCGAAGCCACTACCGATACGGCCAAGCAGCAGCTGAGGGCTTACATATCCTCGGGAAGAATCCTCTGGAGAACCTACGAAACGGGAGAGCCGAAACAAGTAACCGGTTACGGCGTCGCAATTGAATGGAAGAACAACGGCGCGACACCAGCGCGCCGCGGCCGTGCGGCGGCAAACTTGACGATCACTAAAGACAGCCTCCCCCAAGATTTCAAATACCCGGACTTGGCAACCGAAGACGTGATTTCCGAAAGAGTCAACATTGGCCCAGGCCAAATCACCAAAAGCGTTGTCGGGATGTCGCCGGCCCAGGCTCAAGTCATACCCGCAAGGAAGCCGCTCTTTTTGTGTGGGGATGGATGGAATATAGCGATATTTTTGAGCACACACCGCGGCGCCGAACCGAAATATGCGTGCAAGTCGACGTAAGCCCTGACTGCCGCGTGTGCACCCCTAATGTTATCGGGCCATTCAATGGCGCCGATGAGGACTGCCACCACCAACCCAAGACCTAGACCCCATCTCACATCTCACCTGTCCCCGGTCTGGAGCAGACGCTTGGTGCGTTTGCTACATAAGACCGACATATCCTAACCCCCAACGGACTGACCGCCAACCGGGTCGCCGCCGCCTGGTACCCACATTCGCAATCGAGTGATTGAGGAGCCAGGTACCCCGTGCAGCCTATTTTTCCGTATCACTCATCCCCGATTCAGGGTACTAGGGCGACGCTTCTTGGGCCATCACGGGGCCCGGCGTCGTGGCGCGATGGAGTTCGTCATCGACAATCTCGGAAAGAAGCGCTGCCGCCCGTGCCGCGGGATCGCCTTGCTGGTGGGCATGGCGCTCCTGATTAGCGCGGCCTGGACGCCCGCGCCCGCCTTCGCCGAGCCGCCGCCGTGGGCGCCGGCGCACGGCTACCGGGCCAAGTTTCGCGACATCGGCGCGGGCACCTGTCAGCGCGGCTTGCTTAGCCCCGAAATCCTCGGTCTGCTGGCCGGAGCGGCGCTGGGCGGGTACGCCGGCTCGAAGATCGTCAAGGGCAAGAAAAAGCGCAAGAGCAAGCTGGCGGCGACCGGCGCCGGGGTGTTTTTGGGCGCCCTGGTGGGCAGCGCCATTGGCCGCTCGATGGGCAGGGCCGACCAAGTCTGCGTCGCCAAGAGCCTCGAGAGCGCGAACGACAACCAGGCCGTGGCTTGGCGCAACCCCGACGCAGACGCCAACTACAGGGTGACGCCGCGCCGCAGCTTCAACGACCGGACCACCGGGCGCTATTGCCGTGAGTACATCGCCGAGGCCGTCATTGCCGGCGTGGTTCAGCAAACCTACGGCACCGCCTGCCGCCAGCCTGACGGCGCCTGGGAGCTGGTGAACTGAGGCGGGATCACGGACTTCAGGCGCCCTCCTCCTCACCCTGCCGCTGCACGGGTCGCGCTCTCCCCACAGGGAAGAGAACCGGGCTAAATCTGGTACCCACTTTCGCAACTGAGTGATTCAGGGTACCCCCTAGCCGTCAACCGGGCCGCCGCCGGGGCGGGGAAGGAGCCCGAGGTGGCGCAAGAGCCCGACGAAGCGCTCGAGGCGCTCGCGCTGGTAGGCCTCGACGTCGCGGTCGCGGAAGTCGTAATAGCCCTGGCCGCTGCCCATGCCGAGCTTTCCTTCCGCCATGTTGCGCGCGACCCCGGGGGGCGAGGAGAAGCGCTCGCTCCCCAGCGCCTCGGCCAGGTGCCGGGTGGCGTGGTAGAGAATGTCGCCGCCGCCCCAGTCGATGAACTCGACCAGGCCCAGGATGGCGTAGCGCACGCCGAAGCCGACGCGGACGGCGCGGTCGATGTCCTCGGCACTCGCCACCCCCTCCTCGACCATGCGCGCGGCCTCGTTCATGGCCAGGGCCTGGATCCGCGGCACGATGTAGCCCGGGGTCGCTGCGCAGATGACCGGCACCTTGCCGGCCTGCTCGAGCAGCCGCTTGAGCGCCGCCGTGGCCTCGGGCGCGGTCGCCGTTCCCGGGCTCACCTCGACCAGCGGCATGAGGTGGGCGGGGTTGAGCCAATGGGCGTTGAGGAAGCGCTCGGGCCGGTCGACCAGGGCGGCGAGCTTGTCGACCGGAATGGTCGAGGTGGTGGAGGCGACGATGGCCTCAGGTTCGAGCATTGGAGAGAGCCTGGCGAAGGCGTCGCGCTTGGCCTCCAGGACCTCGGGCACGGCCTCGAACACGACGTCGGCGGCGCCCAGCGCGCTCGCGGCCTCCGCGAGGGGATGGCAGGCGACCCGCCCCAGCACCTCCGCCGCCTGGCCCTCATCGAGCACCCCGAGCGAGGCGAGAAAGCCGAGGTTGCGGGCGATCTCGTCGCGCGCCGCCTCGAGCAGGGCCGCGGATTCCTCAGGCCCGCGGGCCTTGAAGTCGACCAGCGCCACGTCGTGGCCGGCGAAGGCGAAGACGTGGGCGATGCCGCGCCCCATGCGGCCGGCGCCGAGGGCGGCGATGCGGGCCTTGCGCGCGCTCATTGCTCGAGGCCCCGGTGGAGCATCGCCTTGAGCTCGGCGGGCGCGCTCGCGGCGAGGCCCAGGCCCTCGAGGGTGCGGGGGCCGGCGCGCAGGTCCTCGCCCAGGAGCGCCGAGGCCAGTGCCAACAGCCCCCGCGCCACCGGGCAGGGCACCCCCGCCCACTCCGCCACCGAGACCAGGAAGGCGACGCCCATGGCCACGTCCTCGCGCATGTAGCGATGGCGGTGAAGGTCCAGGCTCTCGCGCCAGTCGCCGCTGTCGACGATGCGCTCGTGCCCCGCGTTGCCGTACATCCACTCGTCGCCGCCCTCGTGGTAGTGGTCGGCGAGAGGGAAGTGGGGAGCGCCGTAGCCCAAGGCCTCGCGCACCGCGATGCGCTCCTCGTCGAGGGCATCGGTGACGTCGCGGATGGCGGGCTGGGTGCCCTCGTTGTGGATGTCCCAGTGCTCGAAGTGCTGGATCGGCCCCGCGTTCATCAGAATGAGCGGGGGGTGGATGATGGGCCCGGCGTTCATCAACGCCCCGTCGAGGGCATCCGTCAGCCGCTCCAGCGCCGGGTAGGCGGTCTCGATCACGGCAAAGGCGGCGTCGCCGTCGGCCGCCGGAAAGACGCCAGAGGGGAGGCGGGTGGCGCGGGTGGTGATGGCGATCTCGGCCGGCCCGTGCTTGCGCGCGAGATAGGGCAGCGTGCCGGCCTCGGCAAAGGCGAGCCGCGCCCGGTTGCCGAGCTCGTAGAGGCGCCGCGCCATCACGAAGCTGCCGAAGGTGCCGGGCGCCAGGAACACCACCTGGCCCTCCGACAGATGGGGCGCCAGCGCCTCGGCCAGCGCCTCCTGGGCCGGCGCGGGGAGCGGCGCCAGCACCAGCTCGGCGCCCGCCACCGCCGCGCCGAGCTCAGCGGTGACGAGCGCCAGCGCCACCTCGCGGCTGCCACGGAAGTCGGTGAGCGTGATCGCGCCGCGCTTGGCGAGCGGCTCGAGCGCCGCGCCGTCGCGCCGCCACAGCCGCACCTCGTGGCCCCGCTCGGCGAGGTCCGCCGCCGCCGCGTAAGCGCCGTTGCCGCCGCCGATCACCGCGATGCGCATGGCGCCTCCCTTCGCACGCCGAGCTCGGAGCTTACCACGCCGGTCCGCCGCCGGTCTGCCGCCGGTCCGCCATTGAAGCGCAAGCTTCGGCAAGCTTGCGCTGGATTTCGCCGCCCCGTCGGTTAAAAGAGGGCGGCCACGGCCACCCTTTGAGGAGAGACGTCGATGTCGCAACGGTACTTCGAGGACTTCGCGGTCGGCGACCGCTTCGAGACCGAGGCCCACAGCTTGAGCGAGGAAGAGATCATCGAGTTCGCCTCGCGCTACGACCCCCAGTACCTCCACACCGACGCCGAGGCGGCCAAAGCGTCGATCTACGGCGGCCTTATCGCCAGCGGCTGGCACACCATGGCGCTCGGCTTCCGGCTCTTCATCGATCAGGACATCCTGGGCCGGAACGGTCTGGGCTCGCCCGGCATCGACGAGCTACGCTGGCTCAAGCCGGTGCGTCCCGGCGACACCATCCGCACCCAGGCCGAGGTGGTGGCGACCCGACCCTCGCGCTCGAGGCCCGAGCGCGGCAACGTCCACCTCAGTTGGGCCATCCTCAACCAGCGCGACGAGGTCGTGACGACCTTCAAGAGCGTCCAGATCATGCGCCGCCGGCCCTAGCCCCAGCGACATCGCCGGCTTCGGCATGTAAGCTGGAGCGGCGCGGCTGGGCGCGCCCCAGGGGGACGACCCGAGATGACCTTCGAGACCATCGAACTCGATATCGACGGCGCCGGGGTGGCGCGGCTCACCCTCAACCGGCCCGAGATCCACAACGCCATGAACGCCCAGCTCCAGGTCGAGCTGCTGGAGGCGGCGCGCCGGCTCGACGCCGACGCCGGCGTGCGGGCGGTGGTGCTCACGGGCGCCGGCAAGAGCTTCTGCGCCGGCGCCGACCTCAAGTGGATGAAGAGCGTGCTCGGCAACAGCCGCACCGAGCGGGTGGCGGGAAGCGCCGAGGTGGCGCTGCTGATGATGACCCTGAACGGGCTCTCGAAGCCGCTCATCGGCCGCATCAACGGCCCCGCCTACGGCGGCGGCGTCGGCCTGGTCTCGGTCTGCGACATCGCCATCGGCGCCGCCAACGCCAAGTTCATGCTCTCGGAGGTGCGCCTCGGGCTGTTGCCGGCCAACATCGCCCCCTACGTGGTCGCCCGCATCGGCGTGCGCGCGGCGCGGCGCAGCTTCCTCAACGCCCATCTCATCGGCGCCGAGGAGGCCCGCCAGATCGGGTTGCTCGACGAGGTGGTGGCGGGCGCCGAGCTCGACGCCGCGGTCGAGCGCGAGCTCGCCGACCTGATGCGCTGCGCCCCGGGCGCGGTGCGCGCCACCAAGCGGCTCATCGCCCACGTCGCCTACCGCGACTTCCGCGACAGCGCGGTCTACACCGCCGACCGCCTGGCCGACGCCTGGGAGACCGACGAGGGCAAGGAGGGCATCGCCGCCTTCCTCGAGAAGCGCCAGCCGGCCTGGTGCCGCTAGGGCTTCGGGAGCGGTGGCCACATCTTAAGGAGACGAGCCGTGCAGTCGATCTACTTCAGTGCCGAGCACGACATGCTGCGCGAGCAGCTGCGCCGCTTCGTCGAGGCCGAGATCAAGCCCCACGGCGAGGCCTGGGAGGCCGCCGGGATGGTCCCCCGCGAGATGCTGCGCCACATGGGCGAGCTCGGCTTCCTCGGCATCCGCTACCCTGAGAAGTACGGCGGCAGCGCCATGGACGTGTTCGGCTCGGTGGTGCTCGCCGAGGAGCTCGGGCGCTCCACCTTCAGCGGCTTCGATCGGCGAAAGAGAAGAATGGATGATGACAGCGTTTAGCATTTCTCCAGCGGGTCGCCCCAGCCTTTCGGCAAGTTCTGTTGTCAAAGCAGCGGTCGGGTCTACTAGGAGGCGCTCTGAGATGCTAGGATCAATCTCGTTGGGGACCACATGGGATTTGTGAGACAAAAGGACTACTCTAATGTCTTTGCGAAATGATTTGGAGAATCGCCTAGCCGATGATGAGTCGGAACGCGACTCGCGCCTAGCAGAATACGGTGTGAAAGATATCGAACTATATTACTGGGGGAATAAAGCTGAGTTCGGAGCTCGAGGACTCAGTGCACGACCTAAGCCTGGAAAATCAGTTTGGCGGCAACTATTGCTAACCCCCTCCCTCATAGTCGATATCATTCCCTGCTCAGCAAAAAAATTCGTTGAATATTATGGGATGGATGTAACACAGATGAGAATTCTGGTTGAAAGGGGTTACATCATCCCAAACTTCTATCATTACAAAAATAACGGATGGCAAGATTATCTGAAATTTCCCTCGGTCGCAAGGTTCCTAGCTAATCATGGGCGATCTAATACTAAATGGATTCAAGACTATCTTGAGATTCGCCATAATTTTGAAGATATCGAAAACGAGAAGATAGCATTCTTCACTAGGATCAATAATGAAGTGGAAGATAGAGAGGCTAAGCAGCTAATCGAAGCGTCGCATGGTCGAATTGTGGATTGGGAAACCTTCGCGGGGATGTACGGCCGCCGTTTAGCATACCTACAGACTCTTGGTGGAAATGATCTCGAGGGCGTTGTCAAATGGATAGAAGATAGCTATCAGGTGCCGCACCTTCGCGTTACGGCGATCAGGCTCCTGAATGCCGCTAAGTTCTCGCTCGTGTCAGAAACGACGGCTGCTTTCGGCGGACAATATACCTATGACGAAGACCACGTAAAGGATTTTCGTTCAAGCCTCCCATACTTGAGACAACTAGCTCCTGGATTGAAGTTAGAAGATCTTACGCTACAAGAAGGATTATCTTCTGAGGCGCTCGCCTATGCACAAGATGTAATTAGGAGACTCAATAAAGTAGAGTTCCCAAGAGTCCTACAAATCACAGAACCCAAGACCGATAAGCTGGCAAAGCAAGCTTTTGATGATCTTCTAATACTCCTTGACCGATTGAAAAGAGAGGAGGGGCCTCTTGGGAGGCACATAAATAATATGACCGAAGAGATCATGAGAAAGGGTCAGGATTTAGAACCCACCTTGGCGGCTTACAGGAAATTGGAAGCTGAGATAGAAAGCGAGTTTTGGCGGCTTGGTAGTCTTAGAACCGCAACACAAAATCTGGGATCAATTCTGACTCACTTTGCTGGCATGGACCCATCCGGATATAGTGATCCAATTCGATCAGGTTTGACTTATGCTAGCGGCTTAGTCGCTGATTTCTTAGTGTCATTTCAGAAAGAGAAACAGGAGTTCATCCCTGCATTTCCTTTCCGATCCCGTCCCAAGCGGCTATTCGCGGATTGGAGGACCGTCAAACAAGTTCTATTAAATCCTGCTACCGATCGTGTCGATGAGCGTTAGGATGCCCGATTAACTTTGATGGGGCGGCACTACGCCCTGCGGATTGAAAACGCAACTAGGGCCGAGGGAGGGTGATCATCCCCCAAAGAGCCGAGTGGGACCGTAGCCAAGCGGGCCGCCTCGGTTCACGATAGCCTAGTGTTGAGCCGGGACGCCAATAGATACCATACATGCGAAGGAGACGAGCCGTGCAGTCGATCTACTTCAGTGCCGAGCACGACATGCTGCGCGAGCAGCTGCGCCGCTTCGTCGAGGCCGAGATCAAGCCCCACGGCGAGGCCTGGGAGGCCGCCGGGATGGTCCCCCGCGAGATGCTGCGCCACATGGGCGAGCTCGGCTTCCTCGGCATCCGCTACCCTGAGAAGTACGGCGGCAGCGCCATGGACGTGTTCGGCTCGGTGGTGCTCGCCGAGGAGCTCGGGCGCTCCACCTTCAGCGGCGTCACCGCCACCGTGACGGTGCACACCGACATGGCCTCGCCGCACCTCTTCAACGCCGGCAGCGAGGCCCAGATCGAGCGCTATCTGCCCGCCATCATCAAGGGCGAGACCATCACCGCGATCGCCGTCACCGAGGCCGGCGGGGGCTCCGACGTGGCCGGCTTGAGGACCCGCGCGCGGCGCGACGGCGAGGACTGGGTGCTGGACGGCACCAAGATGTTCATCACCAACGGCGTCCACGCCGACCTCTACTTGATCGCCGCCCGCACCGACCCGGGCTCCAAGGGCTCGCGCGGCATCTCGATGTTCATCGTCGAGAAGGGCACGCCCGGCTTCTCGGTCGGGCGCCAGCTCGACAAGACCGGCTGGCACTGCTCGGACACCGCCGAGCTGGTGCTCGAGGACTGCCGGGTGCCGGGCGAGAACTTGCTTGGCGAGGAGAACCGCGGCTTCTACGCGGTGATGAAGAACTTCCAGATCGAGCGCCTGATGATCGGCGCCACGGCAATGAGCGAGGCCACGACCGCGCTCGAGATGACCATCGATTACGTGCGCGAGCGCAAGGCCTTCGGCGGCCGCCTCATCGACCAGCAGGTGATCCGCCAGCGCCTGGCCGAGTTGCAGTCGCGGGTCGAGGCGGGGCGCCAGCTCACCTACCACGCCGCCTGGCTCCACGCCCAGGGTCTCGACTGCGTGCGTGAGATGTCGATGGTCAAGGCGCTCTGCGGCGAGCTCGTCAACAAGGTCACCTACGCCTGCGTCCAGTTCCACGGCGGCATGGGCTTCATGCGCGAGAGCACCATCGAGCGCATGGCGCGCGACTCCCGGGTCTACCCCATCGGCGGCGGCGCCACCGAGGTCATGCTCGAGGAGGTCGCCAAGCGCTGGCGCGGGGGCCGCAACTGGTAAGGCGTCGGGGAGCCGGCACGGCACATAAAGATAAAGAGGCCCTTGACAATGGTAACATAATTGTTACCTTAATCGATGATCGAGGTTCGCGAGTACCTTGAAGCCGATGGCCGAAGTCCATTTGCCAGATGGTTCGGCCGACTCAAAGCACCGGCCGCGGCCAAAGTCGCAATCGCCGTCACCCGGGTGGGACAAGGCAACCTCTCCAACCTCAAGGGGTCGGGGCCGGCGTCCACGAGATCGGCATCGACTTTGGCCCGGGCTACCGTGTTTACGTGGGCAGGGATGGGGAGCGCCTGGTGACCCTCTTCGGGGGTGGCACGAAGAAGCGGCAGGCGAGCGACATCCGCGAGGCTCAGGCCCTTGGCGCGACTAACGAAGTCGGAAACGACGGGAGCGGTGACGATGGTCTTGACCAGGGACTTCAAGGAAACGGTCCGGGCGCGCGCCGAACGCGACCCGGAGTTCCGTGCCGAGCTGCTGCGGGAAGCTATCCAGTGCCTTCTGTCCGGCGACCTGGAGACCGGCAAGGTGGTGCTGCGCGACCACATCAACGCCACCCTCGGCTTCGAGGAGCTGGGCGCCCGCACCAAGCGCTCGCCCAAGAGCCTGATGCGCATGTTGGGACCCAAGGGCAATCCCCAGGCCCGCAACCTGTTCGAGATCATCGATTGCCTGCAGAGGAACGAAGGCGTTCACCTCGAGGTCCGTTGCGCCCGCGGCTGATGGCGCGCGCCCTCGTCCCCGGCAAGGCAAGGCGCGGCGGGCCCACCGCGCGCCGCCACGGCACCCTCGAGGTGCTCGTGGTGCTGTTCGTGCTGGCGGCCGCGGCGGCGCCGGCGCGGGCGCAGATGTTCTATACCGAGGTCCGCGAGTACTACAACATCCAGGGCCAGACGATGGCCGGGCTGCGGGCCGAGATCGAGCGCCTCGGACCGGGCGAGTTCGCCGCCTACGTCAAGCCCGCGGTGAACGCGCGCTACCGATTTCGTTACACCTCCTCCGAGTGCTGGCTGACCTCGAGCCGGGTCGACGTCGAGGTCACCTACCTGATGCCGCGCTGGGTCGGGCCGCCGGGGCCCTCCGACGAGCTGCGGCGGGCCTGGCGGCGCTTCTGGTGGGCGCTGAAACGGCACGAAGACGGCCACAAGAGAAACTGGATGCAGGCCGGCAACGCGATCCAGGACGCCTTGAGGGTGCTGCCCTCCGAAGCGACCTGCGAGGCCCTGAGGAAGGTCGCGGATGCAGCCGTCAAACGATTGCTGGAGCGCCACAAGCGCTACGACGAGGATTACGACAGGCGGACCCAGCACGGCCGCAACCAAGGCACGGCGACCCGCTAGCGCGGTTCCAGGTTGCCTGGAATCGCGCTCAGGCCCCCGGCTCGCCGCCGTCGAGCCAGCGTTGGTACTGGGCCAGCGTCTCCTCGCTCGGGGGGTAGAGGCCGACCACCGACGCGCCGGCCTCGATCCTGAGCTGCACGAAGCGCTCGAAGCGCTCCTGCTCCAGCGCCGCCCGCGCCACCTCCGGCGCCAGCGCGCGCGGCACCACCACCACGCCGTCGCCGTCGCCCACCACCACGTCGCCGGGCAGCACGGCGACGCCGCCACAGCCGATGGGCACCTCCCAGGCGGCGAAGTGGAGGCCGGAAATCGACGGCGGCGCGGCGCTGCCGGCGGCGAACACGGGCAGGCCGACGCGGGCGATCTCGGCCACGTCGCGAAGCGCCCCGTCGGTCACCGCGCCGGCCGCGCCCTTGGCCTTGAGCCGCGCCACCAGGATGTCGCCGAGGGTCGCGCAGCCCTGTTCGCCGCGCGCCTCGATCACCACCACCCGGCCCGCCGGCACCCGTTCCAGGGCCCCGCGAAGAGAGTCCGGGGCGGCATAGGACTCGGGCGTCGAGATGTCCTCGCGGGCGGGGATGAAGCGGAGCGTGAAGGCCTCGCCCACCAGCCTCGGCGCCGCCGCGTCGAGCGCCATCGGCCCCGCCATGGCGACGCGGCGCAAGCCTCGCTTCAAGAGCTGCATGGTGAGGGTGGCGGTGGTGACCCTCTTGAGCGCCTCGAGGGTCGCGGGGTCGAGCGGCGCGGAAGGGACCTCGGGTGCGGTCGTCATGTCCCCCTCCAGGAGCTGAGCGGCGCAGCATAGCATCGGGTGGCGCCCGTCCCGACCGCGGCGATTTTCTCGTTGCCTGGCCCCGGCCGGCGTCGTATATCTTAACCAAACAACCGTTTGTTAGGTATACACCGCATGGCCACCGCCGCCACCGCCGCCACCACAGACTCGGGTAAGGACCAAGTTAGGGGCCAGGTCCGGCGCCAGGACAACCGCCGCCAGCAGCTCCTGGACGCGGCGGCGCGGCGCTTCCGCGAGTTCGGCTACGATGCCACCTCGATGCGCGACATCGCCGGCGACGTGGGCATGCACGCAGGCTCGATGTACTACCACTTCGCCTCCAAGGACGACCTCCTGGTGGCGGTCCACGAGGCCGGCATCCGCCGCATCACCGAGGCCGTGGAGGCCGCGATCGAGGGCGAGCAGGAGCCCTGGCGCCGGCTCGAGGCCTTCGCCGCCGCCCACCTCGGCGTGCTGCTCGACGGCGGCGACTACGCCCAGGTGGTGATCCGCGAGCTGCCGCGCGAGCCCGAGCGGGTGCGGCGCGGGCTGGTGCGGCTGCGCGACGACTACGAGAGCCTCGCCGTCCGTCTCATCGAGGCGCTGCCGCTTGGCCCCGGGGTCGACCGGCGCGCCTTCCGGCTCATGCTGATGGGCGCGCTCAACTGGTCGCAGACCTGGTACCGGCCCGGGGGCGAGGCGCCCGCGGCCATCGCCGCCGCCTTCGTCGCCCTGCTCGGCGAGGGGCTGCGTCCCGGGGAGGCCGAGGCGTGAGCGCCGAGCAGCCGGCCCCCGAGCGGCCACCCAAGGTGCTGGTGACCAAGATCGGCTTCGACGGCCACGACCGCGGCTCGCGGCTGGTGGCGGCCTACCTGCGCGACGCCGGCATGGAGGTGGTCTACACCGGGCCGTGGCAGAAGATCCCCGAGGTGGTGGCGCTGGCCGAGGAAGAGGACATCGACGTCATCGGCATCTCCTCGCTGGCCACCGACCACCTGATCGTGCCCAAGCTGATGACCGCGCTCGAGGAGGCGCGGCTCGGCCACGTCGCGGTGATCGTCGGCGGCATCGTCCCCGACGACGAGGAGCGGACGCTGCTTGGCGCCGGCGTCGCCCGCGTCTTTCACGCCGGCAGCGCCCTCGAGGAAGTGGTCGAGGCGGTGCGGGCGCTGAGCGGCGAGGCCCGGGCGCGTCGCGCCGCGGCCGGCGAGGAGGCCCTGGCATGAGCCCGGCGCGCAACTCCGAGGACGGCGTCCAGCTCGCCCTGCCCGGGTTCGAGAGGGCGCGGGATGGGTGGCGCCGCGCCTACCGCGACCACCTCGGCGGCGACGATGAGGTGCGCAACCGCTCCGGCATCGAGGTCGAGCCGCTCTACACGCCCGAGCACTGGCCGGGCGGGGCCTACATGGAGGACCTGGGGTTCCCGGGCGCCTATCCCTTCACCCGCGGCATCTATCCGTCGATGCACCGCGGCCGGCCCTGGAGCCAGCGCCTGATCGTCGGGCTGGGGCTGCCTGAGGACTACAACCGGCGCCAGCGGGCGATGACCGAGGCCGGCGTGAGCGGCCTCTACATCGCGCCCTGCAATTCGTTCATGCGCGGCTACGACATGGACGAGGTCGAGCCCGCCCTGCTCGGCACCTGCGGCACCGTGATCAACACCACCGACCACGTCGCCGCCTGCCTCGACGGGCTTCGCCTCGAGGGCAACTCGATGAGCCTCGGCGACAACGCCCCGTTCACGCTCAGCGCCATGATCCTGGCCCTGGCGCGGCGCCGGGGGGTGCCGTGGTCGGCGCTTTCGGGCACCACCAACCAGAGCGACTACCTCTCGCTCTATGTCGCCAACCACATGTTCTTCCGCATAGCACTGCCGGGCTCGCGGCGGCTCCTCACCGACCTCATCGTGTTCATGAACCGGCACGTACCGAAGTGGAACCCGCTCTCGGTGGTGGGCCAGCACATGCAACAGGCCGGCGCCACCCCGGCCGAGGCCATGGGCTTCACGCTCTCGTCCGCGATCCAGCACGCCGAGGACTGCACCGCCCGGGGGCTGGCGCCCGACAGCTTCCTGCCGCGCTTCAGCTTCTTCTTCGACATCTCGCTGAGCTTCTTCGAGGAGATCGCCAAGTTCCGCGCCGGACGGCGGGTCTGGGCGCGCATCGCGCGGCAGCGCCTGGGCGCCGAGGACCCGCGCTCGTGGCGCCTGCGCTACCACAGCCAGACCTCGGGCTGCGACCTCACCCGCAGCCAACCCCTCAACAACATCGCCCGCGTCGCGGTGCAGGCCGCCGCCGGGATCCTGGGCGGCACCCAGTCGCTCCACACCGACGGCTACGACGAGGCGCTGAGCTCGCCATCGGCGGAGGCGGCGCGGATCGCCGCCCACACCCAGAACATCCTCCACGAGGAGGCCGGCCTCGGCGACGTCATCGATCCCCTGGGTGGCGCCTATTACGTCGAGGCCCTGACCGAGCGCATGGAAGAGGAGATCGTGGCGGTGATCGCGCGGGTCGACGAGGCCGGCGGCATGTTCCGGGCGGTGGAGAGCGGCCTCGTGCAGCGCATGATCGGCGAGTCCGCGCTGCGGGCGCAGCGCCGCGTCGAGGCCGGCGAGGAGACGGTGGTCGGGGTCAACAAGTATCGGGTCGCCGAGGACGCCGGCGCGCGCTCGGCGTTGCAGCGCCCCGACGCGGCCCGCGTCGAGGCCGCCATCGCCCGCTTCAAGGCCGACAAGGCGGCGCGCGGTGGGCGCGTCGTCGAGCGCGCCCTCGACGCCCTCTCGGCGGCCGCCAATGACACCGCTGAGAACGTCTTCGAGAAGGTGGTCGAGGCGGCGGAGGCCGGCGTCACCCACGGCGAGATCTGCGCCCGACTGAGGGCCGAGCTCGGCTTCGGCCAGCCCCTGGTGATGGCTTGAGCGCCGCCCGGCCAGCCCAACAACGAGGGGTGAGATGAGCGCGCCAAAGCAAGACCGGAGCCCGATCCAGCTGCCCCTGCCGGGCTTCGACGCCGCCCGCGCCCGCTGGCGCAAGGACTACGCCGACCACGTCGGCGGCGCCGACGAGATCCGCAACCGCTCGGGCATCGCGATCGCGCCGCTCTACACGCCCGAGGACTGGGACGGCGAGCGCTACATGGCGGAGCTCGGCTTCCCGGGCCAGATGCCCGCGACCCGGGGCATCTATCCCTCGATGCACCGGGGCCGCTCGTGGAGCCAGCGCCAGCTCGTCGGCCTGGCCACGCCCAGGCACTACAACCACCGGCTCAGGACCCTGCTCGAGGCCGGCGCCAACGCCATCAGCCTGATCCCCTGCAACTCGGTCTACCGCGGCTTCGACGTCGACGAGGTCGATCCTGAGCTGCTCGGCACCTGCGGCTCGACGCTCAACACCGTCGACGACATGGCGCTATGTCTCGACGAGATCCCCATCGAGCGCCTCTCGATCGGGCTCAACGATCCCTCGCCGTTCACGCTCTTGGCCTTCGTGCTGAGCCACGCCAAGCGCATCGGGGTGCCCTGGTCGTCGCTCGCCGGGACCTCCAACCAGAGCGATTACATCTCCCATTTCGTCGCCAACCACATGTTCTTCCGCCTCGCCCTGCCGGGCGCGCGGCGCCTGCTGCTCGACGAGATCGAGTTCATGAACCGCCACGTCCCGAGGTGGAACCCGGTCTCGGTGGTGGGCCAGCACATGCAGCAGGCCGGCGCCACCCCGGCCGAGGCCATGGGCTTCACGCTCTCGAGCGCGATCCAGTACAGCGGCGACTGCATAAAAAGGGGCATGGCGGCGGATTCGTTCCTGCCTCGGCTCAGCTTCTTCTTCGACATCTCGCTGAGCTTCTTCGAGGAGATCGCCAAGTTCCGCGCCGGCCGCCGGATCTGGGCGCGCATCGTGCGCGAGCGCTTCGGCGCCGAGGATCCCAGGAGCTGGCGCTTCAAGTTCCACTCCCAGACCTCGGGCGTCGACCTCACCCGCAGCCAGCCCCTCAACAACATCTCCCGCGTCGCCATACAGGCCATGGCGGGGATCTTCGGCGGCACCCAGTCGCTCCACACCGACGCCCACGACGAGGTGCTGAGCTCGCCGACCGAGGCGGCGGCGCGCATCGCCGTCAACACCCAGAACATCCTGCGCGAGGAGGCCCACCTTACGGACGTCATCGACCCCCTGGGCGGCTCCTATTACCTCGAAACGCTGACCAACCGGATGGCCGACGAGATCGAGGCGGTGATCGCCCGCATCGACGACGCCGGCGGCATGTTCGAGGCCGTGAACGCCGGCCTGGTGCAGCGCCTGATCGGCGACTCGGCGCTCGCCTTCCAGCGCCGGGTGGAGAGCGGCGAGCACAAGGTGGTGGGCGTCAACGCCTACCTCACGGACCAGGGCGAGGGCACGGTCGAGCCCATCGCGCGGCCCGACCCGGCCGACATCGAGGCCCAGATCGAGAGCTTCAAGGCCTTCAAGCGGGAGCGCGACCAGGATGCCGTGCGACGCGCCCTCGACGCGCTCGGCGCGGCCGCCAACTCGGCCGACGAGAACGTCTTCGAAATGGTGGTGGAGGCGGCCGGCGCCGGCGCCACCAACGGCGAGATCTGCACCCGGCTCAGGGCCGAGTTCGGCTTCGGACAGCCCCTGGTATTGGCATGAGCGGGGCGGCGTCGGCGGCGGCGGCCCCGAGCGTGCGCGGGGACTGGCTCTCGCGGCTCCGCGCCGGTGAGCGCCAGGTGCTGGCGCGCGCCATCACCGCGGTCGAGAACGAGAGCGCCGAGGCCAATGCCATCCTGGGCGCCATCTTTCCCCATCTTGGGCAGGCGCTGGTGATCGGCGTGACAGGCGCCACCGGGTCCGGCAAGTCGACCCTGGTGGGGGCGCTCATAACTGAGCTCCGCGGCCGCGCCATGAGCGTCGGCGTGGTGGCGGTCGATCCCTCGAGCCCGCTCTCGGGCGGCGCCATCCTGGGCGACCGCATCCGCATGCAGGAGCACGCCGGCGACGACGGCGTGTTCGTGCGCTCGCTGGCCTCGCGCGGGCACCTGGGCGGGCTCTCGCGCACCGCCGCCCGGGTGGTCGACGTCATGGACGCGGCCGGCAAGGAGGTTGTGGTGGTCGAGACCGTGGGCGCCGGCCAGGCCGACGTCGAGATCGCCGAGCTCGCCCACACCAAGATCGTGGTCTCGGCGCCCGGGCTCGGCGACGACATCCAGGCGATCAAGGCCGGGATCCTGGAGATCGCCGACATCCTGGTGGTCAACAAGAACGACCTGCCGCTCGCCAGCCGTACCATCGCGGAGCTCGAGGGCATGGTGGGGCTGATCGACCGCGAGGGCTGGCGCCCGCCGGTCCTCGCCACCACCGCCACCGCCGGCGAGGGTGTGCCCGAGCTCGCCGACGGCGTCTTCGCCCATGCCGACTGGCTGGGCGAGGAGAAGCGCCGCGCCAACCCCCGGCTGCGGGTGCGCCGGATCTTGGCGGCGATCGCCGCCGAGCGCGTCCGCGCCCGGGTGCTCGACGACGAGGCCGGCGTGCTCGACGCCATCTGCGATCAGGTGCTGAAGGGCGAGCTCGACTTCGACGAGGCGGCGACGCGGGCGCTGGATCTCGACGGCGAGGGCTGAGGGGCGCGGGCGTCCGAGGCGAGAACCGTGACCTGGCCGCCCTACGAGGACGATGAGCCGCCCGCCAACTTGGGCTCCGGACCCACCATCGGCGCGATCATCGCCCGACGCCTGAGCCGGCGCCAGGTGCTCTCGGACCTTGCCGCCGGGGCCGCCGGCGCCGCCGGCGCCTTAATCGGCGGCCTCCCCCGCGCCGCCGCGGGCCCGCCCGAGGGCCTCCGATTCGAAGAGCTCCGCCACGGCTCCGACGACACCGTCCACGTCGCCCCCGGCTACCGAACGCAAGTGGTGATGCGCTGGGGTGACGGCGTGGCGGCGCGGGCGCCCCGCTTCGACATCGAGCGCCAGAGCGCCGCCGCGCAGGCCCTTCAGTTCGGCTACAACTGCGACTTCATCGCCTACATGCCGCTGCCCCGGGGCTCAGGCCAGAGCGGCCACGGGCTCCTTTGCGTCAATCACGAGTACACCCTCCCCCATCTCATGTTCCCGGGCCTCGATCGCCGCCGGCTCGGGGCGGAAGGCCTGGATCGGGCGCGCACCGCGATCGAGATGGCGGCGCACGGCCACTCGGTGGTCGAGGTGAGACGGGGTCCGGGCGGCTGGCGCCGGGTCGCGCAGAGCCCGCGCAACCGACGCCTCACCGCTTCCCAGAGCGAGCTGCGGCTGAGCGGCCCCGCGGCCGGCCACGCCCGCCTCACGACCAGCGCCGACCCGGACGGGCGGCGCGTCCTCGGCACCCTCAACAACTGCGCCGGCGGCACCACCCCCTGGGGCACGGTGCTGATCGCCGAGGAGAACTTCCACATGTACTTCGCGGGCGATCCATCGCCCGGGCCTGAGGCCCGCAACCACGCCCGCTACGGCATCCGCGGCCGCCCCCACTACCCCTGGTGGGGCCGCCACGAACGCCGCTTCGAGGTCGGCGCCGAGCCCCACGAGCCCAACCGCTTCGGCTGGATCGTCGAGCTCGACCCCTACGATCCCGGCGCCCAGCCGGTGAAGCGCACGGCGCTGGGGCGCTTCAAGCACGAGGCGGCGACCACCGCGCTGAGCCCGGACGGCCGGGTGGTGGTCTACTCGGGCGACGACGAGCGCTTCGAGTACGTCTACCGCTTCGTCTCGACGCGTCCGTACCGGCCCGGCGACGCCGCCGCCAACCGCGACCTCCTCGACGAGGGCACGCTCGCGGTGGCGCGCTTCGGCGACGACGGCCGGCTCGAGTGGCTGCCGCTGGTGTTCGGCGAGGGCCCGCTCAGGCCCGAGAACGGCTTCGCGAGCCAGGCCGAGGTGCTGATCGAGACCCGGCGCGCCGCCGACCTGGTGGGCGCCACGGCCATGGACCGGCCCGAGGACGTGGAGACCAATCCGCTGACCGGGCGCGTCTACGTCATGCTCACCAACAACACCAAGCGCCGGGCCGGACAAACCGACGGCGCCAATCCGCGCGCGCCCAACCCCCATGGCCACATCCTCGAGCTGGTCCCGCCGGAGGGCGCCGGCGGAGCCGCGGACCACGCCGCCGCCAGCTTCCGCTGGGAGATCTTCCTGCTCGCGGGCGACCCCGCCGACGCCGCCAGCGGCGCCCGCTACCACGCCCAGGTGAGCGCCAACGGCTGGTTCTCGAGCCCCGACAACTGCGCCTTCGACCATCACGGCCGGCTGTGGATCGCCACCGACGGCTCGGGCCAGGTGGACTTCGCCAACGGCATCTACGGCGCCGAGGTGGCCGGGCCGAGGCGGGCGCTGACCCGGCACCTGTTCCGGGCGCCGCTGGGCGCCGAGGCCTGCGGGCCCGCCTTTACCCCCGACGACCGCACCCTGTTCGTGGCGGTGCAACATCCGGGCGGCGACAGCGAGAGCTTCGAGCGCCCCACCACGCGCTGGCCGGACTTCGATCCCGAGCTGCCGCCACGGCCCTCGGTGGTCGCCATCAGCCGCAACGACGGTGGCGAGATCGGCGATTAAGGCCCCCCCCGTCCGGGCAAATCGCCCACAATCGTTGCGGAACCTTCCGCAATCCGACCAATCAGCGCTATATTGTTTCCTGATCTCGCCCAAATGAGGCCGCCATGGAAAACCTCAGCGCCATGATCGTTTTCGCCCGCGTGGTCGAGGCCAAGAGCTTCTCGACCGCCGCCCGCCAGCTCGGGATGTCGAAGTCGACGGTGAGCAAGCACGTCTCGCGCCTCGAGGACCGCTTGGGCGCGCGGCTCCTCAACCGCACCACGCGGCGCTTGAGCCCGACCGAGGTCGGGCTCGCCTTCTACGAGCGCTGCGCCCGCATCGCCATCGAGGTCGAGGAGGCCGAGGCGGCGGCCATGCGGCTCCAGTCGTCGCCGCGGGGCACGCTCAAGGTCAACGCGCCGATGAGCTTCGCCATGCTGCACATCGCCCCGGCGATACCTAAGTTCGTGGCCCGCCACCACGAGCTCAGCGTCGACATGACCATGAACGACCGCGTCGTCGATCTCATCGACGAGGGTTTCGACCTCGCGGTGCGCATCGGCGACCTGCCCGATTCGAGCCTCATCGCCCGGCGCCTCGCCCCCAATCGCCGGGTGGTCTGCGCCGCCCCCGCCTACCTCGCGCGCCACGGCACGCCGCGCGCGCCGGCCGAGCTCGGCGCTCACAACTGCCTCGGCTACACCCTGGGCACCTCGCCCAACGAGTGGCACTTCCTGGGCCCCGGCGGCGAGCACTCAGTGCGCGTCTCCGGCAACTTCCAGGCCAACAACGGCGACGCCCTGCGCCTGGCGGCGCGCGAGGGTTTGGGGCTGGTGACGCTGCCCACGTTCATCGCCGGCGACGACCTCAGGTCGGGGGCGCTGCGCGCCGTGCTCGCCGATTACGCCCTGCCCGAGGGCGCGGTCTACGCGGTCTATCCCCACAACCGGCATCTCTCGGCCAAGGTGCGTGCCTTCGTCGACTTCCTGGTCGAGCGTTTCGGCCCCCGGCCCTACTGGGAGCCCGCGGCATGAGCGCGGCTCGCCGGGCGGCACCTCGAGCGGCGACGTCTCCAACGTCGTCGGCAGCTTGAAGTTCCAGAGCGGTTCCGAGCAATGCGGAACCGCTTTAGAGTCAGCGCATGACCGAAGCTCAGAGGCTCCGGCTGCTGCTCATGGCTCTGGTTCTTGTCGCCGCGCTATGGGCCGGCGCCTGGCACCAAATCGGCATCGCCCCGCCGGCGCAGGACGTGGAGGTGCTCCTGGCGCGTGACGCCGGGGCGCCGCCCCTCGATGCCGAGGTCGTCTACGTCAACGCCGCCGGCTACGAGTACGACGCCCCCCTGGCACCGCGCCGCGGGGCGGACGAGGCCCAGGTCTGGCGCGGCAGCGGCGGGTGGGTGCGCGAGATCAAGCTGTCGATCGCCGCACAAGACCTCGAGCGGATCAAAAGCGTGGAGGTCAGGATCGGCGCCAAGGCCTTCCTCTATCAAGGCGCGGATCTGCTCGCGAGCTGGCGCCCCACGACCCTCGAGGTGCCGCCGCCGGACCCGGGTCGGCCGCGCCTCGTGGTCGCGGCGCCGGTCGAGGTGCGAGGGCGCAAGTCGTCGGCGCCGGCCTTCCGCAACCTGCTCAATTGGCCCGGAGACGGCGCCTTCTTGGGCCGCATGCTGCGTGTCCCGGCGGCGGTGGCGGCGGCCCTGGTCGCGCTCTTCCTTCTGGGGCGGGCGCTGATGCGAGGTGACGGCCTACGCCGCTTCGTTCACGCCGGCCTGGGAGTTTCAGCGCAGCGCAGCGGGACGGCAGCGCAGACGGCGGGCGAATTCAGCACCCTGTGGCTTGGCATCGGCGCCGTTGTCTTTGCCGGGGCGTACTTCGTGTTGCGCTCGCACGATCGCTTCTACTTCGTCGAGGACGACAACTTCCTCCAGTTCCTCCCGGTCATCCTTCATCACTGCTCGGCCCTGGCGGAGGGCGTGTTTGCCACCTTCAACCCCTATCAGTATTTGGGCCAGCCGACGTTGAGCGTCGGCACCTATGCGCTCACCTATCCCCCCATGTGGCTCGCCTGCGCGATCGCGGCGGGGCCGCTCGGGAGCCCCGAGGCGACGTTCGAGGTCTTCGCGGTCATGCATCTCGGCGCCGGCTACGTGGCCGCCTTCTGGGCCGGGCGCAGCGTCGGTCTGCGACCGAGCCTGGCGTCCGCCACGGCGCTCTCGTTCGCGCTCTCGGGCTACTTCCTAATCAGCGGGCGCGCCTGGTACTACATGTTGCCGGTGGCGCTTTGGCTGCCGCTCCTGGTGGTCGCCATCGAGCGCTTGCGGCGCGGCGCCGGCGGCTGGCGCTGGGCCCTGCTCACGGGCGCCCTGCTCGGCGCCTTCTACCATGCCGGCAACGTCCAGATGTGGAGCTACGCCATCCTCATGGCCGGGGTCGCGCTGGGCCTGGCCTGGTGGGGCGGCGGGATTCGCCTTCGAGAGCTGCAATGGGCCGGGGTCGCGCTGCTGATCGGAGCGGCCATCGCGGCGCCCCTGATGGTGCCGCAAATGGAGCTCGCGAGCGGACTCAAACGCATCGGCGGGGGCGGGCACGGGATCCTCCCCGGGGCGGCGGCGATGCTCCTCCCCTACCCCCTGGTCAGCGCCGCGCACCCCGATGGGTGGGGAAATTTCGCCGTCGAGCGCATGGGCCATTTCTATTATTCGGGCACCGTCATGCTGGGCGCGGGGCTCGCCGCGCTGGTCATGCTCATCGCCTTGGGCAGTGCGGGCGGGCTTCCGCGCCGGACGCTGCCCGCCAACCTGTGGCTGGTCTGCGGCGGCGTGGCGCTGCTCCTTGCGCTTGGGCGTTACACCCCGTTGTGGCCGATCCTGGCCTCGCTTCCCGGGTTTTCGTACTTCAACCATCCCTTCAAGTTCCTGCCCTTCGTCATTCTTTTTCTCTGCCTCGGCGGGGCCGGGTTCCTCGAACAGGTCTTGCGGCGACCTTATGCGAGCCCCCGCTTCAGCACTGCCGTGGCGCTCTTGACGGGGGCGCTGCTGCTCTATCACGCGGCCCAGGCGAGCCCCAGCACCTATCGCCTCGCCGAGGACCCCTATCCGCCGCTGCCCGGCGCGTTTGCCGAGCTCGGCATCGGCGCGCCCGCCACCGGCGAGCTTGGTACCGAGCTTCGTCGGGTTTTCCCGATTTCGCCCTGGCGCACCACGGCCCGCGGTTATGCGGCGTCGATGGCGCACAACCTGGCGACCTATTACCGCGTGCCCTCGCTCGACGGCTACGACCCTCTGGTGCTCGCCACGGCCGAGAGCCGGGCGGTCACTCGACGGCTCGACGCCGCGCCTCTGGAGACGCTGCGCGCCTACGGCGTTCGCTGGCTCATCCGCTTCGATCCCCGGGTGGTGACGACGGCGCCGGCTTTCGAGCGGCTCGATCGGCGCCAGCGCTACCTCTACGCCCGCGCCGCCGCGGGCGGCGAGACGCGGCTCGAAGGCCCGGACTTCCGCGTGGTCGAGCTCGCGGGCTCGAGCCCGCTCGCGTTCGAGGCCGGGGCGCCGGCCGCGGCGCTGCCGGTGCGGCTCATCCATGACCGGGTCGTGGTGGCGTTGGCGGAAGGCGCGAGCGGCCGTCCCACGGTGCTCAACTTCCTGGCCCGGCCCGGGGTGCGCGTGCGCGCCGACGGCGTGGCCCTCGAGGTGGCGGCGGACGAGTGGGGCCGCGTCGTCGTCACCCCGCCCGCCGGCGCGCGGGCGCTCGAGCTCGATTACCGGCCCGGCTGGGGCCGGGGACTGATGGCGGCGGCGGCGCTGGCCCTGATCGCGCTCGCGTGGGTGGCCTGGCTCAGCCGGCGAAGCGGGGCTCGGGCAGGCCCTTGACGCCGGCCTCGATGACGAAGAGGCCGCCGGCCGGCGCCGCCTCGGGCTCGGGCCGCCCCCGCTCGCTCGCCGAGGTGATAAAGAGCAGGTCGAGGTCGGGGCCGCCGAAGATGCAACTGGTGGGCCGCTTGACCGGCATCTCGACGGTGCCCTCGAGGCGGCCGTCGGGGGCGTAGCGCTCGACCCGGCCGCCGAGCCAGATGGCGCTCCACACGAAGCCCTCGGCGTCGACGGTGAGGCCGTCGGGGTAGCCCGCCCGCTCCGGCACCTCGGCGAAGACGCGGCGCCTCGAGATCTCGCCCGATTCGGGATCGAAGTCGTAGGCATGAATGCGCCTTATCGCCGAGTCGGTGTGATACATGGTGTGGCCGTCGGGGCTCCAGCCGAGCCCGTTCGAGACCGTCACGCCCTCGGCCATGCGGCGCCAGCTTAAGTTCGCGTCGAGGCGGTAGAGGGCGCCCACCGGCGCCGCCATGGCGCGGTCCATGGTGCCGGCCCAGAAGCGCCCCCGGCGGTCGCACTTGCCGTCGTTGAAGCGGGTTCGCGGCTCTTGCGCCTCGGGATCGCAAAGCGGCTCGACGACGCTCGAGTCGAGGTCGACGAAGGCGAAGCCGTTCTCAAGCGCCACCACCGCGCCGCCGCCCTCGCGCAGCGCCATGGAGCCGATCATTGCCGGCATTTCCCAGGTCCTGGTCGCGCCGTCCTCAGGCGCGAAGCGATGGATCGCGGGGGCCAGCGAGTCGATCCAGTAGAGCGCCTGCTCGCGCGGGCACCACAGCGGCCCCTCGCCGAGCCGCGCCCGGACCTCGAGCACGCAGCTCACGTCCATCGTTGCGCCCCCGAAACGGTCACAATCCGAACACCCGGGCCGCGGTCTCGCCCAGGAACAGCCGCGTGGTCTCCTCGTCGAGCCCCAGGTCGCCAAGATGCTCGAGGCATTTCTTGGGCCTGATCATGGGATAGTTGCTGCCGAACATCACCTTGGCCCGGCCATGGGCACGGAGGTACTCGACCAGCTCCCTCGGATAGCGCCGCGCGGTGTAGGCCGAGGTGTCGATGTAGACGTTGGGGTACTTGGTGGCGAGCGCCACCATCTCGGCCGTCCAAGGGTAGCCGATGTGCCCGGCGACGATCCTGAGCTCGGGGAACTCGAGCGCCACGTCGTCGAGATAAGGGATCGGCCGGCCCGGCTCCGAGGACCGCAAGGGCCCGGTATGGCCGACCTGCAGGCAGAACGGGATGTCGAGCTCGACGCACTCGACGTAGAGCGGATAGTAGCGGCGGTCGTTGGGCGGCAGGTTCCAGACCCAGGGCACGATCCGCAGGCCCTTGAAGCCGAGCTCCCTTACGCAGCGCCGGAGCTCGCGCACGGCATCCAAAGGGCGATGGAGATCGACCGAGGCGATGCCGGCGAAGCGCTGGGGATGGGCCCGGGTCAGGGCCGCCACCTCGTCGTTGCTGATCAGCGCCCCTTGGGGGCCGTGCCAGGCGCTGAGGAGGCCCAACTCGACGCCGCCCTCGTCCATCGCCTGAAGGCTGGTCTGGGGCGGGATCTCTTCGGTGGGCAGCGCGGTCCCGGTCCAGCGCCTGAGCGAGTCGAGCATCGGCTCGCTGAGGAAGCGCGGCGTGAGATGCTGCATCCAGACGTCGATGATGCTCATCTCGAGCCCCCCGCCTCGCCCTCGTAGGGCACGCCCTTGACCGCGAGTTCCCACATATGGCGGGCCGCCGGGCGTTGCTGCTCCTCGTAGATATGGCCGACCAGGCCGGCGGCGCGGCTGATCAGCGCGAAGCCGCGCATCACCCGCCAGGGCACGCCGATCTCGAGCAACAGCGCGGCGATGGCGCCGGTGGCGTTGATCGTGATGTGCTTGCCGTAGACCTCGTCGACCGCCGCCGAGAGCGCCTCGAGGGCGGCGATGTAGCGGCCCTCCACGCCCTGCTCGCGGGCAAGTGCCATGAGCTTGGGCGAGCGCGGATCGTCGGGCTTGTGCAGGGGGTGGCCGAAGCCGGGGATGGGGTCGCGCGCCGCCCGGTGCTCCTCGGCGACGCGCCGCGCCACGGCCCCGACGTCGCCGCCGTCATCGACGATCCGCTCGAGCAGCCGCGCCGCCCCCTCCATGGTGCCGACGAACTGGCTCCCCACGGCAAGGAGTCCCCCCGCCACCGCGCCCTGCAGCGCCTCGGGCGCGCTGTCGTAGATCATGCGGGCGCTGATCGTGCTGGGGGTGAGCCCGTGCTCCATCAGGGTCACCAGCACGGCGTCGAGGATCGCGGTCTCAGAGCCTGAGGGCATCCGCCCCATGACCTGGAAGTAGGTCATCTCGGTGAAGCCGAGCTTGCCGATCAGGTCCTCGACCAGGTCCTTGTCGCGGACGTAGATGGCCTCGCGCGTATAGGTCGAGATGCGCGTCGTCGGGGCGGGCTGGTCGCTCATGGTCGGACTCCCTTGGGGCCGCTGCTGGCACCGCTGCTCGCTCGCCCCGCGATGATGCAACGGCGCCGCCGCCTTGGGAAGGCGCTAACGGAGTTCAGGGATGAGCCCCGGCGGCGGGCGCGCCGCCGCCGGGTCCGGGAAGTTCAGCGCCGCCCGGCGGGCGAGGTGCCTACCAGTGCCAGACCTGGTCGTAAGCGCCGAGCAGGCCGGGAACGCCGGCCCGCTCCACCGACTTCACGCCGCCGACGAGCTCGCCGTTGCCGAGCCCGCGCTCGGCCAGGTCCTCGGCGACGATATAGACCTCGACGCCCTTGCCGATCAGGCCGGCGATGGCGTCGTCGAGCCGCGGCGGCTGGGCCTGGCTCCAGTCGCCGAACGAGAGCCCGGAAGCGTCCTGGCCCTTGACCGCGTAGTTGACGGCGTTCCCCCTGAGCAGCACGTCGAGCTCGGCGCCCGCGCCCTTCATGGCGTGGGTGATCCAGACGATGGTGTCGTCCTGCTCCTCGATGGTGGCGCGATAGGCGCATTCGATGATGTTCAAGGCCTTCATGACGAGCTCCTCAACGGGTGCCGATGACGAGGGTGTTGTCGGAGCCCTCGGCCATCTTCCAGAAGTCCCCCGGGGTGCCCCGGCGCACGCCCTCGATGGCCTCGGCGACGCCGCGTTCGTCGACGCAGAGGCCGCAGTTGACCCAATCGAGCGTGCCGCCGTTGCTTGCGGTGGCCTTGATCAGCGCCGCCACCCAGTCCTTGGGCAGGGGATGGGCTTCCTCCTCGACGTCGCGGCCGTGGACCGCGTTGGGATGGGGCGATTGCAGCGCGAAGGGCACGCACACCGCGCCCTCGTAGGCGAACACGTTGATGTTGTAGCCGCGCTTGGCGGCGATATCCATGAGCCGCATCGCCGTGGTCGTACGGGCGCTCTCGTAGGGCGCGTCCATGAGGGCGAAGGTCAGGGTCTTGTCTGCCATGACGTCCTCCTAATGCCAGAGCGTCTTGCGGCCGTCGGCGAGCTGGTCGACGACGACGTCGAGCGGCGCCGCGGTGACGCCGGTGGTGAGACCGCCCGCGGGGATCGCCCGCTCGCGCAACGAGAAGTCGTCGGCGAGCACGTCGACCCCGGCCCCGGCGACCTTGGCGAGCCCGCCCTTGTCGGCGCCCGCGCGCGCCGGCAGCACCCCGTTCTGGACCAGGAACAGGGTCACCTCGTTACCCTCCCGCGCCAGGCCGGTCGCGACGTCGTAGCAGAACGCGACGTCGTTCGATTCGAACGGGTCGCGCGATTCGATCAGTAGATATTTGGCCATAGACCTCTCCCGTTTGACTTGACCTCGTGCCCCTCGGAACCCGGGGGCGATGCTTCAACAATATGGTGGGTGCCGGCACCCATGCCAGAGCGCGCCGCAACTCAGATTGCCTTGAGCCAGGTGTCGGACAGAGTATAGCCTTCGGGGTAGGGGTCGTCGGGGTCGCGGCCGTACTGCGAGATGGCGGTGATCCAGGCCCGCCCGGCCACTGTCGTCACCACCGCCGGCCGCCCGCCGACCCGGGTGGCGCCGACGACGCGGGCGCGGAAGTGGCTGCCGATGATGGATTGGTGGTCGAGGACCTCGCCCTTCCTGATCTCGCGCCGGGCGTGCATCACCGCGAGCCGCGCCGAGGTGCCGGTGCCGCAGGGCGAGCGGTCGAGCCGCCCGGGCGACACCACCACCGTGTTGCGGGCGCTGAGGCGCTTGCCGCGACGGCTCAGGCGGCCGGTGAACTCGGTCACCGTGACGCCCTGGATCTCGGGGTTCTCGGGATGCACGGACTCGAGCTGCTCGTTGGCCGCCGCCTTGATCCGCTGGCCCATGATGGCGATGTCGCGGGCCTCGTCGGGGGTGATGCGGAAGCCGAGCGCGCGGGCCTCGACGAGGGCGTAGATCATGCCGCCGTAGGCGACGTCGGTGCGCACCGTACCGACCCCCTCCACCTCCAAATTTGCGCCGAGGTGGAGCACGAAGGCGGGCACGTTGGCGAACTCGACCTCGAGCACCTTGCCGTCGCGGCACGTGCACTTAAGCGCGATGAGGCCGCCCGGCGCCTCGAGCACGAGGCGCGTCACCGGCTCGGTGATCGGCAGGATGCCGGTCTCGAGCAGCACGGTGGCGGTGCAGATGGTGTTGGAGCCCGACATCGGCGGGTACTCGGTCGACTCCATGATGATGTAGCCCAGCGCCGCCGCCGGGTTGTTGGAGGGCAGCACCAGGTTGGCGCTGTGCACCGCGGCGCCGCGCGGCTCGAAGAGCAGGAACTTGCGCAGGCCGTCGCCCTCGCGCTCGAGGTGGCGCTTCTTGTCGAACATGGTCTCGCCCGGCACGTCGATCACACCGCCGGTGACCACCTTGCCCATCTCGCCCTCGGCGTGCGCCCCCACCACCGTCAGCGTCCGCTCCCAACGCATGATCGTTCTCCCCCTGATCGGGCGCCCGGCCGGCGCCAAGGCGGGCGAGAGTAGGCAAGCGTCGGCGCGCCGTCCACAGGGCCGCGCCGGGGCCTGGCTGCCTTGACCCCCGGGACGGCGCCACTGGCATAGAAACCCGCCGTCCACGTTCAGCCGCTCGGCTCTACCTCCGCGCGCAACGATCCAATGTCGAGATGTAGAGCCCCGTGGGCCATCAGGGAAATCGGGTTCCGGAAAGCGCGGACTATCGGTGAGCGCTCGTCCGCTTGGTACACCCGATACAGCACGTAGCTATCACGCTCCCGCAATGCACGCTGGAATTCAGGCATACTCCAGTGAAACTTCCCATCGGATCCGCTCGTCGATTTCACTTCTATGAACAAGTGGTTGCCATCATCATCAACCGATTGGATGTCGAAATCTGCGCCGGGGTCCGAGTCGGATACCCAAACAACACGATCCTCGGGATAGCCGAGTTCGCGCACCCGCGCCTGTTCGAACCTGTGCACAATTTCCTCACCGCGACGGCCAATCTCTCTGTCTCGTTCCTCGCTCTGCCTGGTGGGTAATCCCCATCCTCCACCACCGCCACCTCCACGTTTCGGGTCAGGTTCTGAATACGACCACTTGTCACTAGGCATACTGATGCGAGGGATCACCTCACCAATCGGCGGCAGTGTAACCGAAGCGGTGTCATCCTTGCCATTTCCTGCATCGCGCTCGTCTCCCATTGACTTTCGCAAATCACCGTTCCCACCCCGTGGGATCGAGGCGGTATCAGTTCGCACAGGTGTGATAGATGGGTGCACACTGGCTCGAAGTGCCTCCTCTACTTCGTCCATGTAGTCTTCCGAATCGTGGTCGAGACCGTCTTCGTCGTTGACGGGGTGCCATCTGATTCCCCTCTCCTCAAGGTAATCTTGGATGTCTCGATTATTCCTACATATAATCAAGCGATAGATGCCATCGGCCAAGCGGCCGGCGGCGATGGAGCCCGGCATGCACTCCCGAGAAATAAGTGACGACAGTAGCGAATTAAGTCCTTGTCGACTGCGAACCGAGGTCAGGTAAACGGTATCATCCTCCCAAAGCGATTTCCCGGAGACTGTTACTGTATTTCCGACGATCCGGTAATTTACTGACAAATCGTCTGCAAACACAATTCGTTTAAGCAGACTAAGTCTTTCTATCGTTCCGCGAACATTTTCGAGAGAGCCAGGGGCCTCCAATAGATCACGGGAAGCCAATCGTTCCAGCGCCGATCCAAAATCAGTGCCTCGTAAACGTCTGACAGATTCATCCTCGTTGAACCACTTTGGCGCCAACTGAGTCTTGCCGATATTGTGGCCCACCCTTTCCCGGACCACTGTCAAGTGTTTGACCCCAATTCCGCGAAACAAAGAAACCACGCTTGTGTCTTTATCGTCCGCAAAAGATATCGGTACGCCAAGTTCGCGGAGCCTATCGGCCAGAGCTAAATCGTCTTCGATCACGAATTTACCCGAATCGATTTCGGAAAAAAGGTGTAACCGGCCGAGATCATCGAGCAACCACGGCACATTGGACGGCACGGACGGATTTCCGATACATTTGTTATAGGCTGATCGAATTGCTGATCGCTCCTTGCTCGAAAGCGAATTCCTCTCTAGTTGATAGCGCTCTCCTAGCACTACTAGGAGCCGCTCCCAGTGGCGCTGCTGTGGTCGTCGGCTAGCACCAAGCTTGGCGTATGCTCTCTCCAACTTCACGCCGAGTCCTGTGACGCTCGCGACGGCGCCAAGAAAGACCTCCTTCCACTTGGTGCCGACGAGTGTGTCGGCAGGATTGCTGTACCCCTGCTCTGTCCAAAGGATCTCCTCGTCCTCATATTGGTCAGAAGTAGATTCACGCTCTAAAGCAGCAACAAACTCTGGGTAAAGCACATCTGGTCGTGGTGGTGGCGCACCATTCAGCCTTAATGCCTCGAGATAACCCATGATCATTTGCACGCTTGGTCGCCTGCGGCAACCAAGCCGCGCATAGAGGCTCTTCAGTTTTCCAGCTGGGAACAGGCCCTCCGGCCCAATGCAGACACGGGTCCTAGGGTTATCCAAACACAGGTCTTGGGGGATGTGAAGTGTCCCGTCGTTTGAGCGCAGGAATGCGATCGATTGAAGGCGCTCTATAGTTCGACCAGTGAGCAAATTCTTGGATCGTTCGAGAGCCCGCTCGAATTGCTCTGCCATTCTCGGTTGCTTCACCACGAGCTTGGCGAAGCGCACAACATCATCGCTCGTGACCCGGTTCTTAAAGCGCAGGGCCTTTGCGAGTTCCTGATCCTTCGCGTATTCGTTATGAGGAAGACGCAAGCCTGACCGAAATCGACTGGCACTAGGTGCGCTTGGGAGTGTTAGAGACTTTGGGGCCACCCAGTTTCCTTTGTTGTCGAGGAACACTGGAGCCTTCCTTACAGCGGTCAGCGCCCTTCGAGGTATGCGACCACTAACAGACATGACATATCGGTAGAGGGCGAATCGCTCATCATCTTCCGCCTCACCGTCTGCCACCCGTCTTGTTACCTCCAGGATCCAACGCGTCATATCGAATCGCTTGCAAAGTCGCTTCAATACGACGCATTGTGACAGCGATGGGTGAAGACGCTGGTCAGCCGGAATTGCGCAAACATCTGTGACCTCTTTTGGTGCGCACCAGAGGTCCGACAAAACTCCGAGGGTTTCAGCAGCCGTGATCGTCGTCGCCGACCGAGCTAGATCGCGACGATTCTCGCGGGACAGATCTTTACGATGCGCGTCTAACGCCTTGGCGCACCGCTGTTGGATATCGAAGTCATTCCATTGCGCAGGGAATTCTTTGTAGAAATATTGAGCCTCTTTGTCCGTCAGCTTCGTTTCGAGGCTATCTGTTTCTTCTCCTGCACAGCGGAGCCGGACCAGAGAATTTGCGGTAAAGGTCCGCACGCCGTAGCTCAAAGCAAGTTCCCTGCCACCAGAATCATTACATAGAGCTGGATGGAGGTACCGATGTCCATCCAGAAATTCATCTAGGAAGGGGCTGTCAATGATGTTGAGGCCATTCGCGCGGGCAAACTGCACTCTTCTCTTCCTCTGTTTCGGTCGTTCCCTCCTCGGCCAGCATTTCTCACTTCGTAGGCTCTCTACTACTGCCTCGGAATACTTAGGAACTGTCGAATGATTGATTTCTCCGACTGCCCGATATGCGTCTACTCCAAATTCCCTGAACCAATTTGTTTGCAACAGTTCGATCGTCATGTCCTTCGCCTGATCGAGCAGCCACGCATTGAACGGGCTGTTCGAGGGACTGACTAAGTCGCTTCTATCAGAATCCATTGTGAATGGGGCACTGATGCTCACTTTATTTCCTGTGTAGGCATGCTCAACCCCTATTGGATAGTAAATGATCCCCGGTATTGCGCTCGGATGGAGCTTCCTACGTTTCGTCCGAAGGGAAACGCCAATCCAGATGTAGTCACCTCTTCCTCGGAAATACCCGGGAATATGTTCGTCTCGGAAATTGTGTGGCAACTCAATGCGTCTCTGCCATTCCACTTCCTCGATCAAATCACGACTGTTCAACTCCGTGTCCGTCATCGATATACGCCGCATGAGCGCTCTCCCCCCCCGGAATGGTGAGCCAAGCCGCTTGACCGTTTGTCTCCAGGTAATTCGGCGTTCCTCTCGCAAAGAAGATACGACGACTTCACGAAGGCTCTTGCGTGCGCCTGGCTGAGCGAGTTTCAATAGCGTTGGTGATATCTGCGCGGCGAAATTGTCGAGAACCTCGCGCTCGGCCACAGTCGTAAAGGGACTAATATTGCCAAACGGCTCCGTTCGATATGGTACGTAAATCATTACACCACGCGTACCAACCGATGATTTGTCCTGAATTGGTCGCTGCGGAACACCGCGCCTCAGGTCCAATACTGTCTGGTGTCCATTTGAGCGAACATAGATATAATCACCGAATAGGAAGAGAGATCTCAAGCCAAAGTTCTTGGAGCCTATTCCATTTGCCTTTGCCTCAATTTCTCCGTCGAAGCCGGAAACCAGGCCGGTACCAAGTGTGACGGACAGTCGGCGCCAACCCTTCCGGCCGATTGGCGCACCATTACCCCTGATCGCAAGGCCAGATTCTTCAAACCTCACCTCAAGCCGACTTCCGCCCGCATCGTATTCATTTTGGACTAGCTCACGGAGGATTTCTGAAGGACCGTGCCCACGAACGAATTCAGAGAGAATACTATGCCCAAACCGGTGCTGTAGCTTTGACTGATCAAAATCAGGTCGGCGCCAATTCTCGGGTGTTACCTGTTGCTTTCTTGGAGAATTTCGCTTCACCGTGGGCCTCCTCGGATTTATCCACCAGGACATGGCGTAGGAACTCACCCACCTGTCGTTCTGGCAAGGCCGCCCAATCGACGAAGCCACTAAGAATGGCGGGTCTTCGCCACGCCGGCACATTAGGGCTCATCTATCCCGAATAGGCAACCTAAGATTGAGGCGGACGTGATGAGAGAGGGTCATTTCCTTGATGAGCTGCGCGAAAAGAGTGGCTATCCGGAGCTGGTATGCCATTTCAGGATGGTAACGCCGAGTGTATGGTGGCGCCGGAGGCCTGATCGTTCTAGGGTTGGGCCGTTGCGAGCGCATGCTCGAATCCACGAAGCAGTGCAGCGGCTAGCGCGAGCAGCCATACCAGGCTCTCGCCAGCGGTTCGAATGCTGGATTCCGTGGTGGCAGCCGGCATCGCAACGAGTGGTTGCCCTCTTTGTTCCGGCCATAATTGACTGATCGAGAACGGACAGAGTTCAACGAGACCTGTCTGGCTAGGCGCGACCGTGGCGGCGTCAATGTGGTCATGACGTAGTAGGCGCGCAATGCGCCGTTGCACGCGGCGCGCCGCGTAAGGCCGCCTTGACCTTGGGCAGCGCCGGGCTAGGCTGGCGGGCGATGAGCCGGCCCGCGCATGCCCCCTCGTATTACGCCGCCAGCGCCAACCAGAGCGGCGCCTGGCCCGAGCTATTGGGCGAGGCGAGGTGCGACGTCTGCGTCGTCGGCGGCGGCTTCACCGGGCTCTCGGCGGCGCTCCACCTCGCCGAGCGCTCTTATTCGGTGGTCCTGCTCGAGGCCGCGCGGCTGGGCTGGGGCGCCTCGGGGCGCAACGGCGGGCAGCTCTCGAGCGGGCTCCGCATCGCTCCGCCCGAGCTCATCGCCCGCTTCGGGCTCGCCGACGCGCGGCGGCTCTGGGACCTCGCCGAGGAGGCCAAGGCCACGGTGCGCGAGCGCATCGCCAAGCACGCCATCGCCTGCGACTTGAAGCCCGGGAATCTCCATGCCGCGGCCAAGCGCCGCCACCTGGCGGCGATGGCGCGGAGCGTCGAGTGCCTGGCCGAGCACTTCGGCTACGCCGAGGCGCGGCTGGTGGAGGGCGAGGAGGTCCGCGACCTGGTCGCCACTCAGGCCTACTTCGGCGGCGTGCTCGACATGGGGGCGGGCCATCTCCACCCCTTGAATTACGCCCTCGGCCTCGCCGCCGCGGCTCAAGGAGCCGGCGCCAAGCTCCACGAGGGCTCGGCGGTCGTGGCCATCGACGAGGGCTCCCGGCCGCTGGTCCGCACCGCGCGCGGCCGGGTGCGGGCGCGCCACGTGGTGCTCGCCTGCAACGGCTATCTGGGCCGGCTCGAGCCCCGCATCGCGGCCAAGATCATGCCCATCGGCAACTACATGCTGGCCACCGCGCCGCTCCCCGAGGCCCGCGCCAAGGCGCTGATCCCGGGCGACATCGCGATCGCCGATTCGAAGTTCGTGGTCGATTACTACCGCCTCTCGGCCGACCGCCGGCTGTTGTTCGGCGGCGGCGAGACCTACACCGCGCGGCAGCCCCGCGACCTTAGCGCCTTCGTGCGCCGGCACATGCTGCGGGTGTTCCCCGAGCTTGGCGACGTCGCCATCGACTACGCCTGGGGCGGCCAGCTCGCCATCACCCTCAACCGGGCGCCGCACTTCGGACGCCTGGGCCCGAACCTCTATTTCGCCCACGGCTTCTCGGGCCTCGGCGTGGCCCTGACCTCGCTCGCCGGCAAGCTCATCGCCGAGGCCGTGGCCGGCAGCGCCGAGCGCTTCGACGTCTTCGCCCGCATCCCCCACCGCGACTTCCCCGGCGGGACTCTGTTGCGCGCCCCGGCCCAGGTGCTCGGCATGCTCTGGTACAGCTTGCGGGACCGGCTTTAGGAGGGCGGTGCCCCGTCTTCCGCCCCGCCATAGCGGTGCAGGTGGTGGGGCTGGCCGGCAAGGCCGGTGCAATACGCCCCGACCGCCCCCTCGAGGCGCTCGAACATCGTCCGGAAAATTGATTTCGAGCACCCCTCTATCCTGCGGGTCGCCCATGCATGGGAACGCCAGGCTAAAAGCATCCTATCCTTGGCGTACAGCGTGTCATCTTGTCTGATCGGCAATTGGGCATTACTATTCATGAAGTGAAAATTTCTGATTCCAGGGGATTAACGAGTGTCTGATTACGATACCATGTGCTCGACGGCGAACCTCCGGCGAGCCTACCGATGGCTCCTTTCTAACCCTGAAATTCGATACAAAAATCTGTTCCGAGATTCGTACTCTGCGTACGCTATCTCTTCACAAATGAACCTACGCCGGCTTCGTGACGACCTTCGTTATCATCGCTTCGACGCGTCACATGCCAGTAAGATTTTCATTCCGAAACCCTCCGGACTACTTCGACCGATTACACTCCTTACCGTTGAGGATCAAATCGTTTATCAAGCTTGCGTCAACATTATTGCAGATCGCCTCAAACCTATTACAATAAAACGATACCGAAAAAGAGTTTTTAATCATCTTTATGCAGGAAAAAGCTCAATATTCTTTTATCTAAAATGGCAAGATAGTTACCGCATGTTTGCGAATACGGTTCGACGTCTTGTCAATCTTGGTTATGTACACGCTGCCGACTTCGACCTAACATCCTTTTATGATACTATCGACCACAACGTTTTGCGCCACTTTCTCACCAGATTGGATATTGAAGCCGAGTTGACCGATTTCTTGCTGAGATGCCTGCAATTTTGGACATCTTCAACATGGAGCAATATTTCTAATGTCATTTATCATGGGCACGGCATCCCACAGGGACCACTATCGTCCGGAATGCTTTCTGAAGTGGTACTAATGCACATGGATGAGACCGGAGAGCGCGGTAGGAGAACGCGTTATCTGCGATATGTTGACGATATTAAACTATTTGCGAAGAGCGAGGCCCATTTACGCCAAAAATTAATCGAATTGGATATCTGTTCGAAAGAGATAGGACTTTTTCCTCAAACCTCTAAAATTAATATCCACGAAGTAACGGATGCCGAGGACGAAATAAAATCAATTAGCCGCCCACCCGAAACTTCTATCGGTCCTTTTGGGAACCAAGACCTTTTGCGTCGACGAATTCTCGAGATAACGCGGGGTGGCAAAGTACATCCTCGCCTGTCCACTCGATTTAAATACTTGCTTGGCCGTGCTGACCCATATTATACGCTAAATACTCGCCTTCTCACTGTCCTCGAGAACCAGCCAGAGTATTCTGTGACCATAAGTTACTATTTCTCCCGATACAAAGGTTTGCCGCATAGGTCTGCGCAGAGAATTATTCAGTTACTGGTCGGTAACGAGCTGTACCATTCAGTTCATGGTGATTTATTGAGGGCCACTCTCGAAAATATGCGGGATCCCGAGCGAAATGGGTTAGCTAACTTTTGTTATCAGCGGCTGTTTGGCCCACCTAGACTTGGTTACGTAAATCTCCCCCCACAGCCGGGTTACAAAGAGGCATTGATTGCGTGGGTTATCCGCAACCACCGAGTTTCGTTCTCCGAGATCGAACGTTTGCGCGACGACGAAGTTGATTGGTGGGTTCGAAAGTCGATTTTTCGCGAGCTTGAGAAAGATCAATTCGGCACTGCAAGTTTCGGAATTTTTTTAAATGATAGTTTGCGACTTTCTGAGGCCGAGACTGCGCGTTGTGCCGCTGCTAAAATGATTGCGGAAGCTGTGCCGCTATCTAGACCTTATGCCAATGCACATTTGGCTGGAAAACAAAGCCTTAGAGCAGCTGGAATCATTAAATACGGGGGACGTCCCCACAGCATCGTGAATTCAGTCTTGCACTACGTGTTGAAGCGTCCACAAAACGCTTACGATTGGCGCCGGTTTTACGGAAGAAAACATCGGCAAGCAGAGCGGATTGCTGTTCTAGTTAAGCAGAGCTTTGAAGCCGATATAGACGCATGCATGGCCCGCATGGACAGCCTTTGTGATCTATTTCTTGAGGAGCTAGTCTCGCGGCTTTCGCCGGGATCTGGTTATGGGTACGGATCAATTCTGAACTCTCCACCGGCACAGTTGCGCGCCGTTGTCCCAAACGTGATCTCGGGGTTCAAGGCGCTTCATGACCTTCGCACTTCATCCATTACGGCCCATCCGCGGTCCTTACGAACCGGCGCGGCGACAAGGCGCCTAAAACATTCTGACCACGTGGGAGTTCGCCCTTCGTTGATTAGGGCGTTCGACGAGATTGAAAGCGTGATAACTCCGTAATCGTGAGAATCAGCATTTAGTGTCGCGACCTCGCCATGGGCGCTTGTTCAGAGATGTCGCCCCGGATGTCCGACTCAGGTCGAGAAGCTTGCATCTGAGCTACAGACACTTCTACCAATCTATCGGCGTTAAACTCCTCGCGTAGCGGTCCGGCGTTCAACCGACATGCCGGCTTATGTGCTATCGGGCGCAGCGCGCAATAGCGGTTGCCCGGTTTTAATGCAGGATCGTCGCTCACGCCTCCGCCGGCGCGCCATAACGATGCAAATGATGGGGCTCCCTGGCGAGGCCGGTGCAATACGCCCCGACCGCGCCCTCGAGGCGCTCGAAGAGGGCCCGGTGGTCGGCGTTGGCGGCCTCGAGGCGGCTCCGCGCAGCCTCGGCCTCGCGCCCCAGCGCGTCGATGTCGACGGTGGTGAGGCGGCGCTCGTCCACGACCATGCGGCCGCCGATCATGACGCTCGCCACCGCGCCGCCGTCCTCGGTGTGGACGATTTGGTTGGTGGGGTCGTTCATCGGCAGCCAGTTGATGTGGCCCAGGTCGAGGAAGACGATGTCGGCCTTGTAGCCGGCCTCGAGGCGGCCGATTGAATCCCCGAAACCGAGCGCCCGGGCGCTGCCTTCGGTGGCCGCTACGAAGACCTCCTCGGTCGAGAGCCAGCGCCCGTACTCGGGCCCCCGTGCCTTCGAGACCAGCGAGGCGATGCGCATCGCCTCGTACATGTTGAGGTTGTCGGAGCACTGGGCGCCGTCGGTGCCGACGCCCAGATTGAGTCCCGAATCGAGCATGGCGCGGGCGTCGGCGAGGCCCGAGCCGAGGCGCATGTTGGAGCCCGGGTTGTGGGCCACCGAGGCGCCATGGTCGGCGAGCCGGCCCATGTCGTCGCGATCGAGCCAGACCCCGTGGGCGGCGACGAAGCCCGGCCCCAGCACGCCGAGCCCGTCGAGGTGGGCGATGATCGAGCCGTCGTAGCGCTTGAGCGCGGAGAGCGCCTGGACCTTCGATTCCGAGACGTGGCTGTGGAGGCCGACGCCGAACTCCTCGGCGAGCCGGGCGCAGCGGACGAAGAAGTCGTCCGAGCAGTGCAGCGGGATGGTCGGCGCCACCGCCGCCCGGGTCTCGGCGCCGTCGAGCCGCGCGCCCTTGAGCCCCGCCGCGATGGCCGCCAGGGTCGCTTGCCCGGGCGCCGCCCGGTAGCGCTCGACGTCGCGGCCGAGGCCCGGGCTTAAAGACTCGGAGAGCCCCGGGATGGCCTCGAACAGGCTCAGGTCCGCGACCATCGGCGCCACCACCGCCCGCATGCCGACCTCGCGGTAGGCGCCGGCCACCGCCGCGAGCCCTTCGCCGGTGGGCAACGGCAGGTCGATGTAGAGGTCGTAGGCGGCGGTGCAGCCCTTGAGCACCATCTCGACGGCGCCGATGCGGGTGCTCAAGGCCCGCTCGGCGTCGCTGCGGCCGCCGTTGAGCCAGGGCGCCGCGGTGAGCAGGAGCTCGAGCGTCCAGCGATCGCCCATGCCTTTCGCCAGGCTGCCGTGGCCGTGCATGTGGGCATTGACGAGACCGGGGTGAAGCAGTCGCCGGCGGGCGTCGATGAGAACCGCGTCCGCGGGCGCCGCCATGCCGGGCGGCCCAACCGCGGCGATGGTATCGCCCTCGATCAAGAGGTCGGCCTCGGGCGCCCGGTGGGCGCGTGGCTCCAGCACCCGGCCGCCGCGGATGATCTTTGCTCGCTTGTGCTCTGCCATCGCCCGTCCCCCATGTCCCATGCCCGCTCGGGTCCGACTATAGCCGGGGCCCGGCGCGCGGTCACCGGCCGGCCCTTGCCGCGCCGCGCTCCAGGCGTCAAAGTGGGGCGCGCAGGCAAGCCACGAGCGCAGGGAACCATGGCCGAGTTCGATCTCGTCATCCGCGGCGGCACCGTGGTCACGGCGACGGACAGCGCGCGTTGCGATGTCGGCGTCCGCGCCGGCCGCGTCGCGGCGCTTGGCGATAGCCTGGGGCCCGGCACCGAGGAGATCGACGCCCAAGCCAAGCTGGTGCTGCCGGGCGGCATCGACAGCCACTGCCACATCGAGCAGCGCTCCTCCTTCGGCGTCATGTCGGCCGACGACTTCGAGAGCGCCACCGTCTCCGCGGCCTTCGGCGGCACCACCACGGTGATCCCCTTCGCCGCCCAGCACCGCGGCGAATCGCTGCGTGCGGTGGTCGAGGACTACCACGCCCGCGCCGCGCCCAAGGCGGTGATCGACTACGCCTTCCACCTCATCATCTCGGACCCCAGCGAGCAGGTCCTGGGCCAGGAGCTCCCGGCCCTGATCCGCGACGGCTACACCTCGTTCAAGGTCTACATGACCTACGACCTGCTGCGCCTCGACGACTACCAGATGCTCGAGGTGCTGGCGCTGGCGCGGCGCGAGGGGGCGCTGGTGATGGTCCACGCCGAGAACCACGACGTCATCCGCTGGCTTTCCGAGCGCCTGCTGGGCCGCGGCCACCGCGCGCCCAAGTTCCACGCCGTGAGCCACCCCCGCCTCGCCGAGGGCGAGGCCACCCACCGCGCCCTGTGCCTGGGCGAGCTCCTCGACGTGCCGCTGCTGATCGTCCACGTCTCGGCCGAGCAGGCGATGGACGAGATCCGCCGCGCCCAGACCCGGGGGCTCAAGGTCTACGGCGAGACCTGCCCGCAATACCTCTTTCTCACCGCCGCCGACCTCGACCGCGAGGGCGCCGAAGGCGCCAAGTTCTGCTGCAGCCCGCCGCCCCGCGACGAGGCCGGGCAAGCGGCGATGTGGCGGGGGCTCGGGAACGGCACCTTCCAGGTCTTCTCCTCCGACCACGCGCCCTACCGCTTCGACGAGAGCGGCAAGCTGGCGGCGGGGCCGGCGCCGGCCTTCAACCAGATCGCCAACGGGGTGCCGGGGATCGAGGCGCGCCTGCCGCTGCTGTTCTCCGAAGGCGTTGCGAAGGGCCGCATCGACCTCCACCGCTTCGTTTCGCTCGCCGCCACCGAGGCGGCCAAGCTCTACGGCCTCTTTCCCCGCAAAGGCACCATCGCGGTGGGCTCGGACGCCGACCTCGCGGTGTGGGACCCGGAGCGCGAGGTCACCATCACCTGGGACCTGCTTCACGACAACGTGGGCTACAGCCCCTATGAGGGCCGCGTGGTCAAGGGCTGGCCCGAGACGGTGGTGAGCCGCGGCCGGGTGGTGGTGCGGGACGGCGAGCTCCGCGTGAAACGCGGCTCGGGCCAGTTCCTTCCCTGCGCGCTATCCGAGCGCGCCGCGCCGCTCGGCCGGCCAGCGCCCGAGCTCGACCCCGAGCGCAACTTCGGCGCCGACCTCTCACCTTAGGCTGCAAGCGAGGAGACGATGGCGAGATACCTGAAAGTGGCCTGCGCCCAGCTCGGCCCCATCCACCTGGCCGACGACCGGGGGGCGGTGGTGAAGCGCCTCATTGTCCTGCTGCGCGAGGCCCACGCCTCGGGGGCGAAGCTGGTGGTCTTCCCCGAGCTCGCGCTCACCACCTTCTTCCCGCGCTACTGGTTCGACGACCAGGCGGAGATCGACGCCTACTTCGAGCGCGAGATGCCGGGCCCCGAGACCCGGCCCTTGTTCGAGGCGGCGCGCGAGCTCGGCGTCGGCTTCCATTTGGGCTACGCGGAGCTTTGCCAAGAGGAGGGCGAGACCCGGCGCTACAACACCGCGATCCTGGTCGACGGGGGCGGCGAGATCGTCGCCAAGTACCGCAAGATCCACCTTCCCGGGCACGCCGACCACAAGCCCAACGTGCCCTTCCAGCACCTCGAGAAGCGCTACTTCGAGGTCGGCAACCTGGGCTTCCCGGTGTGGCGCGTCTTCGGCGGGGTGATGGGGATGTGCATCTGCAACGACCGCCGCTGGCCCGAGACCTACCGGGTGCTGGGGCTCCAGGGGGTGGAGCTGGTGATGCTCGGCTACAACACCCCGTCGGCCAACGTCTTTCACGACGAGCCGGAGCACCTGCGCATGTTCCACAACCGCCTCAGCCTGCAGGCCGGCGCCTATCAGAACGGCACCTGGGTGGTGGCCGCCGCCAAGGCCGGGCGCGAGGACGACCACGGCCTCATCGGCGGCTCCTGCATCGTCGCGCCCACCGGCGAGATCATGGCCCAGGCCTTGAGCGAGGACGACGAGGTCATCGTCTTCAACTGCGATCTCGACTTGGGCGACTACATCAAGGAGACCATCTTCAACTTCGCCAAGCACCGCCAGATCGAGCACTACAAGCTGATCACCGAGCAGACCGGGGTGGTGCCGCCGCCCGAGGGCGATTGAAAAAAGCTCAGGCGCCCAGCCGCACCGCGCCGAGGGCCATGGTGACGGCGGCCTGGCAGGGCTCGACGACGGGCATGCCGAGGGCCTTCTCGAGCGGCTCCTTGAGCCCCGCCATGCCGGCGCAGCCCATGACCACGACCTCGGCGCCGTGGTCGTCGCGCAAGCGGGCGCCGACCTCGATCATGCGCTCGAGCGTGGCCCCCTCGCCCTCGAGCTCGACCACGCCCAAGCCGATCGCGAGGTCGCCGGCGAAGCGCGACCACAGGCCCAGGCTGCGGACGTAGCGCAGGTGGCGGGGGATCGCGCCCTCGAGGATCGAGATCACGCCGAAGCGCTCGCCCTGGGTCAGCGCCGCCAGCATGCCGCACTCGGCGATGCCGAACACCGGCCGCGTCGTGGTCTCGCGCGCCAGGTAGAGGCCGGGGTCGGAGAAACAGGCGATGACGAAGGCCTGGGCCTCGTTGTCGCGGCCGCGGATGAGGCGGCAGAGCGGCTCGACCACGCTCTCGACATGGGCCTGGGTCTCGACCCCGGGCGGACCCTCGGCCAGCGTCAGGCATTCGATCTCGGGGCCGCCCGCCATGCGCAGGGGCTCGAGCGCGGCCGAGATGCCAGCGGTCACGGCTGCGGTCGAGTTGGGATTGATGACGACGATGCGCTCGCCCATGGGATACTCTCGAGCCGGTGGGCACCGGGGGGCAAAGGGTAGCGGCGCAATCCCTGGTTTGCAATTGCGGCGAGGGCGAGGACCGGCACATGGCGGGCACCATCGAGAGCTATCGCGGCGCCGTCGACCCCTGGGAGTGCGACACCAACGGGCATATGAACGTCGAGTTCTACATCGCCCGCTTCTCGGGAGCGCTGCGCCACCTCGGCACCGCCATCGGCATGACGCCCGGGCTCGCGCGCCGCTCGGGCGTGGCGCTGGCGTGCCGCGAGCTTCGCGTCCGCTACCGCCGCGAGCTCTACGCCGGCGACATCGTGGCGCTGCGCTCGGCGCTCACCGGCGTCGGCGAGGGCGAGCTCGTCTCGCGCCACGAGCTCAGCGACGCGGCCAGCGGCGAGGTCTCGGCGCTGGCCGAGATCCACGAGCTCTGCGTGGACTTGGAGAGCGGCGCGGCGGCGCCCTGGCCCAAGCGCACCCGAGCCCGGGCCGAGGCGATGGTCTCGGCGACGGCGCTGGACCCGGTGCCCGCGCTCGAGCCGCCGCCGCGCTCGGGCCCGGATAGGGGCGTCCCCTTCGAGAGCGGCCACGGCGCCGTCGACCCCTGGGAGTGCGATGCCTTCGGCCACATGAGTCCCCGCTTCTACGCCGCCCGCGCCTCGGACTGTGCCGCCCACGTGCTGTTCCAGCTCGGGCTCGGCCGCGCCGTACTCGAAGAGCGGCGCTGGGGCTCGACCGCGCTCGAGCACCACCTCGGCCTCAGGCGCCAACTTTTCGCCGGCGACGTGGTGGCGATCACCACCGGCTTCCGCGAGGTCGGCAACAAGACCTTCCGCTTCGTCCACCGCTTCACCGACCTCGAGAGCGGCGAGGTCACGGCGACCTTCGAGGTGCTGTCGTGCTTGCTCGACCTCGAACGGCGCAAGGCCCTCGTCATCCCCGACGAGGTGCGGGCGCGCATCGCCGAACGCATCACCGACTAGGACGGCGCGGGATGAGAGCGGCAGGGACCCGCGCGCTGGCCGTCCTCGTGGCTCTGGCCCTCGTCGCCTGCTCGCCGCCCCGGGCGCTGGAGGCCTTCGAGGTCCTCGCCGACCTCGCGGCGGGCGCGGGCCCGAGCCGCCTCAAGCGCGCCCGGCCCGAGCCCCGGCGCAGCCCGATCGCGTACCGGGTCGAGGGCCGCGAGCGCTTGGGCGACCTCTACCGGCCGGGCGGGGAAAGCCCCGCGGCGCTGGTGCTGGTGCCGGGGGTGACGCCCGAGGGCAAGGACGACAAGCGCCTGGTGGCCTTCGCGGCGACGCTCTCGCGCGCCGGCTTTACCGTGCTGGTCCCAGACATGCCGCGGCTCAAAGAGCAGAAGGTGGCGCCCGAGGACGCCCGCGACATCGCCGACGCCATTCAGTTCCTGGCCGGCGAGCGCGGCGGCGCGCCGGTCGGGCTGGTCGCCATCTCCTACGCCGTGGGGCCGGCGCTCCTGGCCGCGCTCGAAGCGGAGGCCGGACGCCGCCTCGCCTTCGTCGTGGCGGTCGGCGGCTACCACGACATCGCGGCCGTGGTGACCTTCTTCACCACCGGCTATTACCGCGAGCGCCCGGGCGATGCCTGGCGCTACCGCGAGCCCAATGCCTACGGCAAGTGGGTGTTCGTCAAGGGCAACGCGGCGCGCCTCGAGGACGGGCGCGACCGCGCCCTGCTCGAGGCCATGGCGGCGCGCAAGATGCGCGACCTCGAGGCCGACATCGACGACCTGGTGGCCGCGCTCGGGCCCGAGGGACGGGCGGTGCACGCCCTGCTCGCCAACCGCGAGCCCGATCGGGTGGCGGCGCTCATCGAAAGCCTGCCGGCCGGGGTGCGGCGCGACCTGGCGGGGCTCGACCTCGAGCGCCGCGACCTCTCGCGGCTTGGGCCCCGGCTCATCGTGGTGCACGGGCGCGACGACGCCATCATCCCCTACTCGGAGAGCCTGGCGCTGGCCGCGGCGGCGGCGCCCGAGCGCACCGAGCTTTTCCTGGTCGACAGCCTGGCCCACGTCGAGTTGGGCCCGACCGGGCTCGGCGACGGCCTGACCTTGTGGCGCGCGGTCTACGCCGTGCTCGCCGAGCGCGACGCGCTGGCGGGGCGCTGAGGTCGGGGGCGCTGAGGCCGGGGCATGAGCCTCACAGCCCCATGGTGCCGGGCAGCCAGATGGCGATCGCGGGGAAGGTCACGATCAGCGCGATGAGCAGAATCTGGGCCACGCAGAAGGGCAGCACGCCGAGGTAGATATCGCCCAGGGTCACGTCCCGGGTCATGCCCTTGATGACGAACACGTTCATGCCCACCGGCGGGGTGATGAGCCCGAGCTCGACCACCATCACTACCACGACGCCGAACCAGATCGGGTCGAAGCCCAGGCTCAGCACGATGGGAAAGAAGATCGGGATGGTGAGGATGATCATGGCGAGCGCATCGAGGACGCAGCCCATCACCAGGTAGATCGCGAGGATCACCACCATCACCGTCATCGGCGCCAGCGCCAGGCCGCCGACCCAGTCCGAGAGCGCGCCCGCGACATTGCTCAAGATCAGCAGGTTGTTGACCAGGATGGCGCCGATCAGGATGGTGAACAGCATGGCGGTGGTGCGCACCGTGTCCGTCAGGCAGGTCATCAGCACCGTCCAGCTCATGCGCCGCCGCAAGACTGCGAGCAGGAGAGCGCCGGTGGCGCCCACCCCCGCCGCCTCGGTGGGCGTGAGCACGCCGAGGTAGATGCCGCCGATGACCAGGGTGAAGAGCACCACCATGCCCCACACGTCCGTGAAGGCGTAGAGCTTCTGCCGCGCCGTGGTCCGGGGCCCGCGCGGCCCGAGCTCGGGGTTGATCCGGGTGATGATCGAGATCGTGATCATGAAGCCGAGCACGGTGAGGAGGCCGGGCAGGATGCCGGCCAGGAACAAGTGCCCGATGTTGGTTTGGGTGAGGATGCCGTAGAGCGCCAGGATAACGCTGGGCGGGATCAGGATGCCGATGGTGCCGCCGGCGGCGATGCAGCCGGTGGCCAGGCGGTCGTCGTAGCCGTAGCGGCGCATCTCGGGCATGGCGACCTCGCTCATGGTCGCCGCGGTGGCCAGGCTCGAGCCGCAGATCGCGGCGAAGGCGCCGCAGCCGCCGATGGTGGCCAGCGCCAGGCCGCCGCGGCGGTGGCCGAGCCAGGTGTTGCAGGCCCGATAGAGGTCCTCGCTGAGGCCCGAGTTGGAGGCGAAGTAGCCCATCAGGACAAACAGCGGGACGATGCTGAGGTCATAGGTGACGGCGGTCTCGTAGGCGGTCTGGCCCAAGAGCGCGAGGGTCGGGCCGGTGCCGATGATGAACGCCGTGCCGGCCACCGCGGCCGCCCCCATGGCGAAGCCGATCGGCACCCCCGCCACCATCAGCACGAACATCCCAACGATGGACAGGATGCCGATGGTGATCGGTTCCATGGTCGGCGCGGCGTTGGTTGAGGGTGGGAGCGAGGGCGGTTGGAGGGTCAGGTCTCGCGGCCGCCGGTGAGCGCCACCAGCGACTGAACCACCTGTATAAGCAGCGCCACCACCATCAGCACGCTGGCCGCCGCCATCGCGTAGGCCACCGGATAGACCGGCGTCTCCCACACCCGGGTGACGATGTGGTTGGCGAAGCTGTCCTGGGCCACGACCCAGAGCTGCCAGCAGATCAGCCCGGCGAGGACAGCGCACAAGGCCTGGGCAAAGAGGTCCGACAGGAGCCGCGCCCTGGGGCCCAAGCGCGAGACCACGATGTCGACGCTGATGTGGCCGCGCTTGAGCGTCGTGGCGCCGATGCCGAGAAACACGATCAGCCCCATGTAGAGCTCGGTCATGTCGACCGTGCCGACGATCGGCTGGTTGAGGAAGTAGCGGCCGATGACGTCGAAGAACGTCATCAGCATCATCAGGGCGAGCACGAACGCCCCCGCGCGGACGAGCCACAACGTGGCCCGCCCGGCGAGAGCGTCGATGCGATCGAGCGCCACGGCGCGCGGAGGTTGATGGCTACATGCCGGCGAATTTGTTCATGGTCGCGCGCAGGTCGGAGAGCAGGGCCTTGCCGTCGTAGCCCGCGTCGTTGGCCTTCTTGATCCAGTCTCCGTTCATGAACGAGATCTTGTCCCTCCAGCGCTCGAGCTCGGCGTCGGCGATGGTCTGGATGACGTTGCCGTTGTCGCGCGCCACGCCGCGCCCCTTGTCGTCGGCCTCGTCCCAACGCTTGCCGACGAACGCGGCCCCGAAAGCGCCGCCCACGTTGTCGATCACCGCCCGGTGCTCGGCCGACAGGCTTTCGTACTTGGCCTTGTTCATGATCAGCGCGAAGGGGGTGGCGTAAAGGCCGCCCGGGATCTCGAGGTGGTACTTGACGAGCTTGGTGAGCTTGAAGCCGAAGATCGCCTCCCAGGGAAAGAGCGCCCCGTCGGTGGTGCCGCGCTGGAGGGACTCGTGGGCCTTGGTCGCCGACATCGCCACCGGCACCGCGCCCAGGGCCTTGGACATGGCGACGCCGCCGCCGCCCACGCGCAGCTTGACGCCCACCAGGTCCTCGAGCGTCGTGATCTCTTTCTTGGTGTGCACCAGTCCGGGACCGTGGATCCACAGGGTGACGAGCTTAATGTCGTCGAACTCCTTGGTGCCGACGTTGCGCATGTACCAGTCCCACAGCGCCGCGCTGCCCACCTCGGCGCTCGGCGAGAGGAACGGGAGCTCGGAGCCGCGGGCGATGGTGAAGCGCCCCGGGGTATAGGCGAGCACGTGGTAGGCGAGGTCGGCCACGCCGTTCTTGGCGAGGTCGTACTGACCCGGCGGCTTGGCCAGCGGCGCCTTGTCGAGATTGATCTTGAGCGTGCCGCCCGAGGCCTTGTCGACCTCGGCGATCCATTCTTCCATGCTCTTGTAGAGGTGATGGACCGGCGGCAACCAGTTGGCCATCCTGAGCGTTACGGTTTCGGCCGCGGCGGTGGACGCGGAGAGCGCCGCGCCTACGGCGAGGGCGATCGATATAGCTAGCGCCCCAATCCCTTTTCTCATGCGAATCTCCCTGTGTTTTCCTGGCCGGGCTCTGGTCGACCCAGCTTTCCCATGTAGCGGTGGTTCCGCCAACCTGGGCTTACTCTAACAGATATATTCCCCGCCGGTGCCAGGGGATAACTGAGCTCGCGGTCCGGCTTGCCCCGGCTTGGGCTTCGAACTTAAGCTCTGCCGCACCGCACGGCACTGTACGGCAGCATCGGGGAGGAGCCATGACGAGGGGCAAATCGCGCCAGCCCTTGAGATCGCGCATCACCACGGACGGCCTCGACCGGGCGCCGCACCGTACCTTCCTGCGCGCCATGGGGCTCGACGACGACGCCATCGCCCGCCCCTTCATCGGCGTCGTCAGCACCCACGGCGAGGTCACGCCCTGCTCGATGACGCTCGGTCCCCAGGCCGCCGCGGCCAAGACGGGGGTCGAGGCGGCGGGCGGCACGGCGCGCGAGTTCACCACCATCTCGGTGTCGGATGGCCTGTCGATGAACCACCAGGGCATGAAGTTCAGCCTGCTCTCGCGCGAGCTCATCGCCGACAGCATCGAGGCGGTGATGCGCGCCCACGCCTACGACGGCCTGGTCGGCTTCGGCGGCTGCGACAAGACCCTGCCGGCGATCATGATGGCGATGGTGCGCTGCAACGCGCCCTCGGTGTTCATGTACGGGGGCGCCATGCTGCCCGGCGTGCGCGGCGGCGAGGCGGTGAGCGCGCTCACCACCTACGAGGGCGTGGGCGCGGTGATCGCGGGCAAGATGGACGAGGCCGAGCTCGACCAGATCGAGCGCGCGGCGGTGACCTCGATCGGCTCCTGCCCCGGCCAGTTCACCGCCAACACCATGGCCATGGTCTCGGAAACCCTGGGCCTGGCTCTCCCCGGCAGCGCCATGATCCCGGCCGTCTACGCCGAACGACTGGCCCTGGCGCGGCGCTCGGGCGAGACCGTGATGGCCATCCTCGAAGATGGCGGACCGCTGCCCCGCGACCTGGTGACGCGCGACAGCCTTGAGAACGCCTGCGCCGTGGTCGCGGCCACCGGCGGCTCCACCAACGCCGCCCTCCACCTGCCGGCGATCGCCAACGAGGCCGGCATCCGCTTCGGCCTCGACGAGGTGGCCCAAGTCTTCCGGCGCACCCCGCTGATCGCCAACCTGTCGCCGGGCGGCCGCTATCTCGCCAAGGACGCCCACGAGGTGGGCGGCGTCGACGTGGTCCTGAAGGCGCTCTTGGACGGCGGCTACCTCCACGGCGACGCCTTGAGCGTTACCGGCGAGCGGCTCGACGAGAAGGTGGCCCGCGCACCGGCGGCGGATGGCGAGGTCTTTCGCGAGGCGAGCGATGCGATCCTGCCCAGCGGCGGCCTGGTGGTGCTCAAGGGCAACCTCTGCCCCGACGGCGCCCTGATCAAGGTGGCGGGGCTCGAGAGCCTCGCCTTCGAGGGCCCGGCGCTGGTCTTCGAGGACGAGGAGTCCTGCGTCCAGGCGGTGCGCCAGCGCGCCTACGCGGAAGGCAGCGTCATCATCATCCGCAACGAGGGGCCGAAGGGCGGCCCCGGCATGCGCGAGATGCTGGGCGTCACGGCGCTGATCTACGGCCAGGGCATGGGCGAGAAGGTGGCGCTCCTCACCGACGGGCGCTTCTCGGGCGCGACCCGGGGCATGTGCATCGGCTACGCCTCGCCCGAGGCCGCGGCGGGCGGCGCCATCGCCCTGGTCGAGGACGGCGACCGGGTGCGCATCGACGCCCGCGCCGCCACCATCGAGCTGGCGGTCGCCGACGACGAGCTCGAGCGCCGCCGCCGGCGTTGGACGCCCCACGACCACGGCTACCATTCGGGGGCGCTGGCCAAGTACGCGGCCTGCGTCGGCCCGGCCAACCTCGGCGCCGTCACCCATGCCGGCAATGTGGAGTGGAAACGGGAGAGCTAGCCGATGGCCGAGGAAAGACCGAGGCTGGGCTACATCGGCCTGGGTCGTGCACCCATAGATGCGGATGCAGCGGGTGGAGTACACGATCCGCCGATGCCCGCTCGTGCAATAGCCGGTAACGGTCATTGCTGTGGCTCAACACCGCCCGCCGCCGCCGCAAAAGAAATCGACCGAGGCACTGCTCGCCGTTTCGGCGGTGACGGTGCCGGCCAAGCGCGTGCGGCGGGGCGCTTGGTGACAATGCTTAACAATTCGTTAGCACCTTGTTGATAGAGGTGGGGACGAACTGCGAACCGTGACCGCTCTGCCCGAGGTTCGGGGGAGCGGCCGAACACGGGACAATGTGGCCAAACGTTGCTCACTCTCGACTCGCTCACGCCAACTTCAGGAAAGCAGGGTCCGAGATTCTAGTTGGGACGTCCAAATGACCACGCCAGGCCGACACTACAACCTGATCAGGACGATCGTGCCTCGCTCGGCGACGTTGCCGGCGACCTGGGCAACCAGAAGCGGGAACAAGCGTAGATAGCGACGCGAACGATTGATGACACCTCGGGCAATCCGGGCGTCGAGCCCGACATCGAGAGGCTAATTCAAGATGCCGAGGCCCGGATAGCGGCGCTGGCCGCGGATTACCAGGCCTGGGCCAGGGAGGACCTGAAAAATGCGGCGCAGGCGCTCAAGGTTAAGCACATACAAATAACGACGGTAGCGCCAAGTTGCGTCGCTCGCCCCGAAATCCTTAAGCCGCGCAAATCGAGTGAGATGGAGGTTGATGAGTGATGCCCTCAACCGAACACATTCTGGACATCGTTTGGTTGCTGCTTTGCGCCGCATTGGTCATGCTGATGCAAGCAGGGTTTTGTTCTCTCGAGAGTGGACTGGTTCGCACCAAGAACAGCATTAACGTCGCTGCCAAGAACTTCGTCGATTTCTGTATCTCATCGGCTATTTTTTGGATGTTCGGGTTTGCCATTATGTTTGGCACAAGTTACAGAGGGCTTGCCGGGACGACAGGATTTTTCCTTAATGGCATCCATGATCCCTGGAAGATTTCATTCTTTATCTTCCAACTGGTTTTCTGCGGCACAGCTGTCACGATTATATCGGGCGCAGTGGCCGAACGGATGAAGTTCGCCGGATATATGATTGTCGCAGTGATCGTATCAGGGCTGATTTATCCGTTCTTAGGCCACTGGGCCTGGGGCGGAATTGATACGGGTTCGCCCACTGGATGGTTAGCAGCCCGCGGCTTCATTGATTTTGCGGGTTCGACGGTTGTCCACTCGGTCGGTGGTTGGGTTGCAGTGGCTGCCATCATCATCATTGGGCCGCGGATCGGTCGTTTCGACCCCGCCAAACCGCCTATAGTGGGCCACAATATACCGATGGCCACGGTAGGCGTTTTTCTGTTGTGGTTTGGTTGGCTTGGTTTCAATGGGGGCAGTACGCACGCTTTCGTTGACGAAATTCCTATGATCTTCGTCAATACAATATTGGCCGGCGCGTTCGGTGGCATCGCGGCACTCGTGATCTGCTGGACATTTCTTAATCGGACCGACATACCAATCGTCATGAACGGTAGCCTAGCCGGACTCGTCGGCATCACTGCCTCGGCCAACATCATGACGCCGCTGGCCGCGGTAAGCATCGGAGCTATCTCGGGCGGGATCTGTTTTGGCGCAGCGTTGCTTTTGGAAAGACTGAAAATTGACGACGCGATTGGTGCGGTACCCGTTCACTGCTGCGGAGGCATTTGGGGAACCCTCGCTGTCGCCATCTTTGGTAATCCTGCGTCATGGGAAACGGGGTTAGGTCGTTGGGACCAGTTTGTTGTTCAGGCTACAGGCGTGGGCACCGCCTTTCTGTGGGCTTTCGGGCTGAGTTTTGTTCTTCTGTGGCTTGTCGATCGAGTGTTTCCACTGCGAGTTACCGCAGCAAATGAAATGATCGGCCTAAACGTGTCCGAACACCGCGCAACTAATGAGCTGCTCGAACTTCTTGGCGCAATGGAGGGCCAGCGTCGAAGGAACGATTTCTCAAGCCGGGTTCCAATTGAGCCTCATACTGAGATCGGTCAGGTTGCGACTGAGTATAACCACGTACTCGACCGGATTAATTCCGAGGCTGAGGAGCGCAAGCATGCCGAAGCAGCGGCGATGCGAAGCGAGCAGAGGCTGCGAGCGATCTTCGAGTCCGTTGCCGATGCGATCATCACGATCAACCAGGCGGGAATCGTTCAATTGTTCAGCCACGGCGCCGAAAGAATATTCGGCCATAGCGCCGGAGATGTGATCGGGCGGAACGTCAAGATGCTGATGCCTGACGAGTACGCACGCGACCACGATGGCTACGTCATCCGTTATCGCGGAACCGGCGCTTCATCCGCTATCGGCGCGAGGCGAGATTACATGGGCCTGCGAAAGGATGGCACCACCTTCCCCATGGATATGGTCATCAACGAGATGAGGATCGCTGGCCAGCGCATGTTCACCGGGATCATCCGCGACATCACCGAGCGCAAGGAAGCGGAGGAAGAGGTGCTGGCCGCCAAGGGGCAAGCGGAACTCGCCAACCGAGCCAAGTCCGAGTTCCTTGCCAACATGAGCCATGAACTCCGTACGCCGCTCAACGCCATCATCGGCTTCTCGGATATGATCCGTGGACAAATGTTTGGGCCTATCGGCAGCCCGAAGTACCTTGAGTACGTAAAGGACATCAACCAGTCCGGTGAGCACCTGCTCGCACTCATCAACGATATTCTGGACCTCTCGAAGATCGAGGTGGGCAAGGACGAGCTCCATGAGGAAGCCATTGATGTTTCCAAGGCCGTCGGGTCCTGCCTGCACTTGATAAAGGAGCGCGCCAAGAAGGCCGGTGTGAGCCTGAAATCGGAGATCGCGGACGGCCTCCCGCCGCTGTACGCCGACGAACGCAAGCTCAAGCAGATCCTGATCAACCTCCTGTCCAACGCGGTCAAGTTCACGCCGGCTGGCGGCAAGGTCACGATCAAAACATGGTTCCGCCCGGATGACGGCTATGTGCTCCAGGTTGCTGACACGGGCATCGGCATCGCGCGCGAAGACATTCCCAACGCTTTCGCCCCATTCCAGCAGATAGACAGCGATCTCAATCGAAAATACGAGGGTACCGGGCTTGGCCTGCCATTGGCCAAATCCCTCGTCGAACTGCACGGCGGCGAGCTGGAGCTCGAGAGCGAACCCGGGGTCGGCACCACGGTGAAGATCCGCTTCCCGGTCGAGCGCGTGCGCGACAAAGTCGCCTAAGGCGGCGGGCCGGGCCAACCACGCTCGCGCCGCCGGCTGAGCTGCTCCGCCAACCTCGGCGCCGTCACCCATGCCGGAAGTGTGGAGTGGAAACGGGAGCTCTGAGAGATGGCGGAAACGAAGCCCCGGCTCGGTTACCTCGGCCTCGGCCTGATGGGCCTGCCGATGACCCTGCGGCTGGTGGCCGCGGGCTACCCGGTCACGGTGTGGAACCGGAGCCGCGAGAAGATCCGGCCCGCGCTCGAAGCTGGCGCGGCCGAGGCCGACTCGCCCCAGGCGGTGGCCGAAGCCAGCGAGGTCGTCTTCGCCTGCCTCACCGACGCCCCCGCGGTCGAGGCGGTGGTGTTCGGCGGGCACGGCGTGAGCGCCGCCGACGGCGCCGGCAAGCTCTTCGTCGACCACTCCAGCATCCGCCCCGATGCGGCGCGCGAGATCGCGGTCCGGCTCAGATCGGAGAACGGCATGGGCTGGATCGACGCCCCGGTCTCGGGCGGCGTGGCGGGCGCCGAAGCGGGGACGCTCGCGATCATGGCGGGCGGCGAGGCGCACGACTTCGAGCGCGTGCGCGCGATCGTCGCCCACACCGCCCAACGCTTCACCCTGATGGGGCCGGTGGGCGCCGGCCAAATCACCAAGCTCGTGAACCAGGTCATCGCCGGCTGCGCCATGGTGGTGCACGCCGAAGCGGTGCGGCTTGCCACCAACGCCGGCATCGACGCCGCCAAGCTCCCCGAGTGCTTGAAGGGCGGCTTCGCCGACTCGCTCCCCTTCCAGATCTTCGTGCCGCGCATGCTCGAGGGCGCGGCCCAACCCCTGGGCCACGTCACCACCCTGCTCAAGGACGTCGAGACGGCGCTCGAGTTGGGCCGCGACTCGGCCGCGCCGATGCCGATGACGGCGGCGGCGGTGCAGATCTACCGCCTCATGGTGGCCCAGGGCCACGCCCAGTCGGAGCCCAGCGTGCTCTACGCGCTCTACGGCGGGGGCGGCGAAACCTAAGCCCTCAGCCGTCAGCTTTCAGCGATCGGCTTTGGTCCGGCTGAGAGCTGAGAGCTGACCGCTCGTCCCTCGCCAACCGCACGCGGCGGCCGAGGAGCTTCTCCGCCAGCCTGGGCGCCACCCCGGGCCGGCTCCAGGGGCAGACCGCGATGCAGATGCCGCAGCCGAAGGTGTCGTTGAAGTAGGGGATGCACTTGTCGAAGTCGACGTACCACTTGAGCTCGCCGCGCACGGTCTGCTTTTGCGCGAAGATAGCGTCGGGCGGGCAGGCCTCGGCGCAGACCCGGCACGAGGCGCAGAAGTCGTCGGCGCCGAAGCTCTCGGGCGCGTCGGCCACGAGGGGGAGGTCGGTGCTGACGCCGGCGAGGCGGAACGAGGAACCGTAGCGCCGGTTGATGATCGAGCCGTGCTTGCCGAGCTCGCCGAAACCGCAGGCGAGGGCCGGCGGGATCAGCGTCAACGAACCGGCCCAGGGCCCGGCATGGCTGTCCGCGTTCCAGCCCTGGCCGCGGATCCATCCGGCGAGCGCCTTGGCGGCGCGGTCGCCGCGGTTGTACTGATCGGCAACCTCGAGCTGGGAGGCGGTGTTGTCGGCGCTCGCCGGCGCGGTGGCGAGGCGGGCATGATCCATGGCGAGTCCCAGCACCACCACCCAGGGCTCGGCGACCTCGCGGTCGTCGTAGACCCAGGCCGGGTCGAGCCGGGCGATGCCCACCAGGTCGGCCTCGTGCCCGAGGGCGAAGGCCTTGACCTCGGCCGCCCACTCCGCGGGCGTCTTCTGGATGCGCGCCTCGGCCACCGGCGCGAGGCGGCGCGGCCCCCGCGCGCCGGGTCGCGCGTAGACCCCCGCGAACTCGGGCACGGCCTTGAAGCGATCGACCATGTAGGTCTGCAGGGCGCCGTGGGGGATGGTCGAGGGCTGGCGCCAGTAGAGCGGCGTGGGCCGGCGCCGCGCGGGCTCGCCGCGGCCGTTGATGGCGTTGCCCGAGACCTCCGGGAACAGCTTGAGCTGCTCGTCCGAGGGCCGATAGTCGTGGTCACCTCTTGCGCGCATCACATCAGGAGCCCTGTCGCGGCGGCGCCAGTGTGACAAAATCGCCCGCGCCTGACCAGCCGGCGGGCGAGCAACAAGGGATCGCATCATGGGACGGGTTGAGGACAAGGTGGCGCTGGTCACGGGCGGCGCCTCGGGCATCGGCCGGGCCAGCGCGCTGCGGCTGGCGGCCGAGGGGGCGCGGGTGGTGGTGAGCGACCGCGACACGCAAGGCGGCCCTCGGGTGGCCTCGGAGCTCGGCGGCGGGGCGCGGTTTGTCAGCCACGACGTCCGCGACGAGGGAGCCTGGCGGCGCGCCGTCGAGGAGACGGTGGCGGCGTTCGGGCGGCTCGACGTGCTGGTCAACGTCGCCGGCATCCTCGGCGAGCCCACCGCGCAGGATCCGGAGCGCGCCACCCTCGAGGAGTTCCGCCGCATCAACCAGGTCAATCTCGAGGGCACCTTCCTGGGCTGCAAGACGGCGATCCCGGCGCTGCGCGCGAGCGGCGGCGGCTCGATCGTCAACATCTCCTCGGTCGCCGGCATCCTCGGCACGCCGATGCTCGCGGCCTATGGCGCCGGCAAGGCGGGGGTGCGGCAGATCACCAAGTCGGTGGCGGTCTACTGCGCCCAGCAGGGCGATCCCATCCGCTGCAACTCGATCCACCCCGGCCTGATCGAGACCGCGATGATCGAGGGCGTCCTGCGATCCGCCGGCGGCGACGATCTCGAGGCCGCCCGCGCGGCCTATCGCGGGCGCATCCCCCTGGGCGTCTTCGGCAGCGCGGAAGACGTGGCCCACGGGGTGGTCTACCTGGCCTCGGACGAATCGCGCTACGTCACCGGCGCCGAGCTCGTAATCGACGGCGGCCTGACCTGCTATTGAGGCCTCGCCCTAGGCGAGGGCGGCGAGCAACGGCCCGATCGAGCGCTCTCGGCGCAGCACGCGGCCGCCGGTGGCGGCAAGCTCGAAGCTGCCGTCGTCGAACCGGGTCACGGTCAAGGGCGGGCGGTCGCGCCAGGCGGTGAACAGGACCAGGCGCCAGGTCTCCGTGCCCCCCACCGAGCCGAAGCCCTGCCAGGGGCTGTGCCGCGCCCGACAATCGAAACGCGCCGCGACCACGGCCAGGTCGCGCCGCGCCAAGGGCACCGGCCGGCGCCACGCCGCGAGCCGCAATCGCGCCTTGCCTCGCTCCCTGCGGGGATCGCCCATCGCCGCGCTCCGCCCTGCCCATGGCCGTTGATTCGCGCCGCCACCACCGTCGCCCGCCAATGCTTAAGAATTGGTTGACGCGGGCCGGCCGGCACCCGGTTTGGCCGAGCGATCACCGCCTCAGGTCCTGAGCTCGGGCATGTCCTTGTAGAGCTCGAGGGCCTCGGGGTTGGCCAGCGCCTCGCGGTTCTTGACCGGGCGCCCGTGGATCACGTCGCGCACCGCGAGCTCGGTGATCTTGCCGTTGACGGTGCGCGGGATATCGGCGACCTGGATCACCTTGGCCGGGACGTGGCGGGGGCTGGTGTTGTCGCGGATCCGCTTGCGGATCCTGGCCGCCAACGCCTCGTCGAGCGTCACCCCCTGGCGCAGGCATACGAACAGCACCACCCGGGTGTCGTTGTCCCACTGCTGGCCGATGACCAGGCCCTCGAGGACCTCGTCGAGCTGCTCGACCTGGCGGTAGATCTCGGCGGTGCCGATGCGCACCCCGCCCGGATTGAGGGTTGCGTCGGAGCGGCCGTAGATCACCATGCCGCCGTGCCCGGTGAGCTCGACCCAGTCGCCGTGGCGCCAGACCCCGGGGTAGTGCTCGAAGTAGGCGGCCTTGTATTTCGCCTTCTCGGGGTCGTTCCAGAAGCCGATGGGCATCGAGGGGAAGGCGTTCGAGCACACCAGCTCGCCGGGCTCGCCCTGGATCGGGCGGCCCTGGTCGTCGTAGACCTCGACCTTCATGGCCAGCGCCCGGGCCTGGATCTCGCCCCGCCACACCGGACCGATCGGGTTGCCGCCGACGAAGCAGCCGATGAGGTCGGTGCCGCCCGACATCGAGGCCAGGTGGAGGTCCGGCTTGACCTTTTCGTAGACGTAGTCGAAGCCCTGGGGCGCCAGCGGCGAGCCCGTCGACAGCATCGTTCGCAGCGAAGAGAGGTCGTGGCTCGCGCGCGGCTCGAGTCCGGCCTTGGCGATGGCGTCGATGAATTTGGCCGAGGTGCCGAACACGCTCATGCGCTCGGCCTCGGCGAAATCGAAGAGGACGTTGCCGTCGGGGTGGAACGGGGCGCCGTCGTACAACAGCAGCGTGGCCTCGGAGGCGAGGCCCGAGGCCAGCCAGTTCCACATCATCCAGCCGCAGGTGGTGAAGTAGAAGAGGCGCTCGCCTGCTTTAAGGTCGGCGTGCAGGCGCTGCTCCTTGAGGTGCTGCAACAGGGTGCCGCCGGCGCCGTGGACGATGCATTTGGGCGCCCCGGTGGTGCCCGAGGAATAGAGGATGAAGAGCGGGTGGTTGAAGGGCAGTTGGGCGAAATCGATGTCCCGGGCCTCGAATGGGGCGATGAAGTCGTCGAGGGCGAGGGCGCTCCCGAGCCCGTCGAGCGGCGGCTCGTCGCGGGTGTAGGAGGCCACCACCACCTTCGCGACGCTCGGCAGCCGGGCCAGCGCCTCGCGCACCTTGGCCAGCGAGTCGTGGCTTTTGCCGTTGTAGTAGTAGCCGTCCGCGGTGAACAGGATCTTGGGCTCGATCTGGCCGAAGCGGTCGAGCACGCCCTGGACCCCGAAATCGGGCGAGCAAGACGACCAGATCGCCCCGAGGCTCGCCGTCGCCAGCATCACCGCCATGGTCTCGGGCAGGTTGGGCATGAAGCCGGCGACCCGGTCGCCCTTCTTGATGCCTGCGGCATCGAGCGCTTGGCGGAGTCGCGAGACCAGGTCGTAGAGCTCGGCCCAGGTGAGCCGCCGGCGCACCTGGTCCTCGCCCCAGAACACCATGGCCGTGCCATGGTCGCGCCGGCGCAGCAGGTTCTCGGCGTAATTGAGCCGGGCGTTGGGGAAGAACCGGGCCTCCGGCAGCCTGTCCATGTCCTCGACCACGAGCTTGCCCCGGGTCTCGGCGATGACGCCGGCGAAGTCCCAGAGGCTGTGCCAGAATTTCTCCGGCTCGGCCACCGACCACTCGTAAAGGGCGCCGAAATCGCCGAGGCGCGGGCCCCAGTCCTGCTCCACCGCTCTCACGAACGCGGTGACGTTCGAGCGCTCGATGCGCTCGGCGGACGGCTGCCAGATCGGCTGCTCCACGGCTCCCTCCATGCCCTGCGGTCGCGAGGCGGTGCGCGCGCTGGGCGGACGTGCGCGCGGCCCGGAATTATCCCCGACCCGCGACCCCGCCGACAAGCCCTGCCCGGGCGGCACCGTGGCAGGCCCGGCTTGGATCAGTCGGGTCGTCCGCCGGGCGCCGGAGCGCGAGGTCCTCTCGCCGCCCGTGAGATGTCGTGGAATCCTGCTGCAACTTGCAGGGACCTGGCTCAAACGCCGCAGCCGGCCTGTCGCTTCGCCATCGCCTGGGGCACCAGCTTCGCCTTGATCAAGGCGCCGTGGACGTTGCCGCTCCATCCGCTGCGGGACGAAATGGGCTTGCCGAGTATGGTCGCGGGCGCCACCGCCTCCCACGGCTTGTCCTCGATCTCTTTGAAGTAGACGGCTATTTCCAGGTACTGGGCGGGATACCAGAAGGCGTTGGCGGCCAGCGCCAGCTTGCGGAGCCCGTCCGCCGTTGCCCCCTGGGAGACGGCGAGTTCGAGCAGGCCGAGCAGCGCCGAGCCGTGGTTGCAATCCTGGAAAAAGGTCGAGTTGTCGCAGCAGGGACGAAATACGTTCCTTGCCACGGCCAAGAGGACCGTCTCCTGGTCATCGTCGAGCGCTATGGCGTCGACCCGGTTGAAGTAGACCGAACCGTTGGCGGCCTCGCCGAGCCGCCAGCCGCCGGTGCTGGCGAAGTTGGCAAGGCTGTCGCCATTGAGCGGGCTCAGGGCGTTGAACCGGGTCTTGGTGGAGAGGCCGAGGGGCCAAAGCAGATTGAGCAGGTAGGGCGCGGTGTCGAAGCCAAGCTTGATCGGTTCCGCCGATGGCTCGGCGAACAGGCGCTCCATCCACTTCGGGAGACCTCCTCGCGTCGCGTAGAGCCGCCGGAACTTCTCGGGCGAGATCGCTCCGGCGGCGACCAGACGGACGATCGAATCGCCGAACGACACCCTGGTCTGGTAGCCCTCGGGCGGCACCACGCGGTTCGCCAGTGCCCGCTGAGCCGCGACTCTTCGGGCCCGATGAAATCTCTGGAAGAATTTGCTGTGGCTGGCCCAATAGAGGGTACCGCCGGTGCCCGCGGCGGCGCCAAGAGAGAACATCGCAATGATCGAAAAGACAAGGCGCCGCCGGTTGGCGGCTAGGGCCTCCGTTCTCGTCATTGCCATCCCCTCCCGGCTAAGGTGTGACGGCCTGTTCCCCGGCTCGGGCTGCACAGATCCCTGGCCCACAGACCCTCATTCCGCTGTGATCGCAGCCCACCCTTCCGCCAGCGCGCGCCGGAAGGGGCGAGCTTTTATGATTGATCATCCCGTAGAGCAAGGCGACGGCAACGAAGAGCCGCGGCGCCGGGCCGGCTTGCCGCTGCCCACGGGACGCGGCCGCCACGGCCCGCGACCGCTCAACCGATCCCAACCATCCCATTGTCGAGGAAGCGGTACTCGGGCACCACCAGGTTGCTGGGCGCCGGGCCCTTGCGAATGCGCCCCGAGGTATCGTAGTGGGAGCCATGGCAGGGGCAGAACCAACCCCGCCAATCGCCCCTGCGGTCGCCTCGGCCCTGCCCCAGCGGCACGCATCCCAGGTGGGTGCATATCCCGATCACGATCAGCCACTCGGGGCGTTGGACGCGCGTCGCGTCGGCCTCGGGATCGGGCAACCGTGCGGTGTTATCCGCCCTGGCCTCGGCGATCTCTCGCGCCGTGCGGTGACCGATGAACAGCGGCCGCCCCCGCCACTGCACCGTGATCCTCTGCCCCTTCTCGATGGCATCGAGATCGACCTCGACCGAAGACAGGGCCATCACGTCGCTCGCCGGGCTCATGCTGTCGATCAAGGGCCACACGGCGGCCGCCGTTCCCACCGCGGCGGCCGTGCCCGTGACCACGTACAGGAAGTCGCGTCGCGACCCGTGGCGGATGTCGACGGGTCGGTGGCTGAGCTCTGTCGTGTCCGACATGGTTACAACCCTTCTTGGATGCGGGCGCCGGGGCGAGCTCCGCCAAGTCCGCTTCCGCCCCGGCGTCAGCGGCTCACGACGACCATCTGGTGGCCCTTGCCGCCGATCGGAATCTCGCCCAGCAGCTGCAGGCTTTGCTGGTCCAGCACCCAGATCTTCGGCTCTCTCGCGCTCGAGACGTAGAGCTTGCCAGCGCCGCGGACCGCGGTCAGATGATAGGGCGCCGGCGCGAGCGCCAACTCGCGCATTCCGCCCCGGCCGAGATCGATCGCCACCACCTTGTTGGCCTCCTTGGCGCTCACGAACAGGGTCTTGCCGTCTTCGGAGATGTCGATTCCGTGCAGCTCGCCGCCGATCGAATAGGTCCGTGACACTTCGCCCAGCTCGAGCGAGACCACCGACACCACGCCGGCGTCGGCGTTGGCGACGTAGAGCGCGCGGTCGTCCGGCGACAGCACCATGTGCTCCGGTGTCACGCCGGCCGGCAGGTCGCGCCGCAGCGTCCAGTCGTCGGCGTCGATCTCGCTCACCGTGCCGGCGGCGCCGTTGCTCACGTAGACCCTCGCGCCGTCGCCGCTCACCACGACATAGTTGGCGCCCGACCCGGTTTTCACGCTCTTGACGACCTCGAAGGCGGAGAGATCGACGACGCTGATGCCGCCACGCTTGGGATGGGTGGCGATGGCGTAACGGCCGTCCGGGGTGACGGCGGTGTGGTGGACCGCCCCCGGCACGGCGATGCGGCGCGTCACCGCCCGATCCTCGGTGCTGATCAGCGAGATGAAGCTCACGCCGCCCTCCGAAGCCGCGGCTCCCTGGGCCGGCACCTGGTGGTGGGCGCGGTGCTCGTCCTCGGACATTCCCTTGGGCTTCGGCGGCAGCGCGGAGGCACCGTGCGCGGTTTCGGCGAAGCTGCCCGCGATCAGGTATTTGCCGTCCGACGTTCCGGCCAGGCCGTGGGCCTCCTCGGTGCCCGAGATCGTGCCGACGACCTGGTCCCGCTCGGCGTCTATGACGATGACCTTTCCGGCGCTTCCCATGGGCACGTACACGGTGCCGTCGGCCAGCGCCTGAGAGGCCGCGCCCAGCACCGCGACGAACGCGAAAATTGCGGCTGCTCTCATCACTCCAATCCTTTCTCGATAGCGGTGGACAAGCGGCGGCGCGGCGACGCCCTCAGCGGAGCCGCGCGGCGAAGAAGTTGTAGAGGGGCGCGAAGACCAGCGCGACGTACCAGCCGTAGGCAAAGCTCTCCACCAGACCCAGGAAGAAGCTCGGCCAGCTCAGCCAGGTGAAGCCCGGCAGCAGGCGCAGCCAGGTCTGGTACATGGCCTGTTCCGGGAACCAGAGGTCGAAGAGAACGCACAACATGTAGGTGATGGCCAGAAACGAGCCCAGGCCCGCGCCCAGCGCAAGCACCGGGAGCCGGGGCGCGGTGCGGGCCGGGAGCGGGATTCCCCTCGACTCGGCGGCGGAGATGGTGGCGCTGTTCTCAGACATGGGAATGCTCCAGTTGACGTGCCCCGTCGCGATGCTCGTCGCCGAGGTAGACCTCGGGCGCCGCCTCGAACAGCTTGCGACAGTCGTGCGAACAGAAGTAGTGGACGTTTCCGTCGAAGACGCTGGGCTTGGCGCTCTCGGTCGCCACGGTCTTGCGACACACCGGGTCGACCGCCTTCTTGGGCGCTTCCCAGCGCAGTTCCTGATGGTCCTCGTCAGCGCCACCGCTGGTCGCGGATCTCTTGCCGTGGCCGTGCCCCATGAGGTGAGCGCCGCAGCCGAATCGCATCATCAGGAAGATGAGCCCTCCCCAGAGGGCGAAGTAGAGAAGTGCTTCCATGGCGTGGCTCCTTGACGGCACGGTCGCGGCTAGAGGCGCGAGAGTGCCGTTTTCAAAGGTTTGCGGACCTCGCGCGCGATCTCGAGCAATTGCCTGTTGTCGATGGCCAACATCGCGGCCACGGGGTCGATCACCGCCACCTCCGTGCGTCCGGCACCGACCCCTTCGACCACCACGTTACAAGGCAGCATCAGCCCCACCTTGCCCTCTTCCCTGAGAGCCTGGTACGCCAGGGCGGGATTGCACGCGCCGCCTCCGGCGCCCCCGCGGTGCCGCGCGCCGCCGCGCGCACCAGCAAGACCACGGCGAACACCACCAGGACCAGGAACAGAAGCCAGACCAGGCCGTGAAATCCCATCGCCCAGTCCCAGCCCCCATGGCCCCAGTGCCAGGGCCCACCGCCGTTACCGGCACCGACCAGCATCAGATTTGCCTTGTCCCACATCGCTCGTCTCCTGTTTGGCGAAAAGGCGGCCCGTCCGACTTCAGTTCGCTCACTTGTGGCGGCCAGGGCGCGCCACGATCAAACTTGCCCTCCGGGGCGACCCAGAATCTGATTCCGGTGGGCATCGATGGACCTTTGGGCCTTCTCGTCCCACTTGTCCGTCCATCCGCCGGGGCGGATTTCAGCAGGGTCACGGGTCGGAGGTTTTCCCGTCGTGCTCTGATTGAACTGCGTCTTGTACATCTCCACGATGTCCCGCAAGGTCTCAGGGCTTAAGTCTTCGGCCGACGACTTTGGGCGGATCACCAAGACCGCCTCGGTACCCACGGTCGCTGGCCTTATGATCCGAGCTCGATGGGCGGCGACGGACTTTTCCGCCTTTTCGTCCCACTTGTTTGTCCATCCGCCGGGACGGATTTCAGCGGGATCAAGGACCTGGCGCAGGCCCGTGGAGGTCTGACCGAACTCCGTCTTGTAGAGGTCAACTATCCCCCGCAGGGTCTCGCGATCCACGGTTTCCGCAGCCAAAGCCGGTGCCGTTGCCAGCACCAGCAGGGCAGCTGCGGTCAACGATCTGTTGAGCATTGGATGATCCTTTGTATGCCCTGTATGCCGCTTGGCGGAGGGTTGCACGTCCTTATGTGGCCAGCCCATATGAAGCCCGCGGTCACAGGATGGGCGTTGTAGGATTTGCGGCCTGACCTCGGCCCGGCCACGCTCCCGCTACTCGGTCCGCTGCATCCGGCCGGTATGGCGGTCCACCTTGAAGCGCTGGACCAACGAATCCTCCAAGGTGACGATGTCGGCGACGATGCTGTCGTCGTCGGCCTCCGTGACCTCGCCGACCTTGAGGCGCTTGTTGCCGTGCATGGCCAGGCGATCCTCGAAGAAATGGCGCACGTCGTCGATCGAGAGGTCCGCCCTCGGCACCACCCGCATGCCATGGCCGCGGTCCATGCCGTGACCGGTGCCCATCATTCCGGGCCCCATCATCCCGGGCCCCATCATTCCGTGGCCCGTTCCGTGGCCCATCATGCCCTGGTACGCGGTGCCCATCGGACAGGGCTGGCCGCTCCGTGCGCCGCTTTGGCCCTCAGTCATGTGGGCGGGCTGAAGCGCGGCCGCCGCTGGGCCCCCGCCGCCGTGGGCACTGGCCAGGCCCGGCATCGCCACCAGGGCGAGCGCCCCGACCGCCGCGATCGCGCCGAGCCCTCTCTTACCAATCCGTTTCATGATCCTTACTCCACTCGTTGACGTTGACGGCCTTGAGGTAATCACGGGCACGCAACCCGTCGATGTCCGGCGTGGGGGAATTTGGTAACCGGACGTAACTGGGCGCGTTCCGGTTACACTGGGTTACAATTTTCTCGTCGGATGGCCTTGGGCAGGCATTATTTCCTTTGTCATGAACGCTTTGGCGACCGAGAGCTCCGCCCATCTCCTGGTGGTCGACGACGATCGCCAGCTCCGGGAACTGCTGACGCGCTTTCTCGGCAAGCACGGATATCGCGTGACCACGGCTCGGGACGGGCAGGAGATGCGGCAGGCGCTCAAGGACTGGCGCATCGACCTCGTCATCCTCGACCTGATGCTGCCAGGGGACGACGGGCTGATCTTGTGCCGCGAGCTTCGCGCCGTTTCGCGCATGCCGATCATCATGTTGACGGCGATGGGCGAGGAAACCGACCGCATCGTCGGCATCGAGATGGGCGCCGACGACTATCTGCCCAAGCCGTTCAATCCGCGCGAATTGGTGGCCCGCATCAAGGCCGTGCTGAGGCGCACCCAGGAGCTCTCTCTCCAGGCGCCGGCCGGAGGCGACGTCACCTTGCGTTTCGCCGGCTGGCGACTCGATCGGGCCCAGCGCAAGCTGGACTCCCCTGACGGCGTGGTCGTCGAGTTGAGCGGCGGCGAGTTCGACCTGTTGTTGGCCTTCGTCGAGCATCCGCGGCGCGTGCTGAGCCGCGATCAGCTGCTGGATTTATCGCGGGGTCGGGCGGCCGCCCCCTTCGACCGCAGCGTCGACGTTCAGGTCGGGCGCCTGCGCCGCAAGATCGAGACCGACCCCAAGGATCCCCAGCTCATCAAGACGGTGCGGGGCGGCGGATACCTGTTCACGGCGGCGGTGGAAGCGAGATGAGGAATCCGCTTCCCCAGAGCATCACCGGTCGCACAGTGCTGGTGCTGGTGGTCGGGCTCACCTTGTCCCATCTCGCCAGCATGGCCGTACACTACACCGAGGGTGCGGACGCTTACGCGATTCTCGAGGCGCGGCGAATGGCCGAACGCGTGGCGACCATCACGCGCCTGGTCGAAGAGGCGGCGCCGGACAATCGGGCGCGAATCCTGAGGGCCGTGAACGACCCCGCGCTGCGCGTCGCCTGGAGCCGAGACAGCGCCATCGGCGCCGGCGCCGGCGCCGGCGGCTACCTCACCGAGCACATGTTGCGCGCGCACCTCGGCCCGCGAAGGGGCGGTCGGGTCCACATCGCCTACGGCGAGGCCGCGACCCCGGGCCCGGCGATGATGCGCGAGCACATGCGCGCCATGTCGATGGGCGTCGCCATGCCCGGACACATGCGGGCCTCGGTCGAGCTCGCGGACTCGAGCTGGCTCAATTTCCTGGCCCCCGTCGAGGCCCCGACCCAGTTGCTGTCGTTGCGGGTCGTGTTGTCGCTCTCGGTGATGGTGATCGCCGTCATTGCTCTTTCGGTCTGGGCGGTGCGACGGATGACGGCGCCGCTCGCCACCTTTGCCCGCGCCGCCGAGCGGCTGGGCGTGGACGTGACCGCGCCACGCCTGCCCGAGACCGGCCCCCGCGAGGTGCGGCAGGCGACGCGGGCCTTCAACGAGATGCAGCGCCGCATCCGCCGCTTCGTCGAGGACCGCACCCAACTGGTGGCGGCGATCGCCCACGATCTCAGGACTCCGATCACCCGCCTGCGCCTCCACGCCGAGTTCGTCGAGGACGACGAGCAGCGCCACAAGATGCTGGCCGACCTCGACGAGATGGAGAAGATGATCGCCTCGACCCTGGGCTTCGCCCGCGACGAGGCCAAGAGCGAGCCGCGCGAGACCGTCGACTTCCTCACCCTGCTGCACAGCGTCTCGGACGACATGGCGGACGCCGGTCATGAGGTCGCGTTTCAGTCCGAGGGGCGGCTGCCCTACGAGTGCCGGCGCGTGGCTCTTCGCCGCGCCTTCACCAACCTGATCGAGAACGCGGTGAAGTATGGCAAGCGGGCTCGGATCTCGCTCGATGCCCAAGCCGACGCCATCCAGGTTCGGATCGACGACGACGGTCCGGGAATCCCCGAGGACTTCCTCGAGGATGCCTTCAAACCGTTCCGACGCCTCGAGGAATCGCGCAGCCGCGATACCGGCGGTACCGGATTGGGCTTGACCGTGGCGCGCACCATCGTCCGGGCGCACGGCGGCGACATCGCGCTCAGCAACCGGGCAGAGGGCGGACTGCGCGTGGAGGTCACGCTTCCCCGTTGACCGGGAGCGGATGGACCAAGGCAACCGGAAACCCATCTCCGCTGGCGCCGATCCCCGCGAGAGCGGCGGCGCGGCCGGCCGCCGCCCCCAGAGCCCCGGCGCTGGCCTTGGCCGCCGCCCGTCACTACATTGGGCGGATGCCCACGAGCCGCCCCGACCTGGTCCAACACCGCTTCCACGCACTCGCCCCCAACCTCCGCGGCGCCTTGTGGGTGCTTGCCGCCGCGCTCTTCTTCTCGACCATGGCGCTCACCGCCAAGGCGCTCGGCAGCCATCTCGACAGCTTCCAGATCGCCTTCTTCCGGGCCTTCTTCGGGCTCGTGGTGCTGCTGCCCTTCGTGCTCCGCGCCGGCCTCGCCGAGCTGAAGACGCGGCGTCCGGGGATGCATCTCGCGCGCGGCACGATCGGCGCCCTGGCCATGTTCTGCGGCTTCTACGCCATCACCCATCTCAAGCTCGCCGACGCCGTGGCCATCACCTACACCCGCCAGCTCTTCCTCATCATCCTCGCGGTGCTGTTCCTGGGCGAGACCGTTCGCCTGCGGCGCTGGAGCGCGACCGCGGTGGGCTTCGTGGGCGTGCTGGTGATGCTGCGGCCCGGCGCCGAGCTCGAGATGGCGAGCCTGGTGGCGCTCCTCGGCGCCTTTCTCATCGCCGTCGTCAACGTCTTCGTGAAGAAGCTGGCGGCCACCGACCGGCCGCTCACCTTGCTGCTTTACTTCGGCGTCATCTCGACCGCCGTTACCCTGGTTCCGGCGCTCATGGTGTGGCGGGCGCCGTCGGCGGCGGAGCTCGTATTGCTGGTGCTGGTGGGGGCGCTGGGCGCCGCGGCCCATGCCTGCATGGTGCGGGGCTTCGCACTCGGCGAGGCCACCGCCGTAATGCCCTTCGATTACATGCGCCTGCTGTTCGCCGGCGTGGTGGGATTCCTGGTTTTCGCCGAGCTCCCCGACCGCTGGACGGTGGCGGGCGCCGCCATCATCGTCGCCTCGACCCTCTACATCGCGTTGCGCGAGCTCAGGCTCGGCAAGGCCGAGCTTCCGCCGGTGGTCCAGCGCACCGGCCTCAACCCGCCGCTGGTGCCGGCGCGCGATGAGGGCAAAGCCGGCTCTTAATCCTCGCCCGTCGGCTTCACGCCTTCGGCCTCGGCCTCGAAAAAGGCCCGCGCCTTGCTCTCGTGCTCGGGCTTGATGTGGCGGCTGACGCTGGCGATGGCGAGGGTAAGCACGGCGGCGTCGTCGGTGAAGCCGAGGGTGGCGATGAAGTCGGGGATCATGTCGGTGGGCACGATGAAGTAGCCGATCGCCCCCATCAGCACCGCCCTGACGTAGGCCGGCGTTTGGCGGTCGGTGGCGCAGTAATAGGCCGCCACCAGCTCCTCGGCGAAGGGGATGCGGCCCATCACCCGCCTGAGCTTGCGCCAGAAGCCCGCGCGCGCCAGCTCCTCGTCGGCGGCGAGCTTGTCGGCCTCCGTGAGCGCGAGGTCCTTGGTGCCCATGGCCGCCATATGGGGTACCGGCGGGCCCCTGCCAAGCGCACGCCCGATCACGGGCTCGCCAAGCCGGGAGCGATCTGCTAAAGACGCGACCCAATTCTCACTCGGAGGCGAACCATGGATATCAACGGGGTATCGGCGATCGTCACCGGCGGCGCCTCGGGCCTCGGCGCGGGCACGGCGCGGGTGCTGTCGCAAGCCGGCGCCAAGGTGGCGCTCTTCGACGTCAACACCGAGCTCGCCGAGGCCACGGCGGGCGAGATCGGCGGCCTCGCCATAGGCTGCGACGTCACCGACGAGGACAGCACCGTTGCCGCCATCGCCCGGGCCCGCGAGGCCAACGGCGCGGCGCGCATCCTGATCAACTGCGCCGGCGTCGGCACCCCGGCCAAGGCGGTGGGGCGCAAAGGCCCGCTCGCCCTCGAGCGCTTCACCAAGGTGGTGGCGATCAACCTCATCGGCACCTTCAACGTGCTCCGCCTGGCGGCCGCCGACATGATCGAGCTCGAGCCGCTCAGCGATGGCGAGCGCGGGGTGATCATCAACACCGCCTCGGTCGCCGCCTTCGACGGCCAGATCGGCCAGCCCGCCTACGCGGCGTCGAAGGCCGGGGTCGTCGGCATGACGCTGCCGCTCGCACGCGAGTTCGCCCAGCACGGCATCCGCGTGCTCACCATCGCTCCCGGCATCTTCGAGACGCCGATGCTGCACGGGCTCGACGAGAATGTGCAACAGGCGCTCGCCGCCAGCATCCCGTTTCCCAAGCGCCTGGGCACCGCCGAGGAGTACGCCGGACTGGTCAAGCACATGTGCGAGAACATGATGCTGAACGGCGAGGTGGTCCGCCTCGACGGCTCGATCCGCATGGCGCCGAAGTAGCGCTTGCGCTCCGGCCCCGTGGCCGGGGTATCGTCGGGCCATGATCTCGGCCGACGACAGCGCCCCCAGCCTCGCCGACATCGAGGCCATCGCCAGCGTGGCCCTGAAGCGCATTCCCGACAAGCTCAAGCGCCACGTCACCGATGTCGTGATCCGGGTCGAGGAGTTCCCCGACCCCGAGACCGAGCGCGAGATGGCGCTCGAGAGCCCGTTCGACCTCTTGGGCCTCTACCGCGGCGTGAGCATGGCCGAGCGCAGCGTCATGGACAGCCCTTCCGACCTCGACATGATCTTTCTCTACCGCCGTCCGCTCCTCGACTTCTGGTGCGAGTCGGGTGAGACCCTGGGCGGGCTGGTACGCCACGTGCTGATCCACGAGATCGGCCACCATTTCGGCTTCTCGGACGCGGACATGGAGGCGATCGAAGCCGAGGCTTGAGCCGGCCCCTTGACAAGCCCGGCGGGAGGGCGAAAGTCATCGGGGAACCGCCTAGCTGCCGTCCCAGCCCTGGCCTGAGGCCGGGCGCTGGGGGCGCCCTCCAGGGGAACCCCGGCCATGTCGGTCAACGCGCTGCCGCCGGACAAGCTCTACACCCGTTGCGACCCGGCCAGGCTCGGCTTCGAGACCACCGCGGAAGTCGAGGAGTTCAAGGAGACGCTGGGCCAGGAGCGGGCGGTCGAAGCCATGCGCTTCGGCGTCGGCATCCGCCGCGAGGGCTACAACCTGTTCGCCTTCGGGCCGCCGCACACGGGCAAGTACAACACCATCCGCGCGCTCCTCGACGAGCGCGCGGCGGAGCTGCCGACGCCGTCGGACTGGTGCTACGTCAACAACTTCGAGGAGTCGCATCGGCCGCGGACGCTGCGTCTGCCCCCCGGGACCGGGGTCAAGCTCAGGCACCAGATGGCGCGCCTGGTCGACGACCTCAAAAGCGCCGTCCCAGCGATCTTCGAGAGCGACGAGTACCGGGCCCGGCGCCAGGTCGTCGACGAGGAGTTCAAGGAACGCCATGAGACCGCCTTCGAGGAGCTGCAGAAGCAGGCCGCCGAGAAGAGTGTGGCCCTGCTCCGTACCCCCACCGGCCTCGCCCTCGCCCCCACCCTCGATGGCGAGGTGATCCGGCCCGAGGCCTTCGAGAAGATGCCGGCCGAGCGGCGGGCGGCCATCGAGCACGACATGGAGGCGCTGCAGAAGCAGCTCCAGGAGGCCATGCGGCACCTCCCGCAATGGGAAAAGGAGCGCCGCGACAAGGTGCGCGAGCTCAGCCGCGAGGTCACCAGCTTCGCCGTCACGCACATGATCGACGACTTGCGCGCCGAGTTCAGCGAGCTCGCCGAGGTGGTCGAGTATCTCGACGCGGTCGAGCGCGACGTCGTCGACAACGTCGACAGCTTCCTCGAGCGCCGCGATGAGACCCCGGTGCCGATCCCGGGGCTGCCGGTGCCCCAGACCCAGGCCGCGGCGCCTTCGTTGCGGCGCTACCTGGTTAACGTCATCGTCGACAACAGTGCCTGCAAGGGAGCGCCGGTGGTCTACGAGGACCACCCCACCCAGCCCAACGTGGTGGGCCGGGCCGAGCACGTCGCCGAGATGGGGACGCTGAGCACCGATTTCGGGTTGATCAAGGCGGGGGCGCTGCACCGGGCCAACGGCGGCTACCTGGTGTTGGACGCCCGCAAGCTCCTTACCCAACCGCTGTCGTGGGACGCGCTGAAGCGAGCCCTGCGCTCGCGCGAGATCCGCGTCGAATCGGCGGGCCAGATGCTGAGCATCGTCAGCACCATCTCGCTCCAGCCCGAGCCCATAGCGCTCGACCTCAAGGTGGTGCTGATCGGCGACCGCATGCTCTATTACCTCTTGTGCCAGCACGACTCCGAGTTCGAGGACCTGTTCAAGGTCGCGGTCGACTTCGAGGAGGACATGGACCGCGATGCCGGCGCCATCCTGAGCTACGCCCGCCTGATCGCGACCCTGGCCCGCAACAGCGAGCTCCATCCCTTCGACTCATCGGGCGTGGCCCGGGTCATCGAGCACAGCGCCCGCCTCGCCGGCGACGCCGAGAAACTCTCGGCGCAGGTCGACCGGGTTCACGACCTGTTGCGCGAGGCCGACTACTGGGCCCGCGAAGCCGGACGCGAGGTGGTGACCGCGGCCGACGTGCAGCGCGCCATCGATTCCCAGATCCACCGCGCCGACCGGCTCCGCGAACGCGGCCTCGAGGCCATCACCCGCGGCACCATCCTCATCGACTCAGGCGGCGAGCGCATCGGCCAGGTCAATGGGCTCGCGGTGATCAGCCTCGGCAACTTCGCCTTCGGCCGCCCCAGCCGCATCACCGCGCGGGTGCGCATGGGGCGCGGCGAGGTGGTCGACATCGAGCGCAAGGCCGAGCTCGGCGGGCCGCTGCATACCAAGGGCGTGTTCATCCTCGAGGGCTTCCTCGGCGCCCGCTTCGCCATCGACCGGCCGCTCTCGCTCTCGGCCAGCCTGGTGTTCGAGCAGTCCTACGGCGGCGTCGACGGCGACAGCGCCTCCTCGACCGAGCTCTACGCCCTGCTCTCGGCGCTGGCCGAGGCGCCGATCAAGCAGTCCTTCGCGGTCACCGGCTCGGTCAACCAGCACGGCGAGGTCCAGGCCATCGGCGGCGTCAACGAGAAGATCGAGGGCTTCTTCGACGTCTGCAAGGCGCGCGGCTTGAGCGGCGAGCAGGGCGTCATGATCCCGATCTCCAACGTCAAGCACCTGATGCTGCGCCAGGACGTGATCGACGCCGTGAGCGGCGGCGAGTTCAGCATCTTCCCGATCGAGACCATCGACCAGGGCATCGAGATCCTCACCGGCGTGGCCGCGGGCGAGCGCGGGGCCGACGGCCTGTTCCCCGAGGACACCATCAACCGTCGCGTCGAGGACCGCCTGATCGCCCTGGCCGAGAAGCGGCGCTCGTTCGCCCAACCCGCGAAGGGCGGGGCGGCGGCGGGGAACGGTGGGGAGAACGGTGGGGAGAACGGTGGGGAGGACGGGGGGAACGGTGGGGGGGCCGGACAATGACCACCAAAGGGCAAGCGCGCGACGAGATCCGCCGCGTCCTCGTCGCCCTCGACTCGAGCCGCGACAACCTGGCCGCGCTCGAGGCCGCGGCCGAGCTCGCCGACCACCTCGAGGCCGAGCTCAGCGGCCTCTTCATCGAGGACATCGACGTCCTGCACCTTTCGGGGCTCCCCTTCGCGCGCGAGGTGAGGTACACCGCCGCCGGCCATCGCGCCCTCGATCGCGCCACCGTGGAGCGCGAGTTCCGCGTCGTCGCCGCGGCGGCGCGCCGCGCGCTCGAGTCGGCGGCGGGACGGCGGCGCCTGCGCTGGTCGTTCCGGGTCGTGCGCGGCCAGGTCGAGCGCGAGCTCCTGAACGCCGCCGGCGAGAGCGACCTGGTGGCGGTGGGCAAGGCCGACCGGCCGCTGACCCGGGGCCGCCGGCTGGGCCATCGGGCGCGGGCGATGACCGCCCGGGGACCGGCGGCGGTGCTGCTCGCCGAGGGCCCCGCCGCCCGGGCGGGCGAGCCGATTACCGTGACGTACGACGCCTCGGCCTGCTCCGAGCGCGCGCTTGGCGTGGCGGCGCGGCTCGCCGGGGCGGCTGAGCGCACCCTCGACGTGCTGCTGCTGGCGGAGCGGCCGGAAGACATCAAGCGCCTCGAGAACGCCGTCTCCGAGCGCCTCGGCGGCTCAGGGCTGGCGGCCCGCTTCCGCGCCATCGCCCCGGGCGACGCGCGGGCGCTCAAGTCGGTCCTGGAGTTCGAGCGCAGCGCGCTTCTTGTGCTCGGCGCCACCTGCTTCCCGCTGCCGCAGCAGGAGCTCGAGGTGCTCTTGGCCGAGACCGGGTGCGCGGTGCTCTTGATCCGCGCCTGAGCCCCTCTTAGCCCCCGTCGCGGCCCAGCAGCTTGGCCACGTAGGCCGGCACCACCTCGGTGGCGGGCCCGTAATGCTGCTCGGCGAACAGCGAGTGGCCCTCCGAGGGCTCGAGGTTGAGCTCGAGGGTGTGGGCGCGGCCGTAGCCCCGGACCTCTTGCACGAAGCCGGCCGCCGGGTAGACGCTGCCCGAGGTGCCGATCGAGATGAAGAGGTCGCAGCGGGCGAGCTCGAGGGCGATGCGGTCCATCTCGAAGGGCATCTCGCGGAACCACACCACGTGGGGGCGCATGGCGCCCACCGCGCGGCACGAGCCGCACGCCGAGTCGAGCCCCATGTCGCCGCGCCACTCGGTGACCGCGGCGCAGTCCATGCAACGGCCCTTGAGCATCTCGCCGTGCATGTGGACCACGCGCTCGCTGCCCGCGCGCTCGTGGAGGTCGTCGATGTTCTGGGTCACCACCATCACCGCGCCCGGATGCTCGCGCTCGAGCTCGGCCAGGGCATGGTGGGCGACGTTGGGCTCGGCCTCGATCAGGTTGACCCGGCGGGCGTTGTAGAACTCGTGCACGAAGGCCGGGTTGCGGGCGAAACCCTCGGGCGTCGCCACCTCCTCGAGGTCGTACTTGGTCCACAGGCCGTCCTCGTCGCGGAAGGTGCCGAGCCCGGACTCGGCCGAGATGCCGGCGCCGGTGAGGATCACGATGTGCTTGAAATCCTGTGTCGCCATGGGCGAGAACTCATCTAAGCCTCAACGCCCTATTGAGTCCCCACCCAGGCCGCGAAGGCAAGCGCGGCGGGCAAGCGCGAGGGAGCTCATGGTCAAGGTCCTGTTCGTCTGCCTCGGCAACATCTGCCGCTCGCCGCTCGCCGAGGGCGTGTTCCGCGAGCTGGTGGCGCGGCAAGGGCTGGCCGGGCGCATCGCCACCGACTCCTGCGGCACCCAGAGCTATCACGTGGGCGAGGCGCCCGACCGGCGGGCCCGCGCCGCGGCGCTCGAGCGCGGCGTCGACATCGGCGATTTGCGGGCCCGCACCGTGGCGGCCCGAGACTTCGCCGAGTTCGACTACGTGCTCGCCATGGACCGCGACAACCAGCGCCACATCGAGGCCCTGCGCCCGCCGGGGTCGAAGGCGCAGGTCGCCCTGTTGCTGGACTTCGCGCCGGAGCTCGGGGTGCGCGAGGTGCCCGACCCCTACTACGGCGGCACGGAGGGCTTCGAGCATGTGCTCGACTTGGTCGAGGCCGGCGCCCGCGGCCTGCTCGCCAAGATCCGCCGCGAGCTTTAATTGGGGTCAGAGTCCATTTAATTGCAAAACGCGATTAAATGGACTCTGACCCCAATTAATGCCTGAGCATCCGGCCCGGGCGGGCGCCGGTGCTCTCGCCGTCGCGCCACACCGTCTCGCCGTTGACCATCACCAGCTCGATGCCGGCGGCGGCGCGCAGGGGCTCGGCGAAGGTGGCCTCGTCGCCCACCGTGCCCGCGTCGAACAGCACCAGGTCGGCGAAGGCGCCCGGGCGCACCGTGCCGCGGTCGGCAAAGCCGAAGACCTCGGCCGAGAGCCCGGTCATGCGGCGCACCGCCTCCTCGAGCGGGAACAGCCCGAGCTCGCGGGCGTAGTGGCCGAGCACGCGGGGGAAGGTGCCCCACAGCCGGGGGTGGGGGTGGCGGTCGTGGGGCAGCCCGTCCGAGCCGATCATGGCGTGAGGATTGCTGAGCACGCGGCGCACGTCGGCCTCGTCCATGAGGAAGTAGACCGCGCCCGCCGGCTGCAGGCGCGCCGCCGCCTCGCCCTCGTCGCAGCCGAGCTCGGCGGCGATCTCGGCGAGCTCGCGGCCGGCCATCTCGGGCCGCGCCTTCGACCAGGTCACCAGCGTCCGCGTGGCGTGGCGCAAGAGCGCCGGGTCGAGCACCGTGGAGGCGGCGACGTAGGGGTAGACGTCGAGGCCCACCGCCTGCGAGGCCCGGGCGCGCTCAATGAGCGCCAGGGTCTCGACCGTGCGCCCGAAGTTCTGGATGCCCGAGACCTTGTGATGCGAGATCACCACCGGGGCGCGGCCGCGGCGGCCGATCTCGAAGGCCTCCTCGAGAGCTTCCACTACCCGGTCGGCCTCGTCGCGGATGTGGGCCGTGTAGAGGCCGCCGGCGGCGCCCGCCACCTCCGCCAGGGCCGACGTCTCGTCGCTGCTGGCGGCGGCCGAGGGGCGGTAGAAGAGGCCGCTCGAGAAGCCGATGGCGCCCGCCGCCATGCCTTCGGCGAGGTGCTCCCGCATGGCCGCGATCTCGGTGTCGTTGGCGGCGCGCCCGAGGTCCGCCATGGCGCCCACCCTGAGCGTCGAGTGCCCGACCAGGACTCCCGCGTTGGTGGCCGGCGGCGTGCGCTCGAGCGCCTGGGCGTACTCGGCCACGGTCGCGAAGCGGTAGTCGTCGGCGTCGCCCAGCAGGTCGAGGGGCGGCGGCGTCGCGCCCACCGGTGCCAGCGGCGAGAGGCTGACGCCGCAGTTGCCCACCACCACCGTGGTCACCCCCTGGCTCACCTTCATCGCCATCTCGGGCGTGGCCAAGAGCGCCCGGTCGTCGTGGGTGTGGACGTCGATGAAGCCCGGCGCCAGCACCAGGCCAGCGGCCTCGATCTCGTTCGTCGCCGCCGTGCCCGAAAGGTCACCCACGGCGACGATGCGCTCGGCCGTCACCGCGACGTCGGCGGCGAAGCCCGGGGCGCCGCTGCCGTCGATCACCGTGGCGCCGCGGATCGCCAGGTCGCAGCGCGAGGGCGGCACGGTCTCGTCGGTCATGCTCTCTCCGGCTCCGTCGCGCTAGGGCTGGTCGGTGTGAACGACCACGCTCGGCGGCGGCTGTGCTCGATGTTACGTTTCAGTCACTATTGCCGCTGCAACCGCCGCCTTCGCTTTCACGAGCTCGTCCAGCCACCCGAGGATATCGTTTCTCGTCGGCGGGTCTGGAAGCACATCGGGGTCCAGAGTCGGATAGCGGAAGGCGATGGCGTAGGGAGAAAAACGGCCCAACGGCTCGGGACCGAAGACATTGTTGCGGACGGCCTTTAGATCCCGCTCGGCGACTCGCAGCCAAAGGGTCGCCTCAGCCGCCATGAACTAGCACACCTTCGTGGGTGGCCTTGTAGCTCAGTGTGCCGACTTGGTCGCGGTTCTGCTCGAACCAACGGCGACGACAGGCGATGACGTCGGCGGGAACGCCGGTGCCGCGCGTGAGCCGATAGGTGCTGGTAAGAAGGATCTTCTCGCGCGGCGTATCGTCGGGAACCACGACGAGCAGGTCGTAGTCGCTGTCCCGGCGTGAAGCGCCACCGGCGCGGCTGCCAAACAGATAAACGGCCTCGGGCGCCAAGGCGGGAACGATCCGCTCCAAGAGCTTCGCCAGCTTCTCATCGAACGCACGATCATGCTCTGGACGAACCATGCCAGCATCTCCGACTATCGGCGCGCATCAAGGATGTTGGCATGCCGGGACACAGTCAAGCCGGAGCGGATATGGTTTGCATTTTCATGGCGGTGCGATGACCCCCGACTGGTTCACCTCGATCGAGGCGGCGCTGGGCCGCGCGCCGGTGCGCGCCACGGCATTGGGCGGCGGCTGCATCGACGAGGTCTACCGCCTCGAGATGGGGGGAGGCGACTCGCTCGTGGCCAAGTTGGGCGGCGCGGGCGGCAGGCTCGCCCTCGAGGGCTTCATGCTGCGCTACCTCGCCGCGCACGGCCCCTTGCCGGTGCCCCGCGTGCTGCACGCCGCCGATGAGCTCCTGGTGATGGAGTTTCTCCCCGGCGCGAGCCGCCTCGACGGCGGCGCCGAGCGCCACGCCGCCGAGCTCGTGGCCGGGCTCCACGAGCAGAGCGCCGAGCACTTCGGCTTCGAGCGCGACACCCTGATCGGCGGCCTCGACCAGCCCAACCCTCAAACGCCCTCGTGGCGCGCCTTCTTTCGCGACCACCGGCTGCTCTACATGGCGCGCCAGGCGCTCGACGCCGGGCGCCTGCCGGCCGCCCTGATGGGGCGCGTCGAGGCCCTGGCGGCGCGGCTCGATAAGTGGCTGGTGGAGCCGCCGCGGCCCTCGCTGATCCACGGCGACATGTGGACCGGCAACGTGCTCAGCCAGGGCGGGCGCATCACCGGCTTCCTCGACCCCGCGATCTACTACGCCGACCCCGAGATCGAGCTCGCCTTCGGCACCCTCTTCGGCACCTTCGGCGAGGACTTCTTCGCCCGCTACGCCGAGCTCCGGCCACTCGAGCCGGGCTTCTTCGAGGTCCGCCGCGAGCTCTACAACCTCTATCCGCTGCTGGTCCACGTGCGCCTCTTCGGCGGCGGCTACGTGAGCTCGGTCGAAAGCACCCTCGACCGGCTCGGCGTCTAGACCAATTCCAGCTTGCCTGGAATCGCTCTCAGGCCGCGACGGCGGCCCGCCGGCCCTCCGGCGCGCCCGCGCAGGCGCGGGCCCTCGGGTCCGCTGCCGTGAGCGACAAGAGTCTAGCGCGGTTCCAGATAACCTGGAACCGCGCTAGTACTCGAGGCGCTCCCTGATCTCGTAATGCAGGGAGCGCGCGTCGAACCTTTCCAGGAGCTTGCGCGCCTTGGCCGGCACGTAGGCGGTTTCGTGGTCCTCGCCCGCGAACTCCGTCACCGCGGCCCAGGAGTCGAACCACATGATGGTGACGAACTCCACCTCGAGCTCGTCGAGCGGCCGGCGCAAGAGCTGGATTCCCTTGTAGCCCGGCACCTCCTTGGCGGCGATGCCGGGGAAGATCTCCTGCTTGAGCAGGGCCTCGTAGCGATCCGCGTTCGCGGGCCGCGTCCAGCCGCGCCAAATGCGTCCGATCATGGCTCATTTACCTCCGTCCAGAGAGCGATAGCCCCGCCGAGCTCGCCGAGCGCGTCAACCTCTCGCCCTCTTGATGGTGAGCGACGTGCGTTCCAATTTCGCGCTGCGCAGGATCAAGAGCATGGCGACGCTGGCGCTCGCCCGTCGGCCGCCTCGGCCCGTCGACTCAATCGAGACCCGGCTCCCCCGGCCCCAGCGGATAGCTGGCCTCGGCGCGGTAGACGGCGCCGTTGCGCGACAGCAGGCTCGAGAACAGGGCGAAGGAGTCGACCGCGAAAGGCTCGCTGGCAAACAGGTTATGGTTGGCGAGGAAGGCGCCGACCCTTTCCGAGGGCGCGCCCTTGAGGCGGGCGAGCGTGACGTGGGCGTGGAACTTGCGGCGCTCGGGCTCGAGGCCCAACGCGGCGAGCCCGGCCTCGACGCGACGCTGGAGCTGGTCCAGCATCGGCCCCGCCTCGACCCCGGCCCAGAGCTGGCGCACGCGGCGGCGCTGGCCGAACCTGCCGACGCCACTGAGGCGCAGCTCGAAGGGTGCGGCCTCGACCCCCGGCCAGGGCCTCGCCGATGTCTTCGAACAGGGCGCCGTCGGCCTCGCCGATGAAGCGCAGCGTGAGGTGGAGGTTCTCGGGCGCCACCCAGCGCGCCCCCGGCACCCCGCCCGAGAGCCCGGCGAGCTGCGCCTTGATGGCGGCGGGCAGCTCGATGGCGACGAACAGGCGCAGCCTCAGCCTCCTTCCAGCAGTTGGATCACCCGGGGCGCGATGCGCCCGACGATGAGCTCGACGCCGCGGGCGTTGGGATGGATGCCGTCGGCCTGGTTGAGCTCGGGCTCCGCCGCCACGCCGTCGAGGAAAAAGGGGTAGAGCGCCACCCGGTGCTTGGCCGCGAGCTCGGGGTAGATGGCGGCGAACTCGGCGCCATAGTCGTGGCCCAGGTTGGGCGGCGCCCGCATGCCCAAATCATACGGCGGGCAGGCCCGCCTGGCCGAGACACGCCCAAACCGCCGGTCGTAACGCCCCTCCGCACCTTCCTCCTCGTAGCGCCGGCGCCAGCGCCCAAACGTGCCTACCGATATGCTCAGCGGATCGGCCTCCTCCTCGCAACCCAAGCGACCGACCTGAAAACGCCCGTCGACATCCTCCAACCTCATGATCTGTGCCTCTTTGCAGCGTGCTTGTTCGACACATCACCGCCCCCTCTTTAGAACGGTTGCAGGATCGGTCAATCCGTGTGTTACCTAAACCGGTCAGATCATGTGCTAGCGACAATAGCTGCATGTATCATTGACAAATGCATCAATTTATGGTTGAATATATCTTCTATTACATCTCTACTGGTGAATACCTATACAACCAAGCACCCTGATAGCCCTTATGAATGATTCGATCCTTCCCCCACATATCATTCAGCTTTTGGACATTTCTTTCCCGCTGCTCGCCGCCTTTGCCGTAGTTTGGGGCTTACGTCATTGGGGGACGGTCCCCGCTATGCGCTCCGAACTCGGGTCCAAGGACCATGAATTAGAGCGCGTTCAAAATGAGAAGATTGTCGCGCAGACTGCCGAATTCGCTGCCCTCGGGTTTCTCCTTCCAGTGGTCTTTCTTGATGCGTTAGGAAGCGTCCCCGACCCAGGCGGCAGGGAATGGCGGCTCTTCATGATGGGTGCTGCACTTCCAATCGCCACATTCATCTTTGGATTGGTTCTATCGCACATCACCACGCTGAGTAAGTGGAAGTTTGCGCTCTTCTCCACGTTCGGCGGAGGAAACCGGGGCACCCTATTACTCTTAGCCCTTATACCGCTGCTCCACCTGGATCAGAAAGTCGCAGTCGCGAGCTTTCTTTTGGTCGATTTGGGGAATTTCGTCAGTCTGATGCTTGTCATGCCGTGGCTATTCGCACTGTTCTTACGGGAAAAGGATCAGGAGGCCATATCCGTTCCCGCTTCATATGCCGGAATAGTCAAGCCTAGCCTGCCGCTCGGCATTCCGGCCTTTCTAGTCATCGGAGGCTATTGGTTGCTAGTGAGTGCGTTCAGCGGTCATAAAGAGTTGGTGTTCGCGATTGCTGATGCGGTTGGCCCATCAGCTAAACATGCGCTGGCGTTCACGTTGTTTCTTGCAATTTTCTTGAGAGCTAGGCCAAGCGTATCGGCCCTAGGAACCACGATTTCTGCCATGGGCCCAGCGGCGGTATCCAGATTTGTAGCGGCATTCTCGATAGCATCTATCGCTGTGATAGACTCACAATCCGAAGCAACGTTCTTTCCCAGCCTTTTTGAGTACCTGCCTAGCTACGGGGGTATTGCCCTGTTCGTTTTGATCTTCTCGCCACCGAGTTCGATTGTACCGAAAATGCTGAGCAATGTTGTACCGGCAGCAGAGGGCGAAGCCTACACCATGCAGAGCATCCTCATGGTGTTCTTCCTGATCCTCTTGATTCTCGTGCTGGGGCTAGGTTTTCTTCAGCCAGAATCAGTTCGCGCGGCGTAGCTCGCCGACAGTAGTATCCTCTAGAAATTCGGTTGCTGAGCGACTTGTACTAACGGGCTTCAGGCCAATTGCTACCGTTGGATTGGTGTCGGTCAAGGGGGCTTGGTTGTCGCTCATTGCAGCGGGTCCGTCTCCCTGCCCCGCAATACGTCTTCCATCGCCCTCATGATCAGCTTGCAGGTGAATTGCCCCTCCACGACGCCCTCCGCGAGCAGCTCGTCCGCTCGCGTAGCAACGTGAATTGGGGCCTCGTGGCCATTCTGATGGTCGGGCAGTTTAGCAGCGGGCCAGATGTAGGCATCGTAGGCCACCTTAGCGACCGCCTTCACCCGGCCGCCAGCACCTCGGCGTCGGTGGAGAACCAGAGCTCTCCCCTGCTCGGATCGATCAGCGTCACGTCGTAGAACTGGCCGGCGCGCAGGTGGAAGATCCGCGCTGCCTTGAAATCAATATTTGCCTTAATTCGCGATGCATCGACCGCGGGTGGGGCTCGCTCGCGAGCCTCTTGCCTGTGCGCCACTCCCAGTAGACCAACGCGGCGCGGGCCGAGCCACGCGCCCCGTTATTCTACTGGTTAGATGTGCGTGCCCATGGCGCGCGAGTGTCGGATTTCGGTAAGCGCTATCTATTTCAACGGATAGCTGGCCTCGGCGCGGTAGACGGCGCCGTTGCGCGACAGCAGGCTCGAGAACAGGGCGAAGGAGTCGACCGCGAAAGGCTCGCTGGCAAACAGGTTATGGTTGGCGAGGAAGGCGCCGACCCTTTCCGAGGGCGCGCCCTTGAGGCGGGCGAGCGTGACGTGGGCGTGGAACTTGCGGCGCTCGGGCTCGAGGCCCAACGCGGCGAGCCCGGCCTCGACGCGACGCTGGAGCTGGTCCAGCATCGGCCCCGCCTCGACCCCGGCCCAGAGCTGGCGCACGCGGCGGCGCTGGCCGAACCTGCCGACGCCACTGAGGCGCAGCTCGAAGGGTGCGGCCTCGACCCCCGGCCAGGGCCTCGCCGATGTCTTCGAACAGGGCGCCGTCGGCCTCGCCGATGAAGCGCAGCGTGAGGTGGAGGTTCTCGGGCGCCACCCAGCGCGCCCCCGGCACCCCGCCCGAGAGCCCGGCGAGCTGCGCCTTGATGGCGGCGGGCAGCTCGATGGCGACGAACAGGCGCAGCCTCAGCCTCCTTCCAGCAGTTGGATCACCCGGGGCGCGATGCGCCCGACGATGAGCTCGACGCCGCGGGCGTTGGGATGGATGCCGTCGGCCTGGTTGAGCTCGGGCTCCGCCGCCACGCCGTCGAGGAAAAAGGGGTAGAGCGCCACCCGGTGCTTGGCCGCGAGCTCGGGGTAGATGGCGGCGAACTCGGCGCCATAGTCGCGGCCCAGGTTGGGCGGCGCCCGCATGCCGGTGAGCAGCACCCGGATACCGCGCGCCACCAGCCGCGCCACCAGGTCGTCGAGGTTGGCCCGCGTGGCGGCGGGGTCGATGCCCCTGAGCGCGTCGTTGGCGCCGAGCTCGAGGATCACCAGGTCGGGCTTGTCCCCCAGCACCCAGTCGAGGCGGGCGCGGCCGCCGGCCGAGGTGTCGCCCGAGACCCCGGCGTCGACCACCCGCGCGGCGACGCCTGAGCCGGCGAGGCGGGCCGCGAGCCGCGCCGGGAAGGCCTGCTCGGGCGGGAGCCCGTAGCCGGCGGTGAGGCTGTCGCCGAGCACCACCACCACGGGCGCGTCTGGCTCGGCCCCGGCGCCCGCCCCCGCGCCCGCCGCGGCACCCGGCGCCCACACCAGCAAGATCGCCACGAGGCCGACAAGGGCGTTGAAAGCGCCGCCGCCGGCGCGATATGAGTGGGGCCCGCGGCGCGCCCTCACCGGTTGGCGGTCGGCGGGCGAGCGTGGCGCCGAAGCGAAGCGCCCGGGCGGTCGAGGGTCAAGCGACATGATCCACCTCGAGGACGTACACCTCACTCTGGAGAGCGCCGCCGGCAGCGTCAACATCTTGCGCGGCGTCGACTTCCGGGTGGCGCCGGGCGAGACCTTGGGTCTGGTGGGTCCCTCGGGCTCGGGCAAGTCGACGCTGCTGGCGGTGATCGCCGGCCTCGAGCAGGCCACTTCGGGCTCGGTCGAGGTCGCGGGCACCAACCTCTCGGGCCTCAACGAGGACGCCCTCGCCCTGTTTCGCCGCGACCACGTCGGCATCGTGTTCCAGGCCTTCCACCTGATCCCCACCATGACCGCGCTCGAGAACGTCGCCGTGCCGCTCGAGTTCGCGGGCCGCGGCGACGCCTTCGACCGGGCCGCCGAGGACCTGGCGACGGTGGGGCTCGAGGAGCGGCTGCGCCACTACCCGGCCCAGCTCTCGGGCGGCGAGCAACAGCGGGTGGCGCTGGCCCGCGCCTTCGCGCCGAGGCCCAAGCTCCTGCTCGCCGACGAGCCCACCGGCAACCTCGACGGCGAGACCGGGGGCGCCATCATCGAGCTCCTGTTCTCGATCCACGAGGCGCGCGGCACGACCCTGGTGTTGATCACCCACGACGCCGAGCTCGCCGGCCGTTGCGACCGCATCGCCCACATGAAGGACGGGCGCATCGACGGCGCGCAACCGGGCGCCGCGGCGCTCGCGCTCTCGGGCGCCTGAAGCAGCGGCGATGGGGCACCTCGCCCTGGCTTTTCGACTCGCCCGCCGCGAGCTGCGCGGCGGCCTCAAGGGCTTTCGCATCTTCCTCGCCTGCCTCACCCTGGGCGTGGCGGCGATCGCCGGCGTGGGCTCGCTCTCGCAAGGCCTCACGGCCGGGCTCAGGGAGGACGCCCGCAGCCTGCTGGGCGGCGACGTGCACCTGCGCCTGAGCCACCGCCCGGCCACGCCCGAGCAGCGGGCCTGGCTCGGCGCCGCGGGCCGGGTCTCGGACTCGGTGGAGATGCGGGCCATGGCGCGGGTCTCCGGGGCGCCGCGCCGCGCCCTGGTCGAGCTCAAGGCGGTCGACGGCCGCTACCCGCTCTACGGTGCCGTGGTGCTGGCGCCGGCGATGGCGCTTGGCGCCGCCTTGGAGGAGCGCGACGGCCGCTTCGGCGCCGCGGTCGAGGAGGGCCTGCTGGCCCGGCTCGGGATCGCCATCGGCGAGAGCCTGCGCATCGGCGAGGCCCTCTACCAGGTCCGGGCGACGATCGCGCGCGAGCCCGACCGCGGCTCGAGCGTCTTCACCCTGGGCCCCCGGGTCATGGTCCAGGCGGAGAGCCTGGCGGCTACGGGCCTGGTGCGGGTGGGCAGCCTGATCCGCTATCACTACCGCATCCGGCTGCCCAAGGGCAGCGACCACCAAGCCTGGATCGAGACGCTCAAGGAGCGTTTCCCCGACGCCGGCTGGCGCATTCGCGACTTCACCAACGCCGCGCCAGAGGTGCAGCGCTTCATCGACCGGGTCACCCTCTTCCTCACCCTGGTGGGGCTCACCGCGCTGCTGGTCGGCGGGGTGGGGGTGGGCAACGCGGTCAACAGCTACCTCGAGGGCAAGACCGCGACCATCGCCACCTTGAAGTGCCTGGGCGCCAGCGGCGGCCTGATCTTCAGCGTCTATCTGGTGCAGTGCATGATCATGGCGGCGGGCGGCATCGTCCTCGGGCTCGGCATCGGGGCGCTCACCCCGGCGCTGGCCGGCAAGGCGCTGGCCGGCGCCTTCCCCTTCGCCGCCCGGTTGGGCCTCTACCCGGGGCCCTTGGCCCTGGCCGCCGCCTTCGGCGTGCTCACCGCGCTCAGCTTCGCGCTGTGGCCGCTGGCGCGGGCCCGCGAGGTCTCGGCCGCCGGCCTCTTCCGCCACATCGTGGCGCCGGCGCGACGGCTGCCGCGACCGCGTTACCTGGCGGCCACCGCGCTGGCGGCGCTGGTGCTGGCGGCGCTCGCCGTGGTGACCGCCGCCGATCGCCCCATCGCGCTGTGGTTCGTGGCCAGCGCCATCGTCGCCTTCGTCGTCTTCGAGCTCTCGGGCCGGCTCCTCAAGCGCCTCGCCGCGGCCGCCCCCAAGCCGCGCCGTCCGGGGCTCAGGCTGGCGCTCGCCAACATTCACCGCCCCGGCGCTCCGACCGCCAGCGTGGTGCTGTCGTTGGGCTTCGGCCTCACGGTGCTGGTCGCGGTGGTGGCGATCGAGCGCAACCTCACGCGCCAGCTCGAGGAGCGCCTGCCCGAGGCGGCGCCGAGCTTCTTCTTCATCGACATCCAGCCCGACCAGGCGGCCGAGTTCGACGCCATCGTGCGCTCGGTGGCGGGCACCAGCGGGCTCCAGCGGGTGCCCAGCCTGCGCGGCCGCATCGTCGCCCTGGACGGGGTGCGGGCCGAGAACATCACCACCAAGCCCGAGCACCAGTGGGTGCTGAGGAGCGACCGCGGCATCACCTACGCCGCGCAGGTGCCCCGCGGCGCCAAGGTGGTGGCCGGCGAGTGGTGGCCGGCGGATTATCGCGGGCCGCCGCTGTTGTCGATGGACGCCCACATCGCCGAGGGCTTCGGGCTCGGCATCGGCGACACCGTGACCCTCAACATCCTGGGCCGCGAGCTCACCGCGACGATCGCCAACCTGCGCCAGATCGACTGGACCACGCTCGGCATCAACTACGTGCTGGTGCTTTCGCCGGGGGTGCTCGAGGGGGCGCCCCACACCCATATCGCCACGGTGCGCGCGACGGCGGAAGCCGAGGACGCGCTCGAGGCCGCGGTCACCGACCGCTTCGCCAACGTCTCGGCGATCCGGGTGCGCGCCGCGCTCGAGGCGGTGAACGCCATCCTGCTCAAGATCGGCGTCGCCATCCGCCTCACCGCCAGCGTCACCATTCTCGCCGGCGCCCTGGTGCTGACGGGCTCGATCGCCGCCAGCCACCACCGCCGGGTCTACGACTCGGTGGTGCTCAAGGTGTTGGGGGCGACCCGCGCCGACGTCGCCCGCGCCTACCTCGCCGAGTACGCCATCCTGGGCACCGCCACCGCGTTGATCGCGGCGGCGCTGGGCAGCGCCGCCTCGTGGGCGGTGCTGACCCAGGTCATGAACGCCGACTGGCAGGCGACGCCCGCCGCCGCGCTCCTGATCGCCGCCGGCGGGGTCGCGGTCACCGTGGCGCTCGGCTTCGTCGGCACCTGGCGGGCGCTGGGCGCCAAGGCGGCACCGGTGCTGCGCACCGAATAGACCGGGCGCGGGCTCAAGCGCCGGCGGCGGGCGCGGCCGAAGCGCCCGCGGTGATCAGCTCGCGATAGGCGATCGAGAGGGCGGAAACGCCGGCCGCCGCCATGATGAAGCTGATCCCCAGTTGGATCAAAGAGACCACCAATTGCACGGTCAAACTGTAGAACAGCCCAGCGCCAATCACGGCGAGCATCATGGGGACGTTGACGAGCAGGGCCAGCAAGACCATTGGAATCGCCACGAGCACGATGATCAGGGCCAAGCGCCAGCCGTTCCCGCGTGAGAAGGCCCAGCACTCGCGCAACGACATACGATGGTCCACCGCGTTCGAGGGAAACCACATTGACAGTCGCCCGTAAATCGACAGCACCACGAGCCCCACGGCGATCACGAGCGCGGCGAATGCCAGGCCGCCGAGGGCGGTTTGGCCTTGATCGTCCAAGAGCAAGCCGCCGATCAGCGAGACCACAAAGAAACTGACCGCGAAGGCGAGAGCCGCGATCAAACCCACGGCGATGGTCAGCAACAAGAACCGGGTCTGCCGCCAACCCCAGCGTAGCGCCGCGCGTACCGTGGTGAGCTCGTCAGGGACCAGGTATCTGCGGTGCCAGGCAACGGCGAACATGATGAAGACCGCGACATTTATCGCAGCGAACAGCAGTCCGACGAGCATGGCGCCGCCCCAGCGGTTGGCCATCGCCGCCTCGATCTCCTCGGGCGTGGTGGCAAACAGCGGCGGCCACAACCACCCATAAAGCGCCCCGACGATCGCCAGCATCACCACCAAGGGAATGGCCAAGGAAACGAAATCCTTGCGCGCCTGCCAGACGAAGGCGTAGGCGCCGAGCACGGTCTTGAAGACGGCGACGCGGTGCATGGCGAGCTTTCCGTTGCGGGCGCGATCCCGGGATCACGCCTTCGAACGGGAGCACTATACCATCAATAGCAAGATCCTGCTCGATCACGCTATCAGACCGCGAGTAGGGGCGGCGACCATCCGGGCCCCGCGGTTCGGGCGAAGGCGCCGGCCGGGCCTCGCCGCGAACCCCGGTTTGGCTTGATTTCAGCCCCCGCCCGACAATATAACCGGCTACATAACCGTCTACGGAATTTGGCAGCGGGTGAAGGAAAACCTGATGGCGAACGAATTCGAACGGCGCATGGCGGCGCTGAGCAGCCCCGCCGATGCCGTCATCGACGAGGGCCTGCGGGCGTACATGCTCAAGGTCTACAACTACATGACCTCGGCCCTGGCCCTGAGCGGCGTCGTCGGCTGGCTGGTGATGAACACGCCGCTGGGCGCGCCGTTCGCGGTGCAGATGCCTAACGGCGTCCTGGCGCCGACCATGCTCGGCTGGGTGGCCATGATCGCGCCGCTCGGGCTGGTGTTCTACCTCAGCTTCCGCATCAACAAGATGAGCGCCGCCGCGGCCCAGACCTCGTTTTGGATCTTCGCCGGGGTGATGGGAATCTCGCTCGGCTTGATCGTCTCGGCCTACACCCCGGTCAGCGTGGTGCGGGTGTTCTTCATCACCGCCGCCACCTTCGGCGCCATGAGCCTTTACGGCTACACCACCAAGCGCTCGCTGGCCTCGTGGGGCTCGTTCCTGTTCATGGGTTTGATCGGCATCATCATCGCCATGGTGGTCAACATCTTCCTGCAATCGTCGGCGCTCTACTTCGCCATCTCGGTGATCGGGGTGCTGATCTTCGTCGGCCTCACCGCCTACGACACCCAGATGATCAAGGAGATGTACAGCGCGGCCGACGACTCGGAGGTCGCGGGCAAGAAGGCGATCATGGGCGCGCTCAGGCTCTACCTCGACTTCATCAACCTGTTCATCATGCTGTTGCGCCTCATCGGCGTGCGCCGCTAGCGGCGGTACGGCTCTCCTAACAGACGCCCGGTGGTGCGCCGCCGGGCGTTTTCTTTTTGCCCTCGCGCTCAGGAGCGCACGCCGCCGCGGATCGATCGCATGGGCCTTTGAGCCAAGGGGAAGCGGGATGCGCATCGTCATCGCCATGATGAAGCACGAGACCAACACCTTCTCGCCGCTCGAGACCGATTGGCGCCGCTTCGAGCAGTGGGGCGCGCACTTCGGCGCCGAGGCCCTGGCGGCCTACCAGGGGACCCGGGTCCCGATGGGCGCCTACATCGACCTCGCGCGCGCGGCGGGGGCCGAGATAATCACCCCGGTGGCGGCCGAGGCGATGCCCTCGGGCGCGGTCTCGGCGGCCGCCTACGGGCGCATCACCGAGGCCATCTGCGCGGCCGTCGATGGCGGTTGCGACGCCGTGATGCTGGACCTCCACGGGGCCATGGTCAGCGAGACCACGGACGACGGCGAGGGCGCGCTCTTGGAGCGGCTGAGGGGGATCGCGCCCGAGACGCCGATCGCCGTGGCCTGCGACCTGCACTGCAACCTCACCGAGCGCATGGTCGACAACGCCAGCGTCCTGGTGGGCTACAAGACCTACCCCCACGTCGACATGTACGAGGCCGGGTATAGCGCCGGGCGGATCCTGATGCGGGCGCTCGCCGGCGAGGTGCGGCCGGTCATGGCCTGGGGCAACCGCCCGCTCTTGGCCCAGACCTTGCGCATGGGCCATGCCGACGAGCCCATGAAGGGCCTTATCGCCATGGCCAGGGAGATCGAGCAGGACCAGGGGGTTCTGGCGGCGACCCTGTTCGGCGGCTTCCCGCTCGCCGACATCGCCGAGGCGGGCGTGAGCGCGGTGGTGGTCGGCGACGGCGACGCCGCGGGCGCCCGGGGCCACGCCGAGCGCCTGCTCGAGGCCGCCTGGGCGCGGCGTCACGACTTCGTCTACCGGGGCCGGCCTTTGTCCCAGGCGATCGCCGCGGCCAAGCGCCTCGAGGACGGTCCGGTGCTGCTGCTCGACCATGCCGACAACTGCGGCTCGGGCGGCACCCAGGACGTGATGACGGTGATCGCCGAGGTCATCGCCCAGGATCTCGACGACGTCGCCGTGGCCGCGGTGTGGGACCCGGGGGCGGCGCAAGCGATGCACGCCGCCGGCCTCGGCGCCGAGCTCACCCTCGAGCTCGGCGGCAAGAGCGAGATGCCCTCGGTCGGCCTAAGCGGCACACCGCTGCGGCTGAGCGGCCGGGTCAGCGCCTTGAGCGACGGCAGCTTCACCGTCGAGGGGCCGATGTACACCGGGGTCCGGGTGTCGATGGGCGCGACCGCGGTGCTCGACACCGGCAAGGTCGAGATCGTCGTCGTCTCGCGCCACCACGAGCCCTGGGACCAGGGCGTCTTCCGCAGCCTCGGCATCGAGCCGGCGGCCAAGCGCTACCTGGTGCTCAAGTCCCGCATCCACTACCGCGCCGGCTTCGCCGAGCTGGCGCGCCACACCATCCCCTGCGACGGCAGCGGCGTGACGACCTCGGACAACGGCCTCTTGAGCTATCGAAACCTGCGCCGCCCGATCTATCCCCTCGACGACCCAGGCCCGCCCTGAGGGCGAGGCCAGGGGCTCAAGCGCCCTCGACGAGACGCGGGCGCGGGCGCTCGAGCACCGTCAGTACGCTCTTGAGCGAGTCCCCGGACCTCAGCACGCGGCCCCCACCGGTGACCAGGTATCGGGCCGGCCTGGAGGCCGCGCGGGCGCGCTTGACGACGCGGTAGAGCGGGGCGTCGCAGCTGCGGCGGTAGATCGCGAACACCGCGCCGCCACGCTCGAGCTCGATGGCATAGTCGCGCCACTCACCGGCGATCACCCGCCGGCTGTAGAGCGAGAGGATGCGGTTGAGCTCATCGCGGTTGAAGAAAAGGTGGTGGGCTTTGGCGCTGGACCCGACCGCCGACGGCCGGCTCCTTTTGCGGTACTGAGCGAGGGGCAGGACCTCGCTCATGGAAGCTGGCGTGGGGCGCCAGCGAAGACGGCGCCAACGCCCGCGCAACGACGGCGCCGTCCGCGGGCAATTTTCGGTTCGAAAGCAACAGCGATCACACGCAGACCCTAGCGTCGCGACGGCTTAAGGTCAATCGCCAAGGCCCGCCGCACCCCGGGGCCATCACAGGATCGAGACCACGATCGCGAGTATGACCGCGGCGCCGACGAACGCGACGCCGAAACGGCTCCAGATGCTCAGCTCACCCCAAAGTCTCAACAGGTTCACGGCCTTCCTCCGCGCGCTCACGGCGACGCATGATCGCGCCCCTCAGCATAGCGGAAAGAGCGCGCTTGAATCCACTCGTCAGGGCGGCCGCGCTCAAGCGCGCCGGCGCGCCAGCATGAGCCCGTCGCCGATGGGCACCAGGCTGAGGCTGACCCGGTGGTCGCCGTGGAGCTTGGCGTTGAGGGCGCGAATCGCCACCGTGTCGGCGTCCTCATTCTGCGGATCGGCCACCCCGCCGCCCCACAGCACGTTGTCGATGGCGATCAGACCGCCGGGCCGCACCAGCGCCAGGGCGCGCTCGTAATAGGCGTCGTAGCTCTCTTTGTCGGCGTCGATGAAGGCGAAGTCGTAGCGGCCCCCGGCGCCGTCGCCGAGCAGGCCGTCGAGGGTCTCGAGCGCGGGCCCGAGCTTGAGCTCGATCTTGTCGGCGACCCCGGCCTGTTGCCAATAGCGGCGCGCGATGGCGGTCCATTCCTCGTTCACGTCGCAGGCCGTGACGCGGCCGTCGGCGGGCAGGGCGAGCGCCACCACGAGCGCGCTGTAGCCCGTGAACACCCCCACCTCGAGGGTGCGCCGGGCGCCGATCAGCTCCACCAGGAACGCGATCAAGGCGCCCTGCTCGGGGGCGATCTGCATCTTCGCGGCCTCGAGCTCGGCGGTCTCGGCGCGCAAGCGGGCAAGGATCTCGGGCTCGCGCAGCGAGACCGAGACCAAGTATTCGTGAAGCGCCTCGTCCAAGCCGAGTGAAATCCTGCCCACGGCGTACCCCTTTCATGACTCAGCACCGGAATAGGCGGCCCTTTGCTTGCCCCTTCCCGACCCGGGCTAAGGTAGGGCTCGGAGACGGGGAAAACCATCCTGAGGCGCCCGGGCTCGGCGCCGAGGCGGGGGGCCTTGCCGCGGCGGTTTTATCGCTGGACGGGGGATCGGGATCCGGGCGGGGGGATAATTCGGGAATCGAACCCACCGTTCGCGTCCAGACACGAGACGCGCGAGAATTTCCAAGAAGCGACGGCAACTCGGTAATATCAATTGGACATTGGTATTAGAACAAACTGCATCTATAAATGTTGGCGTCGCGATCCTGTTTGACTTGCGTTTCGCGTGGGGAGGTCGAGAAACGGGTCGCGGGCGAACGACTGTGTGGGGCGTTGGGGCGTGCATGGATTTGGGGGCATTCCGGTCATTGCCGCCGGGGTTTTCGTAGCGCTATTGGCGATTAGCGCTGGGCCATCCGGGTCGATGGCGGCCGAGCTGCGAGCGCGTGGCGAGCCGGGCGCCGCGGCCGGCCAGGATGGCGGCGAAGCGGCGGCGCGACGGCTGACTTTCCAAGACATACTCGCCAACCCGAGCGATCCGAACCTCACCTTCCGGTACGCCCAGCAGCAGGTCGCCGACGGCGACCTCAAGGGCGCGGTCGCCAGCCTCGACCGCATGCTGATCCAGAACCCCCAGCTCAACGAGTGCGGCTCTTTTACGCCATCGTGCTCTACCGCCTCGACGACACCCTCGAGGCCGAGGCCGAGCTGCAGCGGATCGACGTCGAGGCGCTGTCCCCGACGCTCAAGGCCGAGCATGCGCGCTACAGCGGCCTGATCGGGCGACGCAAGCAGGCTACCCGCTTCAACGCCTCCCTGGGCGTGGGCTTCGAGTACGACACCAACGCCACCGCAGCGCCGTCCTCGGGCACGGTGTCGGTGCTCGACTTCCCCTTGGGGGTGGCCGGCGCGGCGGACGATTTCGGCTTCATCGGCACCACATCGCTCGGTTTCCTGCACGACCTCGGCCGGCAGCAGGAGATCGATCTCGCGGGCCAGGTGACGCTCTACGCCAACGAGCAGGCCAGCGTCGCGGCCCAGTCCCACCACTCGGCGTCCGGCCGCTTCGGCGCCATCTTCCGCACCTCGTTCGCCGAGGTCAGCCCGTACTTGGAGGGCGGCGGCCTGTGGCTCTCCCACGACCACTTCTACAAGTTCGGCGGCGTCTCGCTGCGCGCCGTGCGCCGCATCCACCAGCGCTTCAGCGCCGAGGCCCGCCTGCGCTACCGCTACGAGAACTTCGACCCGATCGCCGAGAGCCTGACCGCCGGCGAGCGTACCGGTCACCGCTACGACGTCAGCGCCGGCGGCACCTACCGCTTCGCCCCGGGACGGAACCTCAACTTCTCCACCACTTACACCCGCAAGAGCGCCGCCATGGCCTTCGAGGCCTACGACGCCATCAGCTTGGACGGCGCCCTGATCGTGGCGGTCTTCGACCGGCACTTCGTCCAGGTCCTGATGTCGGCGGGGTTCAGGGATTACGACGCCGCGGATCCCTTCGTCAGCATCCTGACCCGGCAGGACCAGTTCTTGCGGGCGCGCTTCGCCTATGGCGTGCCGGTCTCGGCTTTCGTCGCCTCCGCACCCTCGGTATTGGCCGACATCTACCTGATTCCGGCACTGGAGATCTACCGCCAGGACTCCAACCTCCCCAACTTCGACTACAACAACTTCAAAGTTTCGTTGATGATAACCAAGCGGTTCGAGTTCTAGCCGCGAGGATCGCCTTGCCCCTTGCCAGCACAGCCATGTGACGGACCATGACGCAGACCCTATCGATCCCCCTGGGAATTGCCGCGGCGACGAGCCTGGCCCTCGTGGCGCTCGCCACCCCGCACCCGGTGGCCGCCCAGGCGGTGCAGGCCGGCGTTTCCTCGGCCGTTCGCGGCGAGGTCAACCGTGCCTCGCCCGCCACCGGGCGCCCCACCCGAGCGCAACTTACGCCGGGCGAGGACATCTTCATGCAGGACGGCATCGATACCGCGGCGCAATCGATGACCCAGCTCCTGCTCTTGGACGAGAGCACCTTTACCCTCGCTCCGCAGAGCGAGGTGGTGATCGACGAGTTCGTTTACGACCCGAGCGTCACGGGCGGGGTGCTGGCGGCGAGCGCGGTCAAGGGGGCGTTCCGCTTCATCTCGGGCAAGATTGGCGCGGTGCGCACGCCGAACATCTCGATCAAGACGCCGAGCGCCGTGATCGGCGTGCGCGGCACCATTGTGCTCGGCGACATCCGGCGCGACGCCGCCGGCGCGGTGATCGAGGAGCTGATCGTTCTCACCGGCCCCGGCGCCAAGAACAATGCCAATCAGGTGCCCGGCCGCATCAAGGTCACGGCGGCGGGGGTCACCGAGAGCATCTTCCGCACCGGCTGGGGGACCTTCTTGCGCCCGGGCGAGCCGCCGACCGCGGCGGCGCCGATTCCGGCGGACGTGATCGCCCAGCTCGTCGGCCGCCTGTCGCCGGCGGTGGCGCGGGGGCAGCCCGCGGGCGGCGGCATGGTCGCCAGCGGCTCCAGCTTGGCCGGTCAGGACCTCGCCGATGCCGCCTTTATCGGCGGTGTCGTGGTGCAGCAATCGGTCGCCAACGCGCTCGCCGAGACGGTGGTGACCAACTCCGAGCAGCAGATGGCGACGACCGCGGATGTCTTCGCCTTCGGTCTCTCGAATTGGGAAGAGATCAACGCCTTGCCGCCCTCCGGCACCGTGTCGTTCAGCCAGATGGACGTCCCGTTGTTGGATCTCGCCGCCGCCGCCGCCGCTCTCGCCGACACCGAGATCGAGACTCAGGCCGATCTCGATGCCGCGATCCAGTTCGTGGTCGACACCATTGCCAGCGCGGCAGAGGCTGGCAGCTATGATTTCAGCTTCGACGCCAACCTGTCCGCCAAGACCTACGAGCTCGAGTTCGACGACATCAACATTCCCTCGATTGGCATGGTTGGTGGCAAACTCGAACAGAATTCGGGCTACGCCGGGGCCGCCGGGTTCGGGTTCATTTTCATCGAGGATGACGGGACCGCGTTTCAAGGCCTGACGGAGCTGCTCGCGCCCACCGGCGTCTTTGCCGACGCCCAGTGCAAGGCCATGGGCTGCGAGGGCGCCGCGGTATTCCTGAACGTCGATGGCAATCCCTTGGCCGGCGCCGTCCACGCCCTGATTGTCGGCGATCAGTTTCTCGGCGGCGATTTCACCTTGGCCAAATAGAGCGAGCGGCGGCGTGGGGTCCGGGCGGACCTCACGAAAAGTTTTTCACTGCCTCATTTTCGCCCGGATTCGGCCCCAGTGGCGCCGCAAAGCGCAGCGATGTTGTCAACCATAGCAGTCCGGCCTCCCCGGAAGCCGGGGTCGCGATCGAAAGAGCCCCCCTTCGAGATCGCGGCCCCGGCACCTTTTTTTTGCCCGGCCAGCGTCTCTTTGCCCGGCCATCGTCACTTTGCCCCGCCATCAGTCCCCCCCCTTGCGCCCGGCGTGCGCCGCTGTGGCCCTTATCGGCCCGGCCGGCGCCGGTTATACTCCTGTCGGCGACCTTGGAACCCGGTCGCCGGTGATCCGAATCGAGGGGACGGCGCATGTCACTCAAGCTCTACTGGCTCGACGGCAAGGACGGCCACCGTTTCAGCCCCTATTCCTGGCGCATCCGCATGGCGCTGGCCCACAAGGGACTGGAGCCCGAGTTGGTGGCGGTGAAATTCACCGGCAAGGAGCGCATCGCCTTTAGCGGCCAGGAGCGGGTGCCGGTTCTGCTCGACGGCGCGCACTGGGTCGCCGACTCGTGGGCCATCGCCGCTTATCTCGAGGAGACTTACGCGGAAGCGCCCTCGCTCTTCGGCGACGCGATCGGGCGCGGCGAGGCCCGCTTCATCAACGGCTGGGCCGACAGCACGATCCTGCCGGGGATAGCGCCCCTGATCATCAAGGACGTCTTCGACACCGTGCTGCCCGAGGACCGGGAGTACTTCCGCAAGAGCCGCGAGACGCGTTTCGGCAAGTCCCTTGAGGCGGTTCAGGAGGGCCGCGAGGAACGGGTGGCCGAGTTCCGCAAGCGCCTCGCGCCGCTGCGCGCCACGGTCGCCGAGCAGTCCTTCGTTTGCGGCGAGCGCCCGGCCTACGCCGACCATATCTGCTTCGGTTGCTTCATGTGGCCCCGCGGCACCAGCCCCTTCCGGCTGATTGAGCCGGACGATCCGATCTACGCCTGGCGCGAGCGTATGCTCGACCTTCACGGCGGGCTGGCCCGCGCCGCCCCCGGCCATCCGCTCTAGTACTAGAGCTCGGGCCGCGGCTCCGAGCCCGGGGTCGCCGCCGCCCGGCCTCGCGGCGACGCGCGGCGCGCCCTCACGCAATCGTTATTCAACGCCCACTCCGGAACTCCCTATGATCGCCGGCCACAGAAGCCGGCCACGGAAGCCGACAAGGAGCGGGCGGCGCGGTCGCTGGCACGGTCGCTGGCACGGTCGCGCGTTGCAACGGAGGAGCAAGAGTCGATGGGTTTGAGCGAACAACTGACCAAGATGCGGGAGCAGGCGGCCGAGCGTATCCCCGCCGACACGCTGAGCACCATGAGACAGGCGATCAGGAATCTGGCCGCCACCGGCATCGTCGAGGAGAGCATCGCCGAAGGCGACCGGGCGCCCGATTTCGCGCTTCCCAACGCCCGCGGCGAGACGGTGGCGAGCGCCGAGCTCTTGGCCTCGGGCCCGGTGGTGGTGAGCTTCTACCGCGGCGGCTGGTGCCCCTATTGCAACGTCGAGCTCAAGGCGCTCCAGGACCGCTTGCCCGAGATCGTCGATCTCGGCGCCTCGCTGGTGGCGATATCGCCGGAGACGCCCGACCACTCGCTGAGTACCGCCGAGAAGAACGAGCTCGCGTTCGAGGTGTTGAGCGACGAGGGCAACGGGGTTGCCCGCGCCTTCGGGCTGGTGTTCAAGCTCGCGGCGGAGATCAAGCCCATTTACGACAACTTCGGCATCGACCTCGTCAAGCAGAACGGCGACGACAGCTACGAGCTGCCCATCACGGCGACCTACGTCATCGCCGGCGACGGAACGGTCCGCAAGGCCTTTGTCGATCCCGATCACACCCGACGTCTCGACCCCGAAGAGGTTATCGCCGCCCTGCGCGAGACACAGGGCGCCTGAGGCGCCGCGTCGCTCCCTCGGCGCGCCACCGCACGCCGGGCCTTGATAAGTACCCCGCCACTGCTTGACAGCGAGAGCCTGTTCGCCTAGGTCTTTGGCACTCTCTTGTGACGAGTGCTAACAGCGGCACCGGTCCGGGTTCGACGACATTCTTTCAACGGAGGAGCGTGATGAAAATCAGGCCATTGCACGATCGCGTGCTGGTCAGGCGAATCGACGCCGAGGAAAAGACCGTGGGCGGGATCATTATCCCCGACACCGCCCAGGAGAAGCCGATGGAGGGCGAGGTGCTCTCGGTGGGCTCGGGCGCCCGGGGCGAGGACGGCAAGGTCCACGCGCTCGACGTCAAGGCGGGCGATCGCATTCTCTTCGGCAAGTACGCCGGCACCGAGGTGACCGTCGACGGCGACGAGCTGATCATCCTCAAGGAGTCCGACATCATGGGCGTACTTGAGGCAACCAAGCGTAAGAAGGGCAAGAAGGGCAAGAAGGCTGCCTAGGCCAAGCTTGAGGAGGGACAGAGATGGCTGCGAAGGAAGTAAAGTTTAACACCGACGCGCGGGCGCGGATG
>CBDUZE010000004.1:0-174147 GCA_965371625.1 uncultured Alphaproteobacteria bacterium
TCTCGGACATGACGGCGAAGGTTCGTGTCGTCAGGTCGACCGCCGCGTCGGAGACTACCGGCCAGTGGGAGACCAGCAAGGCGCGGCTGCCGGAGTAAAAGAAGGCCCGCGCCAGGGCCGAGAACCCTTGCGATCCGGGGCTGCCATCGGGGGCCGCGGTGTTGCAGGCCGAGAGGATGATCCAGTCGGCGTCGAGCTCGAGCTTAGCGATCTCGCTCGCCGTGAGCAGGCCGTCGTCGCTTGCGCTGCCCTCGGCGGGCGGTGTCATCACCAATGCCGGCTCCGCCAGACCGACGATGTCGCCGGCGACCAAGCCGTGGGTCGCGAAGGCGATTATTCGGTAGACGCTGAGATCGATTGCGCGCAAGCGGCGCTCGGTGGCATTCTCGCGCAGGAACAGGTCGCCTTCACCGGCGCCGAGCGAGCGACCGATCCGAAGCAGCTCCGAGGCCGTGTCGGGCAGCGCCGGCAACTTTCGCACCGCCTTAACGTCGGCGACGCCGCGGGCATCGAAAAGCGAGGCGAGCGGTGCCGAGCGCTTGGTGTTGGGATGCCCGTCGAGCAGCGGATCTCCGAATCCCGCGAACGGAACCTTGGATTTCGCCTCGCGCGCGAAGCGCCGCAAGGCCCTGAGCGAGCTCAGCGACGGCAAGACGGTAAACGCGAAACGCTTGGCCAGCCATTTGGCCTCGGCATAGCCCTTGAAACTACCCGCTTGCAGGGATGGCAAGGAAGATACCAGCAGACCCAATGGCAAGCTCTGAAGCGGCCCATCCGGCACCTCGATGATGTGGCTCACGCCCTTGAGATGGGGCTCTAACGGCGCGAACATCCGCTCATAGAGCTCGAACGCGAGCTCGAAATCGAAGGCGCCGATGTCGCTCAAATTAAGTATCCCGGTGGGGTCCAGGCTGGCCCGCACGAAGGTGATCAGGTCCTGGAGCTCGCCCTCTCCGATGTCGATGCTTTGCAGCGTCGCGCTGTTGTCGCGCAGGACCCAGACGTAACTCTCCTCGTCGTCCACGAAATAGGCCAGCAAGGCCTCGTCCTTGGCCAGCAGGGCTTGCGCCTCGGCCAAGCCAAGCGATTCCATGTTCATGAGCTCGGCGAACTCGGGAAAGTCTTGGCTCACCCTTTGATCGAGCGCGCGGATCTCGCCTTGCAGCGCGGCGAGGGCGGCGCGGGCCTGCGCTTCGGCCGCCGGCCTCCTTTGCTTGGGCGGCGCCGTCACCAGCCTGGTGAGCTGGTCGTCGAGCCCGCGCAGGCGCCCGATCGCGTCCTGCTGCTTGCGCACCAGCGCGGCGAGGGCGTCATCGCCGGTCGAGAACCTGGCGGTCATCTGGGCGATCGCCGCGGCGGCGCTCGATTCGTGCGCGAACTGGGTGATCTCGAAGGCCTCGAGCTCGAGCGCCGCCGCCTGCTCCGGCGCCTCCGCCGAGACCCGGACGATGGCGTGCATCTGCCGCGCCACCGCCTGCCGGGCGTCGGCCAGTGCCCGTCTTGTCTTCGCCTGCAACGGCCCCTGCAGCGCGGCCTTGCGGCTGCGATAGATCGTCGTCGCGCGCCGCGCCTGCGCCAAAGCCTCGCCGTGGCGACCGAGCTCGGACCAAAGACCCGCCAGCTCGCCATAAAGCTCGATCGCGACCCAGTATTCCGAGAGCTTGCTCGCCTCGATCAACCTCGAGGCCTGGGCAAGCGCCGCTTCGACCTCGCCCTTGCGGTCCCGCTTCAGATAAATCTCGCCCAGCAACTGATGCACCATCGCCATGCGCAAGAGCTCCCAAGCCTCAGCGCCCTTCGCGATCAGCCCCAGCACCTGTTTGAGCTCGCTCTCGGCGTTCCCGAGCTGCTCCGTTCCCAGGTACGCGCGACCGAGGTGATAGCGCAGCGCGGCCTTGTGCTCAGGCGTGATCCCGGCGGCCTTTACAGCGATCGTGAGCGCCTGGCTCAACATCGCTTGGGCCTCGGCGTAGCGATCCTCCTTCAGGTACATGCGGCCCAGCATGAAATAGACGCTTTCGCTGGCGCCGCTCTCCGCTCCGTAAGTCTTCTTGTGATTCTCCAACAGACGCTTGAAGAGCGCTTCCGCCTCGGCGTAGCGGCCCTGTTGATCGTAGAGCTTCGCCAGTCCGCCCAAGAGGCCGACGGCAACCGGGCTACCGGCGCCGAACTTCTTCTCCGCCAAGGCGATCCGGCGCCGGGCCACCTGGGCGGCATCATCGAAGCGACCCTGATAGAAATAGATCAGGTAGAGCTTCCCCAGCGACGAATCGACGCCAAATTCATTGTTCTCCGCCTGCGCCGACTTCAAGTCTTGCTTGCAGTACTTCTCGGCTTCGTCGAAGCTCTTTTTCTTGAAGAACTTCGAGCAATTCGATTTGAGGTACTTTTGGATGTGCTGCGCGGCGTCCGCCGGCGAGGGTTGGATGGCGACGGCGAAGGCAAGCAGCAGCGCCACGGCGATCGTAGGCAGAACCGCCGAGGGCGAGAGCCGCGCCCCTCCGTGGGCAAGAGCGGCGGAAAGGAACCGGATAGGGATGGACATCACCAGCGACCTTTGATCTGGCCCGCGTAGGCGTCGGCGCTTCCGCCTCCGCGGCGGCCGAGGACCGTCAACCGGGGTTTGCCCAACGGCGCCGCCCGGTCGCCGGCGATGCTAGCATGACGGACATAGGGCCGCGACTCCGGCGCCAACGCGGTGGGCCGGTGCCGCCGGCGAGGCTTCGGCGCGCGCCCTTCGCCAAGCGGACAGGTTCCCGGAAACACCAAGCCCGCGCCCGGAAAAATCGCCATTTCTCTGATTTAGAGAGCGAACATCGCGAGCTCTCCCTGGGCCTTGGTGTCGGGTTCTTTCTTCTCCGCGTGCCGCGGCGCCTGTGGTACAAATCCTGTCCCGATTTGCACCCCGCCGCCGCGGGCGGGGAGTTCGAGGCCAAGGAGCCATGACCGCCACCCCAGCCGCCACCCCAGGCGCCACTGTCGACGACATCGACGACGACATCGGCGCCGTGATGGCCCGGATCGGCGCCGCCGCCCGCGCCGCCGCGGGCGCGCTCGCGGTGGCCGGCGCGGAAGCCAAGAACGCCGCGCTCGAGGCCGCGGCGGCGGCGCTCAGGGCCGATCTGTCGGGGCTCCTCGCCGCCAACGCCCTGGACATGGCGGCGGCCGAGGCGCGCGGGCTCAAGGCCTCGCTGCTCGACCGCCTCGAGCTCGACGAGGGCCGCGTCGAAGCCATGGCCGTGGGGCTCGAGGAGATCGCCGCCCTCGACGACCCGGTGGCCGAGGTGATCGCCGAATGGCGCCGGCCCAACGGGCTCCGCATCGCCCGCGTACGCACGCCGCTGGGCGTGATCGGCATCATCTACGAGTCGCGCCCCAACGTCACCGCCGACGCCGGCGGGCTCTGTCTCAAGTCGGGCAACGCCGCCATCCTGCGCGGCGGCTCGGAGAGCTTCCACTCGTCGGGCGCCATCCACCGGGCGCTGCAACTGGGGCTCGAGAGCGCCGGCCTGCCGGTGGAAGCGATCCAACTCATCCCCACCCGCGACCGCGCCGCGGTGGGCGAGCTTCTGCGCCTCACCGAGTTCGTCGACATCATCGTGCCGCGCGGCGGCAAGGGGCTCATCGAGCGGGTGCAGAACGAGAGCCGGCTGCCGGTGATCGCCCACCTCGAGGGCATCTGTCACGTCTACGTCGAGCGCGGCGCCGACCTCGCCATGGCGCGCGCGGTGACGCTCAACGCCAAGATGCGGCGCACCGGCACCTGCGGCGCCGCCGAGACCCTGCTGATCGACGAGGCGGTGGCGGCGAGCCACCTGCCGCCCATCGTCGACGACCTGGTGGCGGCGGGCTGCGAGGTCCGCGGCGACGCCCGCGCCCGGGCCCTCGATTCCCGGGTCACGGCGGCGAGCGAGGCCGACTGGGACACCGAGTACCTGGACGCCATCCTCTCGGTCCGGGTGGTCGAAGGCGTGGACCAGGCGATCCGCCACATCGCCCGCCACGGCTCGGCCCACACCGAGACCATCGTCACCGCCGATAAGGCCGCCGCCGAGCACTTCCTGAGCCGGGTCGACAGCGCCATCGTCATGCACAACGTCTCGACCCAGTTCGCCGACGGCGGCGAGTTCGGCATGGGCGCCGAGATCGGCATCTCGACCGGCAAGCTCCACGCCCGCGGCCCGGTCGGCGTCGAGCAGCTCACCAGCTTCAAGTACGTGGTCCGCGGCTCGGGCCAGGTGCGCGCTTGAGCGCTGCCGCCGGCGGCAATTCGGTTGAGCGCGGCGGCACCAGCGCCCGGCTCGCCGTGGGGCTCTTGGGCGGCTCGTTCAACCCGGCGCATGGCGGCCACCGCTACTTGAGCGAGCTGGCGCTCTCGGCGCTCGCCCTCGATCAGGTGTGGTGGCTGGTCTCGCCCCAGAACCCGCTCAAGCCGGAGCGCGGGATGGCACCTTACCTCGAGCGCCTGGCCGCGGCCCGGGCGCTCGCCCGCCATCCCCGCCTCCGCGTCAGCGACCTCGAGGCGCGGCTCGGCACCCGCTACAGCGCCGAGACCATCGCCGCGCTCCGCGCCCGCTTCCCCAGCTACCGCTTCGTCTGGATCATGGGCGCCGACAACCTCGAGGAGATCCCGCGCTGGCATCGCTGGGAGGAGATCTTCGCGACCGTGCCGGTTGCGGTTTTCAATCGCCCTTCCTATGCTGTGAGGGCGCTCTCGGGCGCCGCCGCCCAGCGCTTCCGCGCCCACCGCGTGGCCGCGGCGAAGGCGGCGACGTTGAAACGGCGGCGGCCGCCGGCCTGGCTCTTTCTCTGGCGGGCGCACCATCCGGCCTCGGCGACCGCACTCAGAGGCGGGGGCGGAGGCACGGCGGGGTGAGCGCGGGCATTAGCCGGTGGACTCGGCGGAGAGGGACAGGGAAGCCATAGCTCGCAACACCGATAGCGCGTCCGATGTGCGCGCCTTACTGAAGACCATCGAGGCCTCGCTCGACGACGACCAGGCGCAAGAGGTCGCCATCATCGACCTCGAAGGCAAATCCACCATCGCCGACTTCATGGTCATCGCCAGCGGCCGCTCGAAGCGCCAGGTCGGCGCCATCGCCGAGCACCTGATCGCACGGCTCAAGGGCCAGGGCAATGGGCCGCCCAAGGTCGAGGGCATGCCGCAGTGCGATTGGGTGCTGATCGACGCCGGCGACATCGTCGTCCACCTGTTCAGGCCCGAGGTGCGGGCCTTCTACAACCTGGAGAAGCTGTGGTCGGTGCGACTGCCGCCGCCGGAGCAGGCCGCGGTCTGAGCCGCGCCCGCGGGCCGTCATGCGCATCACCATAGCCGCCGTGGGCCGCGCCCGGGCGGGGCCCGAGAAAGCGCTCTACGACCACTACGCCGGCCGCCTGCCGTGGCCGGTGACGCTTAGGGAAGTCGAGGCGCGGGGCAAGCTCGCGGTGCCCGAGCGCAGCGCCCGCGAGGCCGAGCGCTTGCTGGCGGCGGCGCCCAAGGGAGCTACCATCGTCGCCCTCGACGGCGCCGGCAAGGCGCTGACCAGCGCCGCCCTGGCCGCGACCATCGGGCGCTGGCGCGACGGCGGCGTCCGCGACCTCGCCTTTCTGATCGGCGGCGCCGAGGGCCTCGGCGCGAGCTTGCTCGAGCGCGCCGACCTGGCGCTCTCGCTGGGCCCCATGACTTGGCCCCACCAGCTCGCCCGGGTGATGCTCGCCGAGCAGCTCTACCGCGCCGCCACCATCCTCTCGGGCCACCCCTACCACCGCGGTTGAGGAGCGCGCGTCGAGGGCCGAGCGCTCAAGCCGCCTGGCGCGGCCTGACCCTGGCCCGAATGGCCTTGCCGGATTGCTGCTCGGCGATCTTGAGGTCGTAGCTCTGCTGCAGGTTGAGCCAAAACTCGGGCGCGGTTCCGAAGTAGCACGAAAGTCTCAGCGCGGTGTCGGCGGTGACCCGGCGGCTGCCTTTGAGGATCGCGGTGACGCGGTTGGCGGGCACCGCCAGCGCCCGGGCGAAGGCGTTCGCGGAGAGCCCGAGCTCGGCGAGCTCTTGAGCCAGGATCTCGCCGGGATGGACGGGCGGCATTCTGTTCGGCATCAGTCACCCCCGATGGTTGTCAACGATTTCAACCTTCTGCGCCTCGCCCACGAGCCACTCGAAGCAGAGCCTCCAGCGGCGGTTGATGCGGATGCTGTAATGACCCGCCCGGTCCCCGGCGAGCACCTCCAACCGATTGGACGGCAGAGCCATCAGGTCGCCGAGAGAGGTGGCGTCGTCGAGAATTTGCAGGCCACGCACGGCCTGACGCTCGAAGGCCTGAAACTCCCGCACGCGCTGTCCGTTGTAGAGCGCTTCTGTCCTGCTATCGCGGAACGACTTGATCACTTCGGCCAGACTAACGCCATTACGCGTTACGTCAAAGCTAAAACCCGACCGTCGCCCGATCCTCGCGGGTACTCGTGGCGGGTTCGCCAAGGCTACCGCAAGCCCGGGTTCTGCTCTATATAGGGGGCCATGAGCGGCGGCCAGATCCCCCCCCACGAGGCCCGCCCGCGGCCCGTGGTGTTGTGCGTGCTCGACGGCTGGGGGTGGCGCGAGGATGGCGAGGACAACGCCATTGCGGCCGCCCGCACCGCCAACTACGACCGTCTGCTCGCCACCTGCCCCCACGGCCTCCTGCGCACCGCCGGCGGCGACGTGGGGCTGCCCGAGGGCCAGATGGGCGACTCCGAGGTCGGGCACATGAACATCGGCGCCGGCCGCGTCGTGCTCCAGGACCTGACCCGCATCGATGCCGCCATCGTCGACGGTTCGTTGGCGAAGTCCCCGGCGCTCAGGCGATTGATCGCCGCGCTTGGCCGCAGCGGCGGCGTCTGCCACCTCATGGGCCTGGTCTCACCGGGCGGCGTCCACGCCCATCAGAGGCACATCGCGGCGCTCGCCGGATACCTCGCCGAGGCCGGCGTGCCGGTCCGTCTCCACGCCTTCCTCGACGGCCGCGACACCCCGCCCAAGAGCGCCCGCGGCTTCGCCGAGGCGCTGCTGGGCGAGATAGCGGGCCGGGCCGGGGGCCGGGCCGACGTCCACCTCGCCACCGTGAGCGGGCGCTACTACGCCATGGATCGGGACCAGCGCTGGGAGCGGGTGGCGCGCGCCTATCAGATCATCGTCGAGGGCGGCGTCGAGGGCGGCGGCGAGCGCGCCCCCGACCTGGAGACCGCCATCGACCAGGCCTACGCCGCCGGCGAAACCGACGAGTTCGTAACGCCCCGCGTAATCGGCGGCTATCGCGGCATGAACGACGGCGACGCGGTGCTGATGGCCAACTTCCGCGCCGACCGCGTGCGTCAGCTCCTCGGCGCCCTGCTCGAGCCCGCCTTCGACGGCTTCGAGCGCCGCCGTCGGGTGGCCCTGGCCGGCGCCTTCGGCATGAGCGATTACGGCGCCGCCCTGGCCGCTTTGCTCACCACCCTGATGGCCACGCCGGCGCTCGCGAACACCATCGGCGAGGTGGTGGCCGGTGCCGGCCTGAGCCAGCTCCGCCTCGCCGAGACCGAGAAGTACGCCCACGTCACCTACTTCCTCAACGGCGGCGTCGAGACCCCCTTCGCCGGCGAGGAGCGCATCCTCGTGCCCTCGCCCAAGGTGGCGAGTTACGACCTGAGGCCCGAGATGTCGGCCCACGAGGTCACCGAGCGGCTGGTCGAAGCGGTGCGGGGTGGGCGCCACGACCTCATCGTCGTCAACTACGCCAACGCCGACATGGTCGGCCACACCGGCAAACTCGAGGCGACGATAGCGGCGGTGGAGGCGGTCGACGCCTGCTTGGGCCGCCTCGCCGAGGCGCTCGAGGAGGTCGGCGGCGTGGCTCTGATCACCGCCGATCACGGCAACGCCGAGACCATGAACGACCCCGAGAGCGCCGGCCCCCACACCGCCCACACCACCAACCTGGTGCCGGCGATCGTGGTCAACCCGCCGCGCCCCGGGTTCGAGCTCCGCGACGGCCGACTGGCCGACGTGGCGCCGACGCTCTTGGCGTTGCTGGGGCTGCCCGTCCCCGCCGAGATGAGCGGCGAGAGCCTTCTGGCGCCCATCGAGGCCGCCGCCGGCGGGACAGCGAGGGATCGTGCCTCGGCCTAGGGTCTGGCGCTTGGCGGCGGCCGCGGCCGCGGTGGCGCTGGCCTGCGGGGCGGCGGCGCCGGCCCTCGCCCAGGGCAGCGCCAGCGAACGGCTCGAGCGGATCGAGCGGGCGCTCGAGGAAGGGCGCGACCGCCAGCGCGGACTCGAGCGCAAGTCCCAGGAGCTCAGACACCAGGTGGCGACCCTGCGCCGCGGCCTGATCGACGCCGCGGCCTCGGCGCAACGCCAGGAAGAGGCGGTCTCGAGCCTCGAGCGCCGGCTCGCCGACCTGCGCGCGGCGGAAGACGCCAAGAGCGCGGATCTGGCCCGCCGCCGGGCCGAACTGGCGGCCACCCTGGGGGCGCTGGAGCGGCTCAGCCTGCAGCCCCCCGAGACCCTGATCGCGAGCCCCGGATCGGGCATCGACACGCTGCGAAGCTCGCTCTTGCTGGGCGCCGTGGTGCCAACGCTCGAGGCCCAGGCGCGGGCCTTGAGACGCGACCTCACGGCGCTTGCCGCCCTGCGCGACGAGATCACCAGCCGCCGGGCCGAACTCGGCGCCGCCGACCGGGTCCTGGCCAAGGAGCGCCGCGCCCTCGACCGCTTGCTCAAGCGCAAGGCCGGGCTGCAAGCGCGGGCCGAGGCCGAAAGCACGAGGGAGCGCGCCCGGCTCACGGACATGGCCGAGCAAGCCGACAGCCTGCGCGCCCTGATCGTCCGCCTCGAGGCCGAGCGCCAGGCCCGCGAGCAGGCGCCGGCTCCGGCTCCCGCCGCGGGCGCCATCGCGCTGACGCCGCCGGCGCCGCTCGAGCTGCGCCCGACACCGCCCGCGCAGCCCTTCTCGGCCGCCCGCGGCTCGCTGCCGTTGCCGGCCCGCGGGCGCATCATCCGGCGCTTCGGCGAGCGCGGCGATTACGACCTCCCGGCCAAGGGCATCACCATCGCCACCCGGCCGCGGGCCCAGGTCATCGCCCCCTATGACGGCCGCATCGCCTTCGCCGGCCCCTTCCGCGGCTATGGGCAACTCTTGATCATTGAACACGGTGAGGGATATCATACCTTGGTCGCAGGACTGTCCCGCATCGACGGCGAGGTGGGACAGTGGTTGCTCGCGGGTGAGCCCATAGGTCAGATGGGTGATGGTGAGGGCGGCAGGCCGTCGCTTTACGTCGAGCTGAGGCGAAACGGTGAGCCCATTAACCCGCTGCCCTGGTTAGCGGCAAGCGAAACGGAAGTGAGTGGGTAATGCGAAAACTAATTCTGATTGGTGTGCTTGGGATCGCCCTTCTCGCCTTGCCCGATTCGGGGTACGGCGCGAGCTCCGATACCTATCGCCAGCTCAACCTGTTCGGCGACGTCTTCGAGCGCGTGCGCGCTGACTTCGTCGAGGAGGTCGACGACGCCGAGCTCATCGACGCCGCCATCAACGGCATGCTGTCGGCGCTGGACCCCCATTCGAGCTACCTCAACCCCAAGAGGTACCGCGAGATGCAGGTCCAGACCCGGGGCGAGTTCGGCGGCCTCGGCATCGAGGTGACCATGGAGAACGGCCTCGTCAAGGTGGTCTCGCCGATCGACGATACGCCCGCCTTCCGCGCCGGCGTCAAGGCCGGCGACGTGGTTACCCACATCGACGGCGACCCGGTGCTCGGTCTGACGCTGGCGGAGGCGGTCGACCACATGCGCGGACCCGTCGACTCGAAGATCGTCATCACCGTCGTCCGGCGCGGGGTCGATAAGTCGTTCGACATCACCATCACCCGAGCGATCATCAAGATCCGCTCGGTGCGCCACCGCCAGGAAGGCGAGGTCGGCTACGTGCGTATCACCTCGTTCAACGAGCAGACCGAGGTCGGCCTCGGCAAGGCGATGCGCGCGCTCAAGGAGGAGCTCGGCGATAAGTTCATCGGCCTGGTGCTCGATCTGCGCAACAATCCGGGCGGCCTTCTGGAGCAGGCGATCGCCGTGTCGAATGCCTTCCTCGACCAGGGCGAGATCGTCTCCACCCGCGGGCGGCACCCCGAGGACACCCAGCGCTACAACGCCGACCTCGGCGATCTCGCCGAGGGCAGGCCGATGATCGTGCTGATCAACGGCGGCTCCGCCTCGGCCTCCGAGATCGTCGCGGGTGCCTTGCAGGACCACCGGCGCGCGCTGGTGCTCGGCACCACGTCGTTCGGCAAGGGCTCGGTGCAGACCATCATCCCGCTCGGCAGCCACGGCGCCATGCGGCTCACCACGGCGCGCTATTACACGCCCTCGGGCCGCTCGATCCAGGCCACCGGCATCGCCCCCGACATCGAGGTCGAGCAGGCCCGGGTCGAGAAGATCGACAATGGCAGCCGGCGCAGCGAGGCCGACCTGCGCGGCCACCTGAGCGGCGCGGAAGAGGAGAAGGGCGACTCGGAGGGCGCCGAGGCGGCCGAGGAAGAGGAGCTCCAGGACTATCAACTGGCCCGGGCGATCGACCTCTTGCGCGGTCTTTCGTTGCTCGGCAATCGGGTTGCCGACCTCAACGTGGGGTCTTCTCGCGAGGGCAACCGCTAGGCGGCAGGGTGTGGCGAGGCGCCAGGCGAAGGAGGCCCGGCAAGGTCAAGGGACACGGCCACCAGAGCGGCGCCGGCCGAGCCCGCTCGTGGTCGTCTCCTTCATGCTGGTGGCGGCCTTCGCCGTTCTCCTCGGCTGGCTCGCGGTGAGCTTCGACCCGGAGGCGGCGCAGCGGGCGAGGGGCGTTGCCTCGCTCGCTATCGAGCTGCCCTTGCCCCCCCCGGAAAGGCTCGAGAGCCCCTCCCCCGCTGGCGCCCCGCCCGAGCCGGCGCCCCCGCCGGCCCTTCGAGCCCCGCCCGAAGCCGCGCCGCGCCCGAGCCCGGCACGGGCGCCCGAGCCCAGCCCTCCCGCCGTGGCGCCGCCGAAAGCGGAGCCGGCGCCGGTCGTCGAGGAGCTCGCGCCCCCATCCCCGCCCCCGACGACGCCTTCGCCACCGCCCTCACAGGAGCCCACACGAGCGCCCACACCGGCGCCCACACCGGTGCCGACGGTGGCGCCCGAGCCCCGGGTCGCCGCCCTGCCGCTCGCGCCCCCGCCGCCCGCGGCGCCGGCGCCGGAGGCGCGCATCGCCCTGCCGCCGGTGCCGGACCCGGACCTGGTGGTGCAGACGTCCAAGGGCCCGCTGCCGGTGATCGCCCCCGACGGGCGCCAGGCCTGGCAGGTCTACCGCCGCCCCTTCGCCGACCGCTCGCAACGCTCGCGCATCAGCATCGTCGTCGCCGGCATGGGCCTCAGCCGCTCCGCCACCATCGCCGCGATCCAACAGTTGCCGGGCACGGTGACGCTCGCCTTCGCGCCCTTCGCCTCGGACCTAGAGGCCTGGATCGAGCAGGCCCGCGCCGCCGGACACGAGGTCATGCTGCAGCTCCCCATGGAGCCCTACGACTACCCGGTCAACGACCCGGGCCCCTATACCCTGCTGACCTCGCTGTCGGTCGAAGACAACATCGAGCGGCTCGAATGGCTCCTGAGCCGGTTCACCGGCTACGTCGGCGTCACCAACTACATGGGCTCCCGCTTCACCAGCTCGCCCCAGCACGTGCGACCGATTCTCGAGGTGCTCAAGCAGCGCGGCCTGATGTTTCTCGACAGCCGCTCGTCGCGCAACAGCGTCGCCGCCGGCATCGCCGACGAGATCGAGCTGGCGCGGGCGCTCAACAACCGCTTCCTCGACAACGTGGCCTCGCGCGCCGCCATCGACGCCCGGCTCGACGACATCGAGCGCATCGCCAAGGCCACCGGCTACGCCATCGGCATCGGCTTTCCCTACCCCGTGACCATCGAGCGGGTCGCCGCCTGGGCGGCGATGCTGGAAGGCAAGAACCTGGTGTTGACGCCGGTCTCGGCGCTGGTCAACAAGCAATCCGGCTGATGAGCGGGGACGATCGCTCGGGGCTCGCCTACCGGCGCGGGGTCGGCGTCATGCTGCTCAACGCCCACAACCAGGTCTTCGTCGGCAAGCGCAGCGACGCCAGCGGCTCCTCCTGGCAGATGCCCCAGGGCGGCCTCGACCCCGGCGAGGCGCCGCGCCAGGCCGCGCTCCGGGAGCTCGCCGAGGAGACCGGCATCGAAAAGGCCGAGATCATCGCCGAGACCGAGGACTGGCTCAGCTACGACCTGCCGCCGGAGCTGGTCGGCCGGGTCTGGGGCGGGGGCTACCGGGGCCAGACCCAGAAGTGGTTCCTGGCCCGCTTCACCGGCGACGACGACGACATCGACCTCGACGGCGACGAGCCCGAGTTCAGTGATTGGAAGTGGATGCCGATGGCCGAGCTCGTCACCGCCATCGTGCCCTTCAAGCGCCAACTTTACGAGACCCTGGTGGCCCGCTTCGGCGCCCTCGTGAAGCCCGAGGAGTTGGGCCGCCCCCCGCGTCGCGCCTGAAAAGCCGCATGAAGTGTGTCGGGAGGCGATGTTATGCTGCGAGCGCCGATCCTCGAAACCGTGTGATCTGAGGTGCTCCCTAGTCCACGATCGCCATGAGTGAACCTTTCGATTCGCCCCCCAAGCCCTCGCCGGACGCGGAAGACGCCTCGAGCTTTCGGCAAAAGATCAAGGGAACCAACATCAACGAGCAGAGCTTGCTCGCCACCGACTACCTCAACCACTTCAACGAGATCGTGATGCTCCTGGAGCTGATCCCGGACATGCCCGAGTGCCTCGAGGACGCCAAGGAGTGGTCGCCGAAGAGCTATCAGGAGCACTTCCGCGACAGCGCCTTCTCCGACAAGGAGCTCGCCATCGCCGCCTACGAGCATGCCCCGGCCAAGTACCGCGCCCCCTTCGACGACACCGTTTCGCACATGAACCGGTTCGTCGTCGCCAGCCTCAGCCGCATCGAGGCGGCGCTGCAGAGCGGCGAACCGGAGATGGTCAAGATCGCCGTTTCGGCCGCCTCGAAGTCGCTCCAGAAACTGATCGACGTGGCCAGCGCCATCATCCACGGCGCCGAGATCACCCTTTCGCAGGACCAGATCGACGATCTCTTGCGCGGCTAGAGCCGGCCCGGGGCCGCGCTCAAGCCGCGAGGCGCTCGAGGCGGCGCTTGCGCAGGCCCAGCAAGCGCCACGCGGCCCGCACCAGGAGCTTGTGCAGGCGCCCCTGGGGCTTGAGGCCGACCGCTTTCAGGATCATGGCCAGGGCCCGGGCGATGTGGCCGAAGCGGTAGAGCCCGGCGGCGCGGCGCTCGTAAGCGCGCGAACAGCGCTTGCGGTCGTAGGCCGCGCGGTCGCCGGTGGCGCAGTAGTAGGCGAAGGCGAGCTCGTCGTCGGTGGTCTCGGCGACGCGGCCGAAGGCGACGCGAAGGCCGCGCCAGAGCCCCAGCGGCTGGGCCGCCCGGTAGCGCTTCAAGTGGTCGTAGAACAGCTTGTAGTGGCGGAACTCGTCGCCGGCGATGCGGTGGCTGATGGCCTTCAGCACCGGCTCTTCGGTGGCGTCGCGGATGGCGCTGTAGAGCGAGCTGGTGCCGACCTCGACCACGCAGCGGGCCAGGAGCTCGGCGCTGCGCGAGCCCCGCACCGATTCCCGGGCCTCGAGGGGAAGGCGGTAGCCGGCGCGGAAGCGCGCCAAGCAGTGCTCGAAGTCGAAGCCCGGATCGGCGAGCCGAGCCCAGCGCGCCAGCGCCTTGCCGTGCTGCTCCTCCTCCGCGCCCCAGATCCGGGCCGCGGCCTGGAACTCGGGGTCGCCCTCGAAGACGTTGCAGAGATAGGTCACGTAGTCGGCGCTGTTGTGCTCGACCAGGGCGGCGGCCTTGACCGCCTTCACCACCTCGGCGTCGACCGCCGAGGCGTCGAAGCGCTCCCAGGCGATGTCGTCGAGGCTCCAGTGCTTGCCCATGGCGCGGCCCGCCGCGGTCGGGACGGCGACGAGCGCAGAGTATAGTGCAAGCGACGCCGGGCGCGCCAGCGACGGCGCGCGCGCCCTCAGGCCAGCGCCTGCAGCATCTCGTTCAAGAGCGCGATCTGGGCCTCGGCGCGGTGGCGCGCCTCGTCGCTCTCGGCGTCCTCGAGATCCTCGCGCGCGTTCTGGAGGCGCTGTTCAAGGCCGGCGCGGTCGAACTCGGCGACCGGCACCGCGTCGTCGGCCAGCACCACGCAGCGCGTCCGTGCCACCTCGGCGAAGCCGCCCGAGACGAAGATGCGCTCGGGCGCCTTGCCCTCGTCATGGACCTCGACGACGCCGGGGCGCACCGACGAGATCAGCGGCGCGTGCCCGGGGAGGACGCCGAAGTCGCCTTCCGAACCCGGCACCACCACCATGTCGACGTCGGCCGAGAACACCAGCCGCTCGGGCGAGACCAACTCGAAGGCGACCTTGTCGACCATGGCTCGTGCCCCCTCGGCCCGCTCAGGCCACCTCGGCGGCGATCTGCTTGGCCTTCTCCACCGCCTCGTCGATGGTGCCCAACATGTAGAAGGCGGCCTCGGGCAAATCGTCGTGCTGGCCGGCGCAGATCTCCTTGAAACCGCGGATGGTGTCCTCGAGGTTGACGAAGGTGCCGGGACGGCCGGTGAAGACCTCGGCGACGTGGAAGGGCTGGGAGAGGAAGCGCTGGATCTTGCGCGCCCGCGAGACGGTGAGCTTGTCCTCCTCCGAAAGCTCGTCCATGCCGAGGATGGCGATGATGTCCTGAAGCGACTTGTAGGTCTGCAGGATGCGCTGGACCTCGCGCGCCACCTTATAGTGCTCCTCGCCGACGATCCGCGGGTCGAGCATGCGCGAGGTCGAGTCCAAGGGGTCGACGGCGGGGTAGATGCCGAGCTCGGCGATCTGCCGCGACAGCACCGTGGTCGCGTCGAGGTGCGAGAACGAGGTCGCCGGCGCCGGGTCGGTGAGGTCGTCGGCGGGCACGTAGATCGCCTGCACGCTGGTGATCGAGCCCTTGTTGGTCGAGGTGATACGCTCCTGCAGGTTGCCCATTTCGGTCGCCAGCGTGGGCTGATAGCCGACCGCCGAGGGGATGCGGCCAAGCAGCGCCGAGACCTCGGAGCCGGCCTGGGTGAAACGGAAGATGTTGTCGATGAAGAGCAGCACGTCTTGGCCCTCCTCGTCGCGGAAGTACTCGGCCAGGGTCAGCCCGGAGAGGCCGACGCGGGCGCGGGCCCCGGGCGGCTCGTTCATCTGGCCGTAGACCAGTGCCGCCTTGGACTCCCCGCCGTCGAGCTTGATCACGCCCGATTCGATCATCTCGTGATAGAGGTCGTTGCCCTCGCGGGTGCGCTCGCCGACGCCCGCGAACACCGAGTAGCCGCCGTGCGCCTTGGCGACGTTGTTGATGAGCTCCATGATGATGACGGTCTTGCCGACCCCGGCGCCGCCGAACAGCCCGACCTTGCCGCCCTTGGCATAGGGCTCCAAAAGGTCGACCACCTTGATGCCGGTGATCAGGATCTCGGCCTCGGTCGACTGCTCGACGAACTCGGGCGCCGGCCTGTGGATGGGCAAGGTTCGGGTGGCCCCGACCGGGCCGCGCTCGTCGATCGGCTCACCGATCACGTTGATCAGGCGGCCCAGGGTCTCGGGCCCCACCGGCACCATGATGGGGCCGCCGCTATCGGTCACCTCGGTGCCCCGCACCAAGCCGTCCGTGGTGTCCATGGCCACGGTGCGCACCGTGGCCTCGCCCAGGTGCTGCGCCACCTCGAGCACCAGCCGCTGGCCCTGGTTGTCGCAGTAAAGCGCGTTGAGGATCGGCGGCAGGTCGTCGCCGAACTTGACGTCGACCACCGCCCCCAAGACCTGGGTGATCCGGCCCACGCGGTTGCTCGTGGTCATGACTCAAGCTCCTTCGATGCCCGCATTGCGGCTCATGTTCCCAGCCCTCGCTACACCGCCTCGGCGCCGGAGATGATCTCGATCAGCTCGTTGGTGATCACCGACTGACGGGTGCGGTTGTAGTTGAGCGTCAGGTTGTCGATCATATCGCCGGCGTTGCGCGTGGCGCTGTCCATGGCGGTCATGCGCGCGCCCTGCTCGCTGGCCGCGTTCTCGAGCATGGCGCGATAGACCTGGACCGCCAGGTTGCGCGGCAACAGCTCGGCGAGGATCTCCGCTTCGTCGGGTTCGTACTCGTAGATCGCCAGGTCCTCCGCGGGCTGCCCGGCTCCCTCCTCTGGCCCGGGGAGCGACACCGGAATAAGTTGCTGGGGCGTGACGATCTGGCTTATCACCGACTTGAAGCGGCTGTGGAAGAAGCTGCAGACATCGAACTCGCCGGCCTCGAAGAGCGCGAGTAAGCGGTCCGAGACCGCCTTGGTGTCGGCGAAGCCGATCTGCTTCAGACCCTTGAACTCGATGGTGTCGAGGATGCGGTCGGCGAACTGGCGCCGCAGCTGGTCGCGGCCCTTACGGCCGACGCAGAGGATCTTGACCGTCTTGCCGGCCTGGTCGAGCTCGAGGATGCGGCGCCGCGCGGCGCGCACGATCGACGAGTTGAAGCCGCCGCACAGGCCCCGCTCGGCGGTCGCCACCACCACCAGGTGAACCTTGTCCTGGCCGGTGCCGATCAGGATCGGCGAGGCACCTTCGTGGTCCTTGAGCCGCGCCCCGAGCGCCGCCATCATGCGCTCCATGCGCTCGGCGTAGGGACGCGCGGCCTCCACTCGCTCCTGGGCGCGGCGCAGTTTCGAGGCCGCCACCATCTTCATGGCGCTGGTGATCTTCTGCGTCTGCTTGACGCTGGCGATCCGGATGCGGAGGTCCTTGAGACTCGGCATGGCCGCCGCCGCGCTACCCCGACCCCCCGCGCCCCGCCTTAGGCGAAGGTCCTGACGAAGCCGTCGAGGATGGTCTTGAGCTTCGCCTCGGTGTCTTCGGAGAGCTCCTGCTCGTCGCGCACCGCCGCCAGCAGCTCGCCGTGATCGGCGCGCATCTCCTCGAGGAAGGCCTGCTCGAAGCGGGTCACGTCCGAGACAGCGATGTCGTCGAGATAGCCGCGCACCCCGGTGAAGATCGAGACCACCTGCTCCTCGACCGGCATGGGCACGTACTGGTCCTGCTTGAGCAGCTCGGTGAGACGCTCGCCGCGGGCGAGCAGGCGCTGGGTGGCGGCGTCGAGGTCCGAGGAGAACTGGGCGAAGGCCGCCATCTCGCGGTACTGGGCGAGCTCGAGCTTGATGGTGCCGGCGACCTGTTTCATGGCCTTGACCTGGGCCGCCGAGCCGACCCGGCTCACCGACAGGCCGACGTTGATGGCCGGGCGGATGCCCTGATAGAAGAGCTCGGTCTCGAGAAAGATCTGGCCGTCGGTGATCGAGATGACGTTGGTCGGGATGTAGGCCGCGACGTCGCCGGCCTGGGTCTCGATCACCGGCATCGCCGTCAGCGAGCCGCCGCCGTGCTCGTCGTTCATCTTGGCGGCGCGTTCCAAGAGCCGCGAATGGAGGTAGAAGACGTCGCCCGGGAAGGCCTCGCGCCCGGGCGGCCGGCGCAGCAAGAGCGACATCTGGCGGTACGAGACGGCGTGCTTCGAGAGGTCGTCGTAGAAGATCACCGCGTGCATGCCGTTGTCGCGGAAATATTCGCCCATGGTGCAGCCGGCGTAGGGCGCCAGGAACTGCATCGGCGCCGGCTCGGACGCGGTGGCCGAGACGACGATGGTGTAGTCCATGGCGCCGGCATCATCGAGGGTCTTCACGACCTGGGCCACGGTCGAGCGCTTCTGGCCGATCGCCACGTAGATGCAGTAGAGCCGCTTCGCTTCGTCGTCGCTCTGGTTGACTGACTTCTGGTTGATGATGGTGTCGATGACGAGGGCGGTCTTGCCGGTCTGGCGGTCGCCGATGATCAGCTCGCGCTGGCCGCGTCCCACCGGGACCAGGCTGTCGAGCGCCTTGAGTCCGGTCTGCATCGGTTCGTGCACCGAGCGCCGCGGCACGATGCCGGGCGCCTTGACCTCGATGCGGGAGCGCTGGGCGCCCTCGATCGCTCCCTTGCCGTCGATGGGCTCGCCGAGCGCGTCGACGACCCGGCCCAAGAGCGCCTTGCCGATCGGCACGTCGACGATGGCGCCGGTGCGCTTGACGGTGTCGCCCTCCTTGATGTCGCGGTCGTCGCCGAAGATGACCACGCCGACGTTGTCGCTCTCGAGGTTGAGCGCCATGCCCTTGAGCCCGCCCGGGAACTCGACCATCTCGCCGGCCTGGACCTTATCGAGACCGTAGACGCGGGCGATGCCGTCGCCCACCGAGAGCACTTGGCCGACCTCGGAGACCTCGGCCTCGGTGCCGAAATCGGCGATCTGTTGTTTGAGGATCGAGGAAATCTCGGCGGCGCCGATATCCATTATCCAACCCCTTTCATGGCCAGCCGCAACCGTTGCAGCTTGGCCCTGAGCGAGCTATCCACCATCCGCGAGCCGACCCGGACCACGAGGCCTCCGATGAGCCCGGCGTCGACCTTGGCGGCGAGGTTGACCTGGCGGCCAACCACTCGGGCCAAGGCCTCGCGGACCGCACCCAGCTGGGGCTCGGAGAGCGGCCGGGCGGAGACCACCTCAGCCGCGGTCTCGCCGCGGTGCTCGGCCAAGAGCTCACGGAAGCGGCGGATCATAGGCTCAAGAGCATAAAGGCGGCGCTGCCGTGCCACCACCCCGATGAAGCGGCCGGTGAGCGGGTGCGCCGCCATGCGCTCGAGCAGCGCGGCCAGGGCCCGGCCCTGGTCGTCGCGCGAGATCACCGGGCTGCGCACCAGGCGCCTCAGGTCCTCGCTCGCGGCCATCATCGCGGTGATGCCTTCGAGGTCGTCGGCGACCTCGGCCAGGGCCCCCTCGTCCCGCGCCAGGTCGAACAGGGCGGTCGCGTACCGGCCCGCAAGCTCGGAGACGACTGAGGTCTCAGCTGGCACCTCGGATACCCCTCAAGAACGCCGGCCCGGATGAGTTAAGTATTTGAAAAAGCTTACACAAATTTAATCGGCGGGCGACCATTCCCGGGCCCCGCCGAAGGCCCGCGATACCTAGCATACCCGATATTTGGTTGCAAGCGGGCGCGGGGACGCCGGTGGCGCCCGCCGAACGCCGCGTCACTTGTCCGCCGGCCGCTTGACAGCCGCCGAGGCGGACGCGCAGCCTGAGGTTGCCGAGCCCATGCGCCCAAATCAGCGCCCGATTCAGCGCCCGAATCAACCCCTCCGTGGAGCCCCCGCCCGATGAGCGACGACCGTGTCACCTTCTACTTCGCCTACAACAGCCCCTATGCCTTCCTCGCCAACACCCGGATCGAGGCCGAGCTCGCCCCCTACCCGGTGGCGATCGCCTACACGCCTGTCTATCAGCCGGCCAGCGACGCCCGCGACTTCTCCTCGCCCCGCTTCCGCTACATCCGCGAGGACGTGGCCCGTTTCGCCGATGACTACGGCCTCACCCTCGATCCCGGCCCCTTCGCCGACACCGCCAAGGCCTGCCGCGGCTTCCTGTTCGCCGACGAGGCGGGCCAGGGCAAGGCCTATCACGACCGCGTCTACCGCGCCCGCTGGCTCGAGGGCGTGGACCTCGGGAACGAGGAGTCGCTGGCGGCGATCGCCGCCGATTGCGGGCTCGAGCGCGCCGCCTTCGGCGCGGCCACCGGCGAGAGCAGCCCCCAGGCGGCGGCGCTCGCGCGTTGCAACGCCGAGGCCGAGGCCGACGGCGTCTTCGGCTTCCCCTTCTTCGTCTACCGGGGCCACAAGTTCTGGGGCAACGACCGCATCGAGTGGCTGGCCCGCGAGATCGCCAAATACCACGAGGCCTGATCGGCTCCGGTCGGGGATCGCGAGCTAGTCCGCCAGCCGGCTCTCGACCAGCACCTCGGAATGAAAGGTGCGGTGGACCGGGCACTTGTCGGCGATCTCCAGGAGCCGCGCGCGGTCGATCCGCGCCGCCAGTTCATCGCCGTGGGCGCCCGTGAAGGTCACCCGCTCGACGCGCGCCGCGGCCTGAGAGCGATTCCAATCGACCTGGAATCGCTCTGAGATGGGGTAGCCGGGCGCAGTCTCCAGTGTCGGGGCGCTGGGGGCCAAGTTCAGATATCGCTGACCCAGGCTCTGGCCTCGTCCTCGGCGTCGAAGAAGCGGGTGGCGAAGTCCTCGCCCTCATAAGCCTCGGGCGCCTCGTCGCTCGAGGGCGGCAGATCGGCCCCGGGCGCGAAGACATAGGCGAAGCGGCGCACCCCGGCGCGGTTGTACTGGGGCGTGATCTCGGCCCCGCGCCAGGCGCCGAGCTCGGGACCGACGTGGTGGCGGAAGCGGGTGACGTCGACCAGCAGGCTGCGCGCCCCGTGCTCGGCGGCCAAGCCGGCCAGGCGCTGGAGCGCGTCCTTGAAGGTCTCGTCGCTCATCGCCGCGGTGCGCTCGGTCCAGTCGATCTCGAGGATGCCGCTTTGCGCGTCGTGAGTGATCTCGAAGTACTCGTTTTCATGGAGCCGCATGGTCAGGTCCTCCCTTTGTTTTGCTCTAGGTTTTGGGTTGCGGGGCCGTGCCCGCGATGCCGAGCCGCTCGCCGCGCTCGACGAAGGTCTTGAGGCGCACGCCTAGGAGCTCCGCCCAGCCGCCCTCGGCGCGCGCCGCCACCTCGGGGCGGAGGTGGCCGATCGCCTGGTGGGAGAAGCTGAGCCGCGTGCCCCCGCCCTCGGGCCTTAGCGCGAACGTCACCACCCCCTGCACCACCCCCATGTGGAGCCGGCCCGTGAGCTCGAGCCGCTCGCCGACGGCGATCGCCGTGACCGTGGCCAGGAGCGCCCCCGCCCCGGGGCCCCAGCGCTCGCGCAACCAGCCGCCGAGCTTGGGCTCGAGCTCGAGCGCGGTGGCCTGCTCGTGCAGGTAGGGGGGCCCCCACCAGGCGCCGATCTCTTCGGTGAGGGCCGAGAAGACGCGGTCGGGCGGGGCCTCGAAGGCGATCTCCTGCTCGATGTCGAGGCTCAAAGGCCAGCTCCGCGCTGCTTGATCGATCGTGGCTTCATCGGTCATCGGTAGCTCCCCGCCGTCGAGGTGGCGTTTGAGCCGGGTGAACGAGGCCGCCCAGCGCCCGGCGTGGCGCTCGAACCAGCGCTCGTGGATGCGTTGCAGGGGCACGAAGTTGAGGTAGTGCCAGCGCTCGCGCCCGCGCTTGCGCGGCAGCACCAGACCCGCCTCCCCCAGCACCCCGAGGTGCTTCATCACCGCGATGCGGGAGCTGGGAAACTCGGCCGCGAGCTGGCCCGTGGTCATCGGACTGAGGCTCAACAGGTCTAGAATCCGCCGCCGCGTCGGGTCCGCCAGCGCCTTCCAAACTGGGGCAAGTTCATCGTCGGCCATCGGCTCGCGAATTTATGTAACTAAAAGGTTACATATTGGCCGGGAGCTGTCAAGTAGAGGGCGGCGGCGGCTCGGGGCCGCATCGCGCGGGGCCGCGCCGAAAGCGAAAAGGCGGGACCGCGCTCGGGCGGCCCCGCCGATCGAGGATAAAGCCGGCTTTAGGCCGGCCGAATTAGGCTCAGGCCCGGGTCACCTTGCCCGTCACGTTGATGGCCTCGTTCATCAGGCCGTGCACCGGCGAGTAGGCGCACAGCTTGTGGATGGTCTCGAGGTCCTCGTCGCTGACCTCGCCGGTCACCTTGACGTCGTATTCGATGCTGCCCAGGCAGCTCTTGTGCTCCTCGGGCTCCTTGACGGCGAACAGAACCCGGGGGTCGACGGTCGAGCGGACCGTGATCTCCAGGCCCGAGGTGTCGATGCCCAGGCGCGCGGTGTTGAAGGTGATCGAGTTGATGAGGCAGGCGGCGGTCGCCGCCAGCGCCATCTCGACCGGCTCCATGCGGTCGGTGGCGCCTTCGAGGCCGGTGGCCTCCTCGACCTCGCGCCAGGCTCCGAAGGGGAAGGTGTAGTGCCGCGTGGGCCGCTCGATCACCTGATCGTCGAGCCCGAAGGGGCCGACGTGCACCAGGCTGCGGCCCGCCTGGCCCTCGTAGATCGCCTTGGCCTCGAGCCGCAAGCGGCCCTTGTCCGGGTTGTCGGCGAGGAAGGAGCGGAACTCCTCGAGTTTCTCGATGTTGACGTGCTGTCTTACGGTCATGGTCTTAGGCCTCCTTATCGTTCGCTGTCCGATCGCGCGCGACGCCATCGGGCGCCGCGCTTACGCCGGATCTAGCTGCCCAGCATGGCCACGACTTCGTCCGTGGTCCAAATCGCGTTGGCGATGTAGCGGAAGTTGATGATGGCGGCCAGGTAGCCGTCGCCTTCGGGGAGCTTGGCGCCGGCGGTAGCGTCCTTGACCACCGCCACCTCGAAGCCCTGCTCGAGGAGCTCGCGGAGATGGGATTCGACGCACAGATTGGCCGACATCCCGGCCAGGATCACCTGGTCGACGTGGTTCTTCCTGAGCTGCAACACCAGGTCGTTGGCCTCGGGCCCGTAGACCTTGTGGGGCGAGGTGATGATGGTCTTGCGGTCGTGGATATACTTCCGGTACTCGGGCATGAAGTCGGCGCCCGAGTTCTCGAAGCCCTCGAGCGAGTAGGCACTGGGGCGGTCGAACATGCCGATCTTGTGCATCAGCTTCTCGAGCGCGCCTTCGAAGCGCCAGCCCTTGTCGGTGGGGTAGTAGTAATGGGGCGAGACGGCCACCGTGAGGCCCGCCTGCTTGGCCGCCCCGAACAGGCGACCGATATTGGCCACTGTGTGGTGCTCGGTGACGCTGGCGCCGACCACCCCCCAGGTCACGCCGTCGGGGCTCAGGAAGTCGATCTGCGGGTCGGTCACCACCAGCGCTGCGCGGGGCTTGTTGAGCTTCATGTCCGAGGGCGGGAGCGCCGGCTTGGCGGGTGGCGCGTAGGGATCGGCCTGGGCCTTGGCGGTGCCCGCGGCGGCCACCGTGGCGGCCACTGTGGCGGCGACCGCGCCCGCCTTCAGGAAACCGCGGCGGTCGAAGCCATCATTCTTCACGGGATTGTGACTGTCGTGTGCGTGACCGTTACACATAATGTTCCTCCAGTCGTTCGATTGAGTGGGATAAGAGCGACCGCGAGGGATTCGACGCACTGCACGATCCCGGCGGCGCTGCCGCGGCCCACGGACCGCAACGCCACGCCGGAACCAGCTCAGCCGTTCCCAGGCGGTAGCTTATAAGGCCTCCAACCGTTGCCTCTGCGTAGAGGCACGGTATATTGATTATCCAGTGGGAGGCGTGCCCTTGGGTCGCCGATAAGTGCTTTAGCGTCTGCGCATCCGGGGAGGATCAAGCGCGATGCAATTGGACCGACTGCTCGAGGGCCTGAACGTCGAGGTCTCCGCCTTCGCCATCTGCGAGGTGGGCCGGGACGCCAGCCTGGTGCTCGAGGACGACAAGGCGGCGTCGATTCACTACGTGCTCTCGGGCCGGGGAGTGGCGCAGCAGATGATGGGTAGGGGATTTCCGCTCGCTCCGCACACCGTCTTGATCGCGCCGCCCCGCACCTGCCTGGTCGTGAGCATCGGCCACGAGCGCGAGATCAACCTGCCGATGCCCAAGTGCGAAGCCCTGCCCGGCGGCTGGCAGCGCAACACCGTCGGCGAAGAGGTGCCCGGCATCGTGCTTGCCTGTGGCGCGGTGCGCGTGACCCATCTTCACGGCGCCGGCCTGTTCGATTACCTGCGCGCGCCACTGGTCGATAGCGTCGCCGACGAGCCCACCTTCCGCCGCCCGTTCCGACAGCTGCTCGACGAGTTGGCCGCGCCCAGGCCCGGCACGCGGGCCCTGGCCGGGGCGCTGATGAAGCAGTGCCTGATCGTGCTGCTGCGGCGCCAGTACGAGAGCGGCGAGTGCCGGGCGCCGTGGCTGGCCGCGCTCGACAACCCGCGCCTCGGCGCCGCGGTCGAGGCCATGCTCGACCGGCCCGACACGCCCTTCACCCTGCAGCAGTTGGCCGACGTGGCGGGCATGAGCCGGGCGGCGTTCGCCGCGCACTTCCGCGATACCTTCGGCCGCCCCGCGATGGGCTTCCTCAAGGAAGTGCGCCTGCGCCGCGCCGCCGACCTCCTTGCCGCGACCGACCTGCCGGTCAAGACCATCGCCGCCCGGGTCGGCTTCAGCAGCCGCAGCCACTTCTCCCGCTCCTTCAAGGCCTTTGCCGGGAGCGATCCGGTCGGCTACCGGGCCGAGGCACGGCGCGGCGACGACCTCGATGGCGGAGCGCCCGGTGGCGTTCGGCTGATCTGAGTCCCTAGTGGTGAGATCTGGAGATTCTTCGAGAATTTCGCCCCACGCGCGCGCCTGGGAGGGACCCGCCCGGGAGGGACCCGTCCCGATGGCCGAGGACGCCGATGTGTGGCCGGCTATTAAGGTCTACTGTACTGCACTAATCCTGGAATTGAGCGCAGAGGTCGCCGCTGCAAATTGGCTTCGATCCAATGCTCGGCGCGCAAGTTCTGGCGGCTTGAAGGAGGAGGACTCATGCGGCTGATAAAGGCGCTTTTGGTTGCGCTTCCGGCGACCGCTTCGGTGACGGTGCCGGCCGTAGCACAGACCTATGGCAACCACCCATATATGGGATCTTGGGGATGGGGTATGATGATCTTAGGGCCGATCATGATGATCGTATTCATCGCCGTAGCGGTGGTCGTGGTCGTGCTCGTGGTGCGCTGGCTCGGTGGGACGGCGGCCCCTGGCGGTGCTCTTCACAGCCCTCCGGGCAAGACGCCGCTCGACATCCTCAAGGAACGCTTCGCCAAAGGCGAGATCGACAAGGACGAGTTCGAAGAGCGACGGCGCGTGCTGGGTGAATAGTGTACTTGGCAAGAGGCATCCGTCGATGGCGACGACCGTCGGGTCGCCCAAACGCCGATGGACCGACTCGCTAGCGGCTACGGCCTGATCGAGGGCCCGGTATGGGACCCGGCGCGCGGGCTCCTGTTCTCCGACGTGATCAATGGCGGCGTGTTCTGTCTCGAGCGCGGCGGCGAGGTGCGCCAGGTGATCGAGCATCGCCGCGGCATCGGCGGCATGGCGCTGCACGAGGGCGGCGGCCTGGTGGTCTCGGGGCGCAACGTCGCCGTCAAGCCGGCCGGCGGCGGCGCCACCCTGGTCCTCCTCGAGGCCGATCCCGAGCGCGGCGAGCTCGGCTTCAACGACCTCGCCACCGACGCCGCGGGTCGGGTCTACGTCGGCTCCATCGGCTTCCGCCCGCTCAGCGACGGCGACGCGCCCAAGCCCGGCAAGCTTTATTGCATCGACCTCGACGGCTCGGCCCGGGTGGTCGCCGACGACGTGCTGCTGACCAACGGCCTCGCGCTCTCGCCCGACGGCCGGCGCCTCTACCACTCGGAATCGCTGCGCCACGTCGTCCGCGTCTACGAGGTCGGGGATGGCGGAGATTTGAGCCCACAGCGGGCCTTCGCCGAGGTCGAGGGCGGCATCCCCGACGGCCTGGCGGTGGCCGAGGACGGCAGCGTCTGGGTGGCCATCGCCTTTGGCGGCCGGGTCGACGTGTTCGAGCCCGACGGGCGCCTGCGCACCAGCCTCGCGGTCGAGATTGCCATGGTCTCCAGCCTCTGCTTCGGCGGGCCCGAGCGCCGCGACCTCTACATCGTCACGGGATCGCAGGGCGCGGACCGCGACGACCTCGGGGTCGTGTTCCGCACCCCTGTCGAGGTCGCGGGCCTCGAGCTCGCGCCGGCGCGCGTCGCCCTCGATTGAGCGAGGAGAGCGACTTGGACGACAAGGTGGCCCTGGTAATGGGCGCCGGAGACGCGCTCGGCGGCGCCATCGCCCGGCGCTTCGCCCGCGCCGGCTTCACGGTCTGCGTCGGGCGCCGCACGGGCGCGGCGCTGGAGCCGCTGCGCCAGCGGATCGAGACGGAGGACGGCGCCGCGCACGCCTTCGCGGTCGACGCCCGCAAGGAGGACCAGATCGTGGGGCTGTTCGACACCATCGAGGGCACCATCGGCGCGCTCTCGGTCGTCGTCTTCAACATCGGCGCCTGGTACCACGAGAGCGTGCTGACGATGAGCGTGCGCAAGTTCACCAAGGTCTGGGAGATGGCCTGCTTCGCCGGCTTCCTCACCGGGCGCGAGGCGGCCCGGCGCATGGTGCCCCGCGGCCGCGGCACCCTCCTCTTCACCGGCGCCACCGCGAGCCTGCGCGGCGGCGCCGGCTACGCCGCCTTCGCCGGCGCCAAGTTCGGGCTCAGGGCGCTGGCCCAGAGCCTGGCGCGCGAGTTGGGGCCCAAGGGCATCCACGTCGCCCACGTCGTCATCGACGGCCCGATCGACACCCGCTTCGTGCGCGAGCGCTTCCCCGACATGGTGGCCGCGCTGCCCCCGGACGGCCTGCTGGCGCCCGACGACATCGCCGAGAACTACTTCATGCTCCACCAGCAGCCCAAGAGCGCCTGGAGCCACGAGCTCGACCTCCGGCCCTGGGCGGAGAAGTGGTAAGCGAGCAACAGGGAGCGCGAAATGGCCAGGACACTCGAGTTCTTCTACGACTTCGGCAGCCCGGCGACCTACCTGGCGCATACTCAGATGCCGGGTTTGGTCGAGCGCACCGGCGCGGATGTCCGCTACCGGCCGATGCTGCTGGGCGGGGTCTTCAAGGCCACCGGCAACCAGTCGCCGATCATCATCCCCGCCAAGGGCGCCTATATGGGCGGTCACGACCTGCCGCGCTTCGCCCGGCGTTACGGGGTACCCTTCAAGCTGCCGCCGGGGTTTCCCGTCAACACCCTGGCGCTGATGCGGGGCGCCGTCGTCGCCGAGCAGGAAGGCTGCGCCGAAACCTACATCTCGGCCATGTTCCGCGCCCTCTGGGTCGAGGCCCAGAACATGGCCGAGCCCGAGACGGTGGCGGCGGTGCTGAGCGCGGCGGGGCTCGACGCTGAAGTCTTCCTCACCCGCGTCGGCGAGCAGGCGATCAAGGACCAGCTCAAGGCCAACACCGAGGAAGCGGTCGCGCGCGGCGCCTTCGGCGCCCCCACCTTCTTCGTCGGCGAGGAGATGTTCTTCGGCCAGGACCGCCTCGACTTCGTCGAGGAGGCGCTCGCGGCCTGACGCGGCCCACCACCGCTCACAAAAAGCTGTAGGGATCGACGTCGACCTGGACCCGCACGCCGCCCGGCAGCTCGGTCTTGGCGAGCCAGGGGCGCAGCAGCTTCTGCACCCGGACCTCGCGGCCGGCCTTCAAAAGCAAGCGCTGGCGATGGCGGCCGCGGAGCAGCCTGAGCGGCGCCGGCGCCGGACCCAGCACCTCGACGCCGCGGCCCCGGGGCGCGGTGCGCCCCAGCGCACGGGCCACATGGTCGACCGCGACCTCGTCGGCGCCTGAGACGATCAGCGCCGCCAGGCGGCCGAACGGTGGCAGGCCCCGGGCGCGCCGGTTCTCGGCCTCGCGCTCGAGGAAGCGCTCGCTGTCGCCGGCGATCAGCGCCTTCATCACCGGGTGCTCGGGCATGTAGGTCTGCAGCACCACCCGCCCCGGCCGCTCGCCGCGCCCGGCCCGGCCCGCGACCTGGAACAAGAGCTGGTAGGTGCGCTCGGCGGCGCGCAGGTCGCCGCCCGCCAGCCCGAGGTCGGCGTCGACCACGCCGACCCGGGTGAGGAAGGGAAAGTGATGCCCCTTGGCCATGATCTGGGTGCCGATGAGGACGTCGACGCGGCGCTCCTCGACGCGGCGCACGAGCTCCGCCGCGGCGTGGGGACCCGACATGGTGTCACTCGTCATGACCTCGATGCGGGCCTCGGCGAAGGCCTCGGCGACCTCTTCCGCGACCCGCTCGACGCCGGGCCCGCAGGCCACCAGGCTGTCGCCGACGCCGCAGGCGGGGCAACTCTCGGGCCGCGCCAGACCGTGGCCGCAGTGATGACACTCGAGGCGCCGCGAGAAGCGATGCTCGACCAGCCAGGCCGAGCAGTTGGGGCACTCGAAGCGGTGGCCGCAGGCGCGGCACAGCGTCAGGGGGGCGTAGCCGCGGCGATTGAGGAACAGCATGGCCTGCTCGCCGTTCTCGAGCGCCGTCTCCAGCGCGCGCTTGAGCGCGGGCGAGAGCCAGTGGCCGCGCTCGGGCGGATGGCGCCGCATGTCGACCGCCTCGACCTCCGGCAGCCCGGCCTGGCCGTGGCGCTCGGGCAGGTAAAGCCGGCGGTAGCGCCCGCGCTCGACGTTGACCACCGACTCGAGCGAGGGCGTCGCCGACACCAGCACGATGGGGATGGCCGAGAGCCGGGCCCGCACCACCGCCATGTCGCGGGCGTTGTAGATCACCCCCTCCTCCTGCTTGAAGGAGCCGTCGTGCTCCTCGTCGACGACGATCAGGCCGAGATCGGGATAGGGCAGGAAGAGCGCCGAACGGGCCCCCACCACGACCCGCGCCCGGCCCTCGGCCACCGCCCGCCAGGCGCGCCGGCGCTGGGCCTGGGTGAGGTCCGAGTGCCAGGACGCGGGCGGAGCGCCGAACCGCCGCTCGAAGCGGTCGAGCCACTGCGCGGTGAGCGCGATCTCGGGCACCAGCACCAGCACCTGGCGAGCGCCGTCGAGGGCCTCGGCGATGGCCTCGAAGTAGACCTCGGTCTTGCCCGCCCCGGTCACCCCCTCGAGCAGGGTGGTCTGGAACTCGAGCGCGTCGCTGCCCGTAAGCGCCGCCGCCGCGGTCGCCTGATGGGGCGAAAGCTGGAGCCCGCGGAGCTCCGGATCGGGTATCGGGTAGGGCGCCTCGGCGGCCAGCGGCACCACGATCAGGGCCCCCGCCTTGACCAGCCCGCGCACCACGCCCTCGCCCACCGCGGCCTCGGCCGCGAGCTCGCCGGCCGGCCGCGGCGGCCCCGTGTCGAGCACCGCGACGACCCGCTCCCGCGCCGGCGTCATGCGCCGCGGCAAGGGCCCGCCCAAGGCGTAGGCGGTGCGCAGCCGCGGCGGCTCGAGCGCCGAGGGCACGCTCATCGCCATGCGCAGCACCGCGCCCGGCGGCGACAGGGTGTAGCCGGCGACCCAGTCGACGAAGCGGCGCAAGGCCTGGGGCATCGGCGGCACGGCGAGCCGGGCGCCGACCTCCTTGAGCCGGGCCTCGTCGACCACGCCCTCGCCCCCGCCCCACACCACGCCCAAGACCTCGCGGCTGCCGAGCGGCACCCGCACGAAGGCGCCGGGCTCGAGCCTGAGGCCCGCCGGCACCGCGTAATCGTAGGCGCCGGCGAGCGGGAGCGGCAGCAAGACCCGGACCCGCTCGCCGGTCGCGGCGGTTGAACTGGTGCGGTTCGGGTGCATCGGTTACACTCTGCCAACGAAGCGGGGGCGCAACAAGGTGCGCCCGCTCGTGTTACCGATCCGGGGGTGGGGCCGAAACGAGATCATGAAGTTTTTCGCCGATACCGCGGACATCGAGGAGATCCGCGAGCTCGCGGCGACCGGCGTCTTGGACGGCGTGACCACCAACCCCTCCCTGGTGTCGAAGACCGGTCGCGAGTTCTTCGAGGTCTTGGGTGAGATCTGCGCCGAGGTCGAGGGTCCGGTCAGCGCCGAGGTCACGGCGACCGACTTCGACGCCATGGTAGCTGAGGGCCGCAAGCTCTCGGGCCTGGCCGACAACATCGCCATCAAGGTGCCGCTCACCTGGGACGGCCTCAAGGCCTGCAAGTCGCTGAGCCAGGCCGGCATCATGGTCAACGTCACGCTCTGTTTCTCGGCCACCCAGGCGATCCTGGCGGCCAAGGCGGGGGCCGCTTTCGTCTCGCCCTTCATCGGCAGACTCGACGACATCAGCCAGCCGGGCATGCAGCTCATCGAGGACATCTGCGAGATCTTCGCCAACTACGAGAGCTTCACCACCGAGGTCCTGGTGGCCTCGATACGCCACCCCATGCACGTGGTCGAGGCGGCGCGGATCGGCGCCGACATCTGCACCATTCCGCCGGCGGTGCTCAAGAAGCTCGCCCAGCACCCGCTCACCGACAAGGGCCTCGCCGCCTTCCTCGCCGACTGGGACAAGACCGGCCAGTCGATCCTCGAAAAGTAGGGGCGAGCGGTGCCGGGGCAAGCCGAAAACGCCGACCACGGGGGCGCCGGGCTGGCGCCGGCCGAGGTCAAGGCCTACCTCGCGCGCAACCCCGACTTCCTGGCCGACAACCCCGAGCTGATCGCGGCCCTGACCCCGCCGACGCTGCGCCGCGATGGCCCGGTGCTCGACATGCAGCGCTTCATGATCGAGCGGCTGCAGACCGAGGTGGCGCGGCTGAAGAACCTCCAGGGGGCGCTGATCGAGGCCAGCCAAAGCAACATGGCGAGCCAGAGCCAGATCCACGCGGCGGTGCTGGCGCTCTTGGGCGCGCGCGATTTCGAGCACCTGACCGCGATCGTCACCTCGGCCTGGGTCGATCTCTTGGAGCTCGAGGCGGTGGCGCTGTGCCTCGAGGCGGCGCCGGGCTCGGCTGCGCGTCGGACGATGGGCGGCGTGTACATGCTGGGCCCCGGCGTGATCTCGCGCCGCGTCGGCGAGGGCCGCGACATCGTGCTCAAGCGCGAGACCGAGGGCGACCGCGCGATCTTCCGCACCAGGGCGCCCAGGGTGCGCTCCGAGGCGCTGGTCCGGCTCCACCTCGACGCGCCCGCGCCCCTTGGCCTGCTGGCGCTGGGCGCCGCCGAGGAGGACCGTTTCCATCCCGGCCAGGGCACCGAGCTCCTGGCCTTCCTGGGTCGCTCGCTCGAGCACTGCCTGCGGGCCTGGCTGGCGGAACCGGGGTGACCCAATTGCCGGCGGACGCGGCGGTGCGGGCCGCCGCCGAGGCCTGGCGGACCTGGCTCGCCGACGAGCGCCGCGCCTCGGACCATACCCTCGATGCCTACGGCCGCGACCTCGCGGCCTTTTTCAAGTTCCTGGCCCGACACCTGGGGGGCCCGCCCGGTCTCGACGAGCTCTCAGGATTGCGCGTCGCCGACTTCCGCGCCTATCTCGCCGCGCGCCGCGCCGCCGGTCTCGCCGACAGCTCGGTGGCGCGCGCCATGTCGGCGCTCAAGAGCTTCTTCCACCACCTCGAGCGCACGGGAAGGGCCCACAACCCGGTGGTGGCAAACTTAAGGGCGCCGCGGCGTCCCCACTCGCTGCCCCGGCCCTTGAGCGAGGCCGGGGCGCTGGCGGCGCTCGAGGAGGTCGGCGGCCTGAGCGAGAAGCCCTGGATCGGGCGCCGCGATGTCGCCGTGCTGACCCTGCTCTACGGCTGCGGGCTGCGCATCGGCGAGGCGCTCGGGCTCGACCGGCGCCAGGCGCCCCGCGGCGAGACCATGGTGATCCGCGGCAAGGGCAACAAGGAGCGCCTGGTGCCGCTGCTGGCGGTGGTGGTGGAGGCGGTCGACGACTACCTCGCCGCCTGCCCCTACCGCCTCGAGCCCGACGACCCGCTGTTCGTCGGCGCCCGCGGCAAGCGCCTGCGCCCCGAGGCGGTGCAGAAGCAGGTGCGCACGCTTCGGGCGCGGCTCGGTCTCCCGGAGACGGCGACGCCGCACAGCTTGAGGCACAGCTTCGCCACCCACCTGCTGGCCGGCGGCGGCGACCTGCGCACCATCCAGGAGCTCCTGGGCCACGCCTCGCTCTCGACCACCCAGCGCTACACCGAGGTCGACGCCGCGCACCTGCTCGAGGTCCACCGCCGGGCCCATCCGAGGGCGAAAGTGTAGCTGTCAGCTTTCAGCGGTCAGCCGGCCATCGCTGATAGCTGACGGCTGATCGCTGACCGCTCGCCGCGTCAGCGGCGCCTCAACAGCAGCGCGATCGCGAGCGGCCCCAGCGCCGCGCCCAGGCCCATCGAGAGGAAGGCGAGGCCCCAGGCGAGGGGGCTGGCGCCGCCGCCGGCCAGATCCAGCACCACGCCGAACACCAGCGGGCCGATGAAGGCGCCCGAGAAGCCCACCGTCGAGTGCACCGCCATGGTGGCGCCGCGCCGCCCGGGCTCGGCCTCGGCGATGGCGCCGGCGGTGAGCGCGCCCGAGTCGCCGATCACGGTGACGCCGTAGAGCAGGCACAAGGCCACCACCAGAACGTAGGGCAGCGGGGCGCTGAAGCCGATGGCGGCGGCGACCAGGGCCGAGACGGCCATGATCAGCGCCACCACGCGGGCGCGGCCGAAGCGACTGGCGAGCTCGTTGCCGAGCACGCTCGAGGGCCAGCCCAGAAAGTTGACGAGGGCGGCGATCACGGTGGCGCTCCACATCGCGCCGCCGTCGCGCTGCAGGCCCTGGCTGAAGACCAGGAAGGCGACCAGCCACGAGCGGTAGGCGAAGAGCTCCCAGCTATGGGCGCCGTAGGCCAGGATGTAGGCCAGCGCCCGACGGTTGGCGAACACCGGGCGGAAGTCGAGGAGATGGCCTTCCCTCCCGGCCTCGGGCGGTGGCGGCGCCGGGGCGATGGTCAGGGCCACGAGCGCGTAGGCCGCCCCGGGACCGAGCGCCGCCAGGGCGAAGGCCCAGCGCCAGTCGAGCCAGGCCGCGATCTCGCCCGAGAGCAGGAACGAGAGGCTGGCGCCGACGCTGAAGCTGGCGGTGTAGAAGGCGATGAAGCGGCTCTGGCGCGGGCCCTCGATGTTGTCGCTGAGGATCTTCAGGCCCGGCATGTAGGTGCCGGCGAGGCCGACCCCGGCCAGCGCCCGCAAGCCGAGCGCCGACCAGAAGCCCGTGGCGACGAGCCCGAAGGCGAGCGTCGCGACAGCGCTCAGCGCCATCGCCCCGAGATAGATGCGCCGCGGGTCGACGCGGTCGGTGAGGCTCACCAGCACCGGCACCAGGCCGACGTAGCCGAGGTAGTAGATGCCGCTTATCCAGCCCGCCTCGGTGTTCGAGAGCCGCCATTCGGCGAGGAAGGTGGGCAGGAGCGCCGGAAAGGTGGCGAAGCCCGCCATCCCGGCGACCTCGGCGGTGCACAAGACGAGGATGAGGCGCGCGCCCGTCATGGCGCGAGATTAGCAGGTTGCAGACGCGGGTACCGAGGCCGACGTCGGGGCGGCCGCAAACGCTGCCAGCCAGCCGTCAGATATGAATCGCCCTTCCCGCCACGGCCAGCGCGGCCTCGCGCACCGCCTCGGCGAGCGTGGGGTGGGCGTGGCAGGTGCGCGCCAGGTCCTCGGCCGAGCCGCCGAACTCCATCACCACCACGGCCTCGTGAATGAGCGTGCCGGCGTCGGCGCCCAGGATGTGGACGCCCAACACCCGGTCGCTGGCGGCGTCGGCGAGGATCTTGACGAAGCCCTCGCCCACGCCCGTCACCCGGGCGCGGCTGTTGGCGAGGAAGGGGAACTTGCCGACCCGGTATTCGACCCCCGCCGCCTTGAGCTCCTCCTCGGTGCGGCCCACCGCGGCGACCTCGGGCGCGGTGTAGATCACCGCCGGGATGGCGTCGTAGTTCACGTGGCCCGGGTGCCCGGCGATGATCTCGGCGCAGGCCATGCCCTCGTCCTCGGCCTTGTGGGCCAGCATGGCGCCCCGGATCACGTCGCCGATGGCGTAGACGCCGGCGAGGCTGGTCTCGAAGCGCGCGCCGACCTCGATGCGGCCCTCCTTGTCGCGGCGGATGCCGGCCTCGTCGAGGCCCAGGCCCTCGGTATAGGGGCGCCGCCCCACCGCCACCAGCACCACGTCGGCCTTCAAGCTCTCGGCCTCGCCGCCGGCGACCGGCTCGAGCCTGAGGCTGACCCCGCCCCTGACCTTCTTCGCCGCCGTCACCTTGGTGCCCAGGCGAAGGGTCAGGCCCTGCCTCTTGAGCACGCGGCCGAACTGCTTGGCGAGCTCGCCGTCCATGCCCGGCGTGATGCGGTCGAGGAACTCGATCACCGTGACCTGCGCCCCCAGCCGCCCCCACACCGAGCCCATCTCGAGGCCGATGTAGCCGGCGCCGATCACCACAAGGTGCTTGGGCACCTTCTCGAGCGCCAGCGCGCCGGTCGACGAGACGATGCGCTTCTCGTCGATCTCGATGCCGGGAAGGTCGGCGTGGGTCGAGCCGGTGGCGATCATGATGGCGCCGGCGCTCAGCGTCTCCTCGCCGCCGCCCTCCTTCGTCAGCGCCACCGCGCCGGGGCCCGCGAGCCGCGCCGTGGCGCTCAGGTAGGCGATCTTGTTCTTCTTGAACAGGTGCTCGACGCCGCGGGTGAGCTCGCCCACCACCTTGTCCTTGCGCGCCATCATGGCCGCCAGATCGAGCGTCACCTCGGCCGCGCCGACGCCGTGGGCGGCGAGCCCGTCGCGGGCCTGGTGGTAGAGCTCGGACGAATGAAGGAGCGCCTTCGAGGGGATGCAGCCGACGTTGAGGCAGGTGCCCCCGAGGGCGCCGCGCTTCTCGACGCAGGCCACCCGGAGGCCGAGCTGGGCGGCGCGGATGGCGGCGACGTAGCCGCCGGGGCCGCCGCCGATGACCACCAGGTCGAAGCTCAAGTCGTTCATGGTGTGCCTCGCGGGAAGGGGGGGCGGGAGGCCCTAGAGGTCGAGCAGCAGGCGCTCGGGCTCCTCGATGCACTCCTTGACCCGGACCAGGAAGGTCACCGCCTCGCGCCCGTCGATGATGCGGTGATCGTAGGAGAGCGCCAGGTACATCATCGGCCGCAGCTCGATGCCATCGCCCACCGCCACCGGGCGGCGCTGGATCTTGTGCATGCCGAGGATGGCCGATTGGGGCGGGTTGAGGATCGGCGTCGACATCAGCGAGCCGTAGACGCCGCCGTTCGAGATCGTGAAGGTGCCGCCGGTGAGATCGTCGATCGAGAGCTTGCCGTCGCGCGCCTTAAGCCCCAGTTGGTTGATCGCCATTTCGACCTCGGCGAAGCTCAAGGCGTCGGCGTCGCGCACCACCGGCACCACCAGGCCCTTCTCCGTGCCCACGGCGACGCCGAGGTTGTAGTAGTTCTTGTAGACGATCGCGTCGCCCTCGATCTCGGCGTTGACCGTCGGGATCTCCTTCAAGGCCGCGATCGAGGCCTTGACGAAGAAGGACATGAAGCCGAGGCGGACGCCGTGCTTCTTCTCGAAGCGGTCGCGGTGCTGGGCCCGGAGCGCCATCACCCCGCTCATGTCCGCCTCGTTGAAGGTGGTGAGTATGGCGGCGGTGTTCTGCGCCTCCTTGAGACGCTCGGCCATGCGGCGCTTGAGCCGGGTCATGGGCACCCGCTCCTCGCGCGCGGCCTGCGGGCGCGGCCCCGCCGGGGCGGGCGGCGCCGGCGTGGCGCGGCCGCCCTCGATCACCTTGAGCACGTCCCCCTTGACGAGCCGACCGCCCTTGCCGGTGGCCGGGATGGCGGCGGGGTCGAGGCCGTGCTCGGCGACCAGCCGGCGCACCGCCGGTGAGAGCGCCGCGGCGGGGGGCTCGGGCTTGGCGGCCTCGGGCTCAGGCCCCTTGGCGGGCTTGGCGGGCTCGGGCTTCGGCGGCGGCGCCGCGACCTCGCCCTCGGCGATCAGCCCCAGCACCGCGCCGACCTCGACCGTCACCCCCTCGGCGACGTGAATCTCGGCTAGCGTGCCCGAGACGCTGGCGTTGACCTCGAGCGCCACCTTGTCGGTCTCGAGCTCGACCAGGGGCTCGTCGACGCGCACCGCCTCGCCGACCGCCTTGAACCACTTGGCGACGGTGGCCTCGGTGATCGACTCGCCGAGAGTGGGGACCTTGATCTCTGTGGTCATGGGATTTCGGTGGTCATGGCATCTTGCCTCAGGCCAAGGTCAAGGCTTGGTCCACCAGCTTGGCCTGCTGCGCCGCGAACATCGCCGCGGTGCCCGGCGCCGGCGCCGCCGCCTCGGGCGGGCCGACATAGCGGGCGCGCGCCGAGCGCCCGCCCAGGCGCTGGAGCACCGCCTCGAGACGGGGCGCCATGTAGCTCCAGGCACCCATGTTCATCGGCTCCTCCTGGCACCACACCACCTCGGCGTGCTTGAAGCGGCCGAGCTCGGTCATCAGCGCCTTGGTGGGGAAGGGGTAGAGCTGCTCGACGCGGAGGAAGAAGACCCCCTCGAGCTGGCGCCGCGCGCGCTCCTCGAAGAGGTCGTAATAGACCTTGCCCGAGCACAGCACCACGCGCCTGATCTCGGCATCCGGGCGCCGCCTGTCGTCGTCCCAGAGCACGCGGTGGAACGAGCTGCCGGGGGCCATGTCCTCGAGGCTCGAGATCGCGCGCCTGTGGCGCAGCAGCGACTTCGGGGTCATGATGACCAGGGTCTTGCGGAAGCGGCGGTGGATCTGGCGGCGCAGGATGTGGAAGTAGCTCGCCGGCGTGGTGCAGTTGGCCACCTGCATGTTGTCCTCGGCGCAGAGCTGCAGGTAGCGCTCGAGCCGGGCCGAGCTGTGCTCGGGGCCCTGCCCTTCCTGGCCATGGGGCAGCAGCATCACCAGCCCGCTCATGCGCAGCCACTTGGCCTCGCCGGCCGACATGAACTGGTCGATGATGACCTGGGCGCCGTTGGCGAAGTCGCCGAACTGGGCCTCCCAGAGCACCAGGGCGTTGGGCTCGGCCAGGCTGTAGCCATACTCGAAGCCGAGCACCGCGGCCTCCGACAGCATGCTGTCGTGGACCTCGAAGTAGGCCTGCTCGGGGCTCAGGTTCGAGAGCGGCACGTGGCGCGCCTCGCTCTCCTGGTCGACCAGCACGGCGTGGCGATGGGAGAAGGTGCCGCGGCCCGAGTCCTGGCCGCAGAGGCGTACCGGACAGCCCTCGAGCAAGAGCGAGCCGAAGGCGAGCGCTTCCGCCGTCGCCCAGTCGATCCCCTTGCCGCTCTCGAACATCGCCGCCTTGCGCGCCAACTGGCGCACCAGCGAGCGGTGCAGGTTGAAGGCCTTAGGCACCCCGGTGAGCTTGGCGCCGATCGCCTTGAGCGTCGCGAGCTCGACCGCGGTCTGGCCCCGGCGGGCGTCGCCCTTGGCGATCTCCAGGCCGCTCCAGCGGCCTTCCAGCCAGTCGGCCTTGTTGGGCTTGTAGCCCGGCGCGGCCTCGAACTCGCGCTCGAGCTCGCCGTGGAAGCGCGCCGCCATGTCCTCGCCGTCGCCGGCGCCGATGACCCCTTCCGCCTCGAGCCTGGTCGCGTAGAGCTGCCGGGTGGTGGGATGCTCGGCGATGCGCCGGTACATCAGCGGCTGGGTAAAGGCGGGCTCGTCGCCCTCGTTGTGGCCGTGGCGGCGGTAGCAGAACATGTCGATCACGACGTCCCGACCGAACTTCTGGCGGAACTCGACGGCGAGCCTGGCAACGTGGCTCACGGCCTCGGGGTCGTCGCCGTTGACGTGGAAGATCGGCGCCTGAACCATCTTGGCCGAGTCGGAAGGGTAGGACGAGGAGCGTGAGAACTTGGGCGCCGTGGTGAAGCCGATCTGATTGTTGACGATGATGTGGATGGTGCCGCCGGTCTTGTAGCCCCTGAGCTGCGAGAGCCCGAAGCACTCGGCGATGATGCCCTGGCCGGCGAAGGCGGCGTCGCCGTGGAGCAAGATCCCCAGCACCTGGGTGCGGTCGTCGCCACCCCGCTGCACCTGCTTGGCCCGCACCTTGCCGATGACCAGCGGGTTCACGGCCTCGAGATGCGAGGGGTTGGCGGTCAGCGAGAGGTGAATGGCGTTGCCGTCGAACTCGCGGTCGGCCGAGGTCCCGAGATGGTACTTGACGTCGCCCGATCCCTGCACGTCCTGGGGATGGGCCGAGTTGCCCTGGAACTCGGCGAACAGCGCCTGATAGGGCTTCTCCATCACGTTGGCGAGCACGTTGAGGCGGCCGCGATGGGGCATGCCGAGGACGATCTCCTTGACCCCCAGTTGGGCGGCGCGGGCGATCGCCGTCTCCATCGCCGGGATCAGCGACTCGCCGCCGTCGAGACCGAAGCGCTTGGTCCCGGTGTACTTGAGATGGAGGAAGCGCTCGAGGCCCTCGGCCCGGGTCAGAATCCGCAAAAGCTCGCGCCGCTCCTCGGCATCGAAGCGCGGACCCTTGTCCGGCCCCTCGACGCGCTCCTGGATCCAGGCCTTCTGCTCCGGGTGCTGGATGTGCATGAACTCGTAGCCGATGAGGCCGCAGTAGGTCTGCTTCAGGACCTCCATGATCTCCCTCAGCGTCGCCGATTCGAGGCCCAGCACCCAGTTGATGAAGATCGGCCGCTCGTAATCGGCCGCGGTGAAGCCGTACGACTCGGGGTCGAGCTCGGGATGATGGCTGCTTCCCTCGAGGCCGAGCGGGTCGAGGTCGGCAATGAGGTGGCCGCGCACCCGGTAGGCGCGGATCAGCATCAAGGCACGGATCGAGTCGAGGGTCGCTTCCTGCACCGCCTCGGGCCCGGCCGCCGGGGTCGCCGCAGGGACCGCCGCTGGGGCCGCCGCAGGGACCGCCGCTGGGACCGCCGCTGGGGCCGCCACAGGGACCGCCGCAGTGAGTCCGAAGGCCTCGGCGTGGGCGGACTCGGGCCAACCGTCGCCGGCGCCCCAGGGGGCGCCCCGGGAGTCCGCCAGCACCGCCTCGAGGTCGTCGCCGAGATCGGCGAAGAAGCCGCGCCAGCTTTCGTCCACCGAGCCCGGATCGCCCAGATATCGGGCGTAGAGCTCCTCGATGAAGGCACTGTTGGTGCCGTAGAGGAATGACGTGCGATCGAGTTCTGCTGTCATTGTCCAACCGGCGCGGCGCGGCCGCGCCCTCTCCGCTCGCGGGGGTCGCGCTAGCCCTCGAGGGCCTCGAGCATGGTGCTGCCGATCTCGGCCGGCGACTCGGCGACCTTGATCCCGGCGCCGCGCAGGGCCTCGATCTTCTCCTCGGCGCCGCCCTTGCCGCCCGAGATGATGGCCCCGGCATGGCCCATGCGCCGCCCCGGCGGCGCCGTGCGCCCGGCGATGAAGCCGACCACCGGCTTGGTCGTGCGCGAGGCGCGCACGAACTCCGCCGCCTCCTCCTCGGCGGTGCCGCCGATCTCGCCGATCATGACGATGGCCTCGGTCTCGTCGTCGCCGAGGAAGAGGTCGAGGCAGTCCACGAAGCTGGTGCCGTTGACCGGATCGCCGCCGATGCCGATGCAGGTGGACTGGCCCAGTCCGGCGGCGCTGGTCTGAGCCACCGCCTCGTAGGTAAGGGTGCCCGAGCGCGAGACGATGCCGACCTTTCCGCGCTCGTGGATGTGACCGGGCATGATGCCGATCTTGCACTCGCCGGGGGTGATGACGCCGGGACAGTTGGGCCCGACCAGGCGGGTGCCGGAGTCCTCGAGCACCCGCTTGACGGCGACCATGTCGAGCACGGGGATGCCCTCGGTGATGCAGACCACGAGCTCGAGCCCGGCATCGATCGCCTCGAGAATGGCGTCGGCGGCGAACGGCGGCGGCACGTAGATCGCCGAAGCGGTGGCCCCGGTCCCGGCCACGGCCTCGGCCACGGTGTCGAAGACGGGGAGGCCGAGATGGGTGGTGCCGCCCTTGCCCGGGGTGACCCCGCCCACCATCCGGGTGCCGTAAGCCACCGCCTGCTCGGAGTGAAAGGTCCCCTGAGCGCCGGTGAAGCCCTGGCAGATGACCCGGGTCTCGGCATTCACCAGGACCGCCATCAGGCCGCCTCCTTGACCGCGGTCACCACCTTCTCGGCGGCGTCGGCGAGGTCCCCCGCCGAGACGATGGGAAGGCCGGACTCGGCCAGGATCTTGTTGCCGAGGTCGACGTTGGTGCCCTCGAGCCTGACCACCAGGGGCACCTGAAGGCTGACCTCGCGGGCCGCCGCCACCACGCCCTCGGCGATGACGTCGCAGCGCATGATGCCGCCGAAGATGTTGACCAGGATGCCCTCGACGTTGGCGTCCGAGAGGATCAGCTTGAAGGCCTCGGTCACCCGCTCCTTGGTGGCGCCGCCGCCGACGTCGAGGAAGTTGGCGGGCGCCCCGCCGTGCAGCTTGATGATGTCCATGGTGGCCATGGCAAGACCGGCGCCGTTGACCATGCAGCCGATGTTGCCGTCGAGCGCGATGTAGTTGAGGTCGTGCTTGGCGGCCTCGCGCTCGGTCGGGTTCTCCTCGTCCTCGTCGCGCAGCTCGGCCACCTCGGGGCGCCGATAGAGTGCGTTGTCGTCGAAGTTCATCTTGGCGTCGAGCGCGACCAGCTCGCCGGCGCCGGTGACCACCAGGGGGTTGATCTCAACCAGGCTGGCGTCGCTGCCGACGAAAGCGTCGTAGAGCGCCCGCATGAACTTGACCGCGGCGCCCACCTGGCCCCCCTCCAGCCCTAAGCCGAAGGCGAGCCTGCGGGCGTGGAACGGCTGCATGCCGCCCACCGGGTCGATGGTCGCTTTAAGGATCTTCTCGGGCTCGCGGGCCGCCACCTCCTCGATCTCGACGCCCCCTTCCCGCGAGGCCATCACGGTGAGCCGTCCGCTGGCGCGGTCCAGCACCAGCCCGAGGTAGAGCTCGGTGGCGATGTCGCAGCCCTCCTCGACGAGCACGCGCTTGACCTCCTTGCCTCGAGGTCCGGTCTGATGGGTGACCAGCGTCATGCCCAGCATTTGGCTCGCCGCCTCGCGCACCGCGTCGATCGATTCGACGACCTTGACGCCACCGCCCTTGCCGCGGCCGCCGGCGTGGATCTGCGCCTTGACCACCCACACCGGGCCCCCGAGCTCGCGGGCGGCGCTCACCGCCTCGTCGGCGGTATAGGCGACGCTGCCCCTGGGCACCGCGACGCCGTACCTGGAGAGCAAGCTCTTGGCCTGGTACTCGTGAATGTTCATCGAGGTTCGTCGACCACCGTCCGAATCGCCCCTTACTGGGCGCAAAGGTGTTTAGAATGAGTTACTTATAACAGCGCGCCCCCGTCGCGCAACGGCCTCCCGGCCGGGTGATCCCGCTGGGGGCGCCGTTCGGTCGCGCCGGGCGCTCGACTTAGCGCCCGCGCACCTTGCGCTTGCGGCGCGCCCGCGATTTTGGTGCCAAGCTAGGGTCGATTTTCTTGCAGGCGTTGACGAGTGAGCGCACCGCCGCCACCGAGTTCTTGAACATCTTGCTCTCGCTTGCGTTGAGCGAGATCTCGACCACCCGTTCGACGCCCTTGGCGCCGATGATCACGGGCACGCCGATGTAGAGGTCGCGGACGCCATACTCGCCGTTGAGATGGGCGGCGCAGGGAAGGAGTCGCTTCTTGTCCATGAGGTAGGCCTCGGCCATCTCCAGCGCCGCCGAGGCGGGCGCGTAGTAGGCCGAGCCGGTCTTCAAGAGCCCCACGATCTCGGCGCCGCCGTCGCGGGTGCGCTGGATGATTTCGTTGAGCCGCTTGCGGGTCGTCCAGCCCATCTTGACCAGGTCGGGGAGCGGAATCCCGGCGACCGTCGAATAGCGCGCCAGCGGCACCATGGCGTCGCCGTGACCGCCGAGCACGAAGGCGGTGACGTCTTCGACCGAGACCCCGAACTCCTCGGCCAGGAAGTAGCGGAAGCGCGCGGAGTCGAGAATCCCGGCCATGCCCACGATCTGGCGATGGGGCAGCCCGGTGATCTCGCGCAGCACCCAGACCATGGCATCGAGCGGGTTGGTGATGCAGATGATGAAGGCCGTGGGCGCGTACTTGCGAATCCCCTCGCCCACCGCCCGCATCACCTTCACGTTGATGCCGAGGAGATCGTCGCGGCTCATCCCCGGCTTGCGCGGCACCCCGGCGGTGACGATGACCACGTCGGCGCCCTTGAGGTCGGAATAGCGTCTGGTCCCCTTGAGCTTGGCGTCGAAGCCCTCGATCGGCGAGGATTGGACCAGGTCGAGGGCCTTGCCCTGGGGCAGGCCGTCGACGATGTCGAAGATGACGACGTCGCCGAGTTGCTTGAGGCCGGCGAGGTGAGCGAGCGTCCCGCCAATGTGACCGCCCCCCACGAGAGCGAGCTTGTTGCGCGCCATGGTGACCACCTGTGCATGACTGGCCGCCCGCCCCGCGCGGACGGCGCCCTGGCCTCCCCTTCGCTACCTAGCGCGATTCCAAAGCCGCCGCAAGGGCGCCCGGAGGGTGGCTGACCCGCCGCACCCGATCGTCCGCATCGGCCGCGACCATTCGGGCACCCGAAAGACCCCGCGGCGCCTTCGTGGGAAGCTTACGCTCTCTGATCCTCACCATCGGTGGGGCGTCGTCCGGCGCCGGAGTGTGGCGATTGCCGGGCCGGGGACGGCCCGCTATTGTCCCGATCGGGTGTCCGGTCTTGGCTTGTTGGCGGAGGCTTGGGGGAGTGGGCGTGAACAGAGCGTTTCCGAGTTTGCCGATCCGCGCCGCCGTGATGCTCGCGGTGATGGTGGGCCTGGCAGCGGAGCGCTCGACCGCCGCCGAGGCTGGCCAACGACTTTCCGGCCAGGAGCTCGGGTCGACCTTGGCGGGAATGGTGGTGGTGGGAACGCGCCAGCATTTTACCCACCACATCGTGGTCTGGGGATTTCGCTCAGAGGGCACCCTCACCGTCGAGACATCGAGCTGGGACCCGGCCTTACCGACACAGGTTGGGAGCGGGCAATGGTCCGTTCTCGGCGATACGCTTTGCCTGACGGTCCTCGACTCGGCGTTTTGGGTGGAGCGCCAAGAGGACCCCATGCTCTTTTCGTTGGGTCACGAGGGATGTTACCTGGTCACCAGGGAACGGGACGAGTTCAAGCTCGTCGAACCCGAGGGGGACTTCTTCGCCTGGTTCATGCCCCTCCCTGCCGGCGCCGCGATCACGAGGGACGAGATCGACAAATTCGAGGCCAAGGTACAGAGCGCCCGAGAGGGGGAATACGAGAAGGCTTGGCAGCGCCTGAAGGAAGCGCTGGCGGAACGCGAGCGGTTCCTTGCCGAACTGCAGCGCAAGGAGTCGCGAATCGTGGCCGCGGCGCACCGCGAAGCCTATGCCCGTCGCCGGCAGCTCAAGGCGAGCGCCACCGCGCCTAGGGAAGATGGCGCGCCGACCCGCGAGACCGAGGAGCTGCGCAAGCGGCTCGCGGCGGCGGAGCGGCGACAGGCCGAGACCGAGCAACGGGCCGCGGAGGCCAGGGCGCGCGAGGCCGAGGAGAAGGCGCAACGGCGGGCCGAGCTCGAGGCCGAGGCCAGGCTGAAGGCGGAGCAGGCAAGGCTCGCCCGGGAAGAGGAAAGCCGCGCCCAGGAGCAGATCGCGTCGCTACAGAAGCAGTTGGAGGATATCGCCCGGCGCCAAGGGCTTCAGGATACCGCGGTCCCGCTCATCGAAGCCAGGGTACCGGAGCGTGTGGAGGTCGGCGACGAGATACGCATCACGGGCCTCGTCGGCGACCAAGGCAGCCCGCCGAGGCTCAAGGTAAACGGCCAACCGGCGCCCGTGTTTCGCCTGCGGCAGGGGCAGAAGCCGATCGCGCGACATACCCTGGCTTTCGAAATCGAAATTCCGACGCGGGAGGCCGGCACGCGGCAGTTCCTGCTCGAGGCCTGCGACGCCGCCGGCAACTGCGTGGCCGAACGGCTCGCGCTCGATGTCGTCGTCGCCAACCGCCCCGACGATAGCGCCACGAACTACGCTCTCATCATCGGCAACGACGAGTACGAGCACCTCCCCGACCTCAAGACGGCGGTCGCGGACGCCAGGGCGGTGGCCGAGGTGCTCACCGGTCGCTACGTCTTCGAGCGAGAGAACGTTAGGCTGGTGCTCAACGCCGACCGCAAGCGGATCATGGGCGAGCTCTCGGCGCTGCGCCAGCGGCTCAAGGAAGAGGACCGGCTGTTCATATACTACGCCGGCCACGGACAGATCGATCCCTCCACCGAGGAGGGCTTCTGGCAGCCGGTCGACGCGGTGCCGGACCAGGACTTCACCTGGATCGACAACAGCGGCATCCGCCGCTACCTGCGCGGCATGCCGGCAAAGCACGTGCTGGTGGTCGCCGACTCGTGCTTTTCGGGCTCGCTCACGCGGAGCGGAGACGGGGACGCGCGATCAAAGATTCCGAAGGACCGGTTCTTCGTCGAGATCGACTCTCACGTCTCGCGCAAGATGATCTCGTCGGGCGGGACCGAGCCGGTGGCGGACTCGGGCTCGGGCGGCCACTCGGTGTTCGCCTACTATCTCTTGAAGGCCCTCCGGGAAAACGACCAGCCCTACATCGCGTCGTTCGAGCTATTCAACAGGCTCGCCCGGGCAGTGACCAACAACTCGAAACAGAAGCCCGAGTACGGCACCGTGGCCGATGCTGGCGACGAGGGCGCGGGCGACTTCACCTTCATCCTGAAGCCAGGAGGCTGAGGGGCGAAAGCTCGGCGTAGCGCCGCCAGATCGCGCCGCGCCCCCTACTTGTGGGTCGGCATGACGAACTCGGCGCCGGCGCGGATGCCGGCGGGCCAACGCGATGGGTAAGTAACCTCTGAGGGACCGCGCGCCTGACTAATAACGACATGTTGCTGACTTGCAACGGGAGGGGCCACAGCTGGTACTAGGCCATATCAAACTTCCAATTCACACCTACCGAGTCGATGCTTGTTGGATCAATGGTATCGACGCAGGTGGGCCGGCGCGGTTGAAATCATTGCGCTCCCCCATCCATTGCCAAAGGGCGCGACATGCGATGGCGTCTGGCAGTGCTCGATGAGGTCGGCCAGTCCAATCGTGACTGATGAAATCGGCGGCCGTCACGGTTTCACATTTTCGCGGCCGGTCCCCTTTGCGGCGACCGTCGGTGCCAGGAAGTCTGTCCGCCCGATGCCGTCAGAAAATGTAAGATCAACGGGAGCTTGAGTGAGGTCGCGCTAATCTCGCGCTCGCGATTGCACCCTTTGCCAGTCAGGCTGTGCTCCGCGCAGCCTTTCACAACGAGTTTCCTTATGTAAGGAAAATGCGATATCCTTTCATTACGTTGGTACTAACGAAAGGATCGTTTCATAAGTGGATTCAGCCAAACTTGACCCCTCACGCCGCTTGGGCCGGTTCGTCACCACCGCGGTCGCTGGCGAAGAAGTGCGCGCCTATGTGCCGCCCCCCTTGCCTCCCGACCCTCCCATTCGGATCGAACCGCTTCTATCCCTGCTCGAGAGGGCCAACCGTGCCCTGGGTCGCCTCGACGGCCTTGCGTCGATCCTGCCCACACCTCTTTTCCTCTACATGTACGTCCGCAAGGAGGCGTTGCTCTCGAGCCAGATCGAAGGCACCCAGTCGTCGCTGTCCGACCTTCTTCTCTACGAGAATGAGCACGCCCCAGGTGCCCCGCTTGACGACGTGGAGGAGGTCTCAAAGTACGTCGCCGCTATGAACTACGGCCTTGAGCGGTTGCGGAAAGGCTTTCCGCTCTCGCTGCGTCTCGTCCGTGACATCCACCGCATCCTGCTCCATGACGCCCGCGGCGGCTCCAAGGAGCCCGGACAATTCCGCCGCTCCCAGAATTGGATCGGCGGCACCCGGCCCGGCAATGCGCTGTTCGTACCGCCGCCGCCCAACCTCGTCATGGAGTGTATGGGTCAGCTCGAAAAATTCCTCCACCACCCCGATCCGGGAATAACGACACTCGTCAAGGCGGGGCTCGTGCACCTCCAGTTTGAATCCATCCATCCGTTTCTGGATGGGAACGGTCGTCTTGGGCGTCTTCTCATTACCTTCGTCTTGTGCGCCGAGGGCGCCCTGCGCGAACCCATTCTTTACCTCAGCCTCTACTTCAAGACCCACCGCCAGCAATACTATGACCTGCTCCAGCAGGTTCGCGAACGGGGTGATTGGGAAACCTGGCTGGAATTCTTTCTCACCGGCGTGGCCGAAACCTCCGACCAGGCCGCCGATACCGCACGCCGTATTCTGGCGCGCTTCGACCAGGATCGCGCCCGCATTCAGGGCCTTGGCCGTGCCGCGCCATCGGCCCTGCGCGTCCACGAATACTTACAGACCCGCGCGATCGCATCCATCGCCGACATCGTGAAGAGCCTTGCAATCACGCACCCGACAGTCGCCAAGTCGCTCATGCATCTCCATCAGCTCGGCATTGTCCGCGAGATTACCGGACGCGAACGCGGCAGGCTTTTCGCTTACGACCACTACCTGGCCATCCTGAGCGAAGGCACCGAGCCGCTGCCGAAGTAGAGCTATGCACGACCGCAACAGGCAAAAGGTGTGTGACGGCAGGGGAGGCACTGTCAGGCGATTACCCTACTTGTGGGTCGGCATGACGAACTCGGCGCCGGCGCGGATGCCGGCGGGCCAGCGCGAGGTCACGGTCTTGAGCCGGGTGTAGAAGCGTACCCCGTCGGGGCCGTGCTGGTACATGTCGCCGAACAGCGAGCGCTTCCAGCCGCCGAAGCTGTGGAAGGCGAGCGGCACCGGGATCGGCACGTTGACCCCGACCATGCCGACCTTGACCCGGTCGGTGAACTCGCGCGCGGCGTCGCCGTCGCGGGTGAAGATGGCGGTGCCGTTGCCGAACTCGTGCTCCGAGGTGATCTCCAGCGCGCTCTCGAAGTCGGGCGCCCGCAGCACCGAGAGCACGGGGCCGAAGATCTCTTCGGTGTAGATGCGCATCCCGGTGGTGACCCGGTCGAACAGGCAGCCGCCCATGAAGTAGCCGTTCTCGTAGCCCTGGAGCTTGAGGCCGCGGCCGTCGACCACCAGCTCCGCGCCTTCCGCGACGCCGAGGTCGACGTAGCCCTCGACCCGCGCCAGGTGCTCGGCTGTCACCAGCGGCCCCATCTCGGCATCGGCGTCGGTGGCCGGGCCTATCCTTAGCGATTCCACCCGGGGCTTGAGCCGGCTCACCAGCTCGTCGCCGACCTCGCCCACGGCGACCGCCACCGACACCGCCATGCAGCGCTCGCCGGCCGAGCCGTAGGCCGAGCCCATGAGCGCGTCGACCGCCTGGTCGAGGTCGGCGTCGGGCATCACCACCATGTGGTTCTTGGCGCCGCCCAGCGCCTGCACCCGTTTGCCGTTGGCGGCGGCGGTGGCGTAGACGTACTCGGCGATGGGCGTCGAGCCGACGAAGCTCAGCGCCGCCACGCGCGGGTCGGTGAGCAGGGTGTCGACCGCTTCCTTGTCGCCGACGACGACGTTGAATACGCCCTCGGGCAAGCCGGCCTCGGAGAACAGCTCGGCTAACTTAAGCGAGCACGAGGGGTCCTTCTCCGAGGGCTTGAGCACGAAGCTGTTGCCGCAGGCGATGGCGATCGGGAACATCCACATCGGCACCATGGCCGGGAAGTTGAACGGCGTGATGCCGGCGCAGACGCCCAACGGCTTGCGCATCGAGTACATGTCGATGCCACTGCTCACGTTGTCCGAGAACTCGCCCTTGAGCAAGTGGGGTATGCCGCAGGCGAACTCGACCACCTCGAGGCCCCGGGTCAGCGAGCCGCGGGCGTCGCTCTCGACCTTGCCGTGCTCGTCACAGATCAGCCGCACCAGTTCGTCCGCTTGCTCGTCGGCCAGCGCCTTGAAGCGAAACAGCACCCGGGCGCGCTGCTGGGGCGAGGTCGCCGCCCAAGCGGGGAAGGCCGCCTCGGCCGCGGCGATCGCGGCCTCGGTCTCGGCGGCGCTGGCGAGCGGCGCCCGCGCGCCGACCTCGCCGGTGGCCGGATTGGTGACCTCGAGGAAGCGGCCGCTGGCGCCGGCCACCCGTTCGCCGGCGATGTAGTGGTAGAGCTCCTGCGCCATGCTTGATTCTCCCTGACTCGCGTTGCCCGGCGTTCAGGCCGAGGCCCGGACCGTCTCTTGCGCGCCGCTGAACGCCGCCTCCATCTCGCGGCGGATGGCGATGGCGGGGTCGCTCGCATCGGTTTCGACGTCGCTCCAGCGCACCGTCTCGCCGGCCGCGATCGGGCGCTTGAGCCGCGCCCCCTGCGAGAGGCCGAGCGGCAGGGCGCCCATGGCCACCGACTCGCCCGCCGCCATGATGCGGCCCCAAACGGTAGCGCCGCCCTCGCCATCCAAGACCTCGCCCGACGCCAGCTCGCGCTTGGCGGTGGCCACCGCGTCGGCGCGGAAGCCGGTGGCGGCGCCGGTGGCCTCGCCGCGCAAGGCGACGGAAGCCACGCTGATGCCGAGCTCGAGGCCGATCAGGTGCAGCGGCCGGTAGAGCGCGGCGTAGCGGAGCGTGCTGTCGGGCTGAAGGCTGTACTCCTCGAGGCAGTGCCGCACGTAGTCGTGCCCCGCCTCGATCACGACGTAGGTCCCCATCTGCAGGTGATGCTCGACCGCGCTCATGTCGCGGTTGAGCGACGACACCACCTCGACCGTGCCGGCGTGGTCGAGGGTGCCGCCCTCGGCCTCGGGCTTGCAGATCTCGGCCAGTTGGTTGCACGAGGCGGGCGGGAAGCCGAGCCCGTCGGGCGGCGGCGTGAGCCCGGTGGCGTTGCACACGGCGGTCATCTCGATGCCCGACTTCGAGCCATCGATGAAGCTGTTGAACATCTTGGGGTTCATGCCGCCGCGCGCGGCGATCTCGGGCGCGATGCCGAAGTTGGCCCACACCGTCTCGGGCGTCGATTGGTGGAAGCTCGGGTGATAGCGGGTGCCCTTGCCGGCGCATACCACCTCGAAGCCGCACGCCCGCGCCCAGTCCACGTGCTCGCAGATGAGCGCCGGCTGGTCGCCGTAGGCGAGGCTGTAGAGGACGCCCGCGTCGCGCGCCTTGCGCGCCAACAGCGGCCCCGCCACCACGTCGGCCTCGACGTTGACCATGACGACGTGGCGGCCCTCGGCGATGGCCCGCAAGCAGTGGCCGATTCCGGCCTTGGGGTCGCCGGTGGCCTCGATCAGGACCTCGAGGCCGTCCGCCCCGATCAGCGCCTCGGCGCTCTCGGTGATATGGGTGGTGCCGCTCTCGAGCGCCCGCGCCAAGGAGGGCGCCGCGATCTGCTCGTCGCCCCAGCCGGTGGCGCCGCAGGCGCCGCGTGCACGGGCGACGTCGAGGTCGGCGATGCCGAGGAGATGCAGCCCGGGCGTGCGCCGGGCCTGGGCCAAGAACATCGAGCCGAACTTGCCGGCGCCGATCAGGCCGACTCGAACCGGGCGACCGCCGGCCTCGCGTTCGAGCAACAGCTTGTAGAGGTTCACAGCTTGCCTCCTTCTCCCGGGCGCATACGCCCGGCCGTCCACAGACCGTCCACGGGCCGGCACACCACGGGCGTGAGGTCGCGGTGGACGATGGACTCGGGCCTCTGGAGCCGCCCCATCGGGTTGCTCGCCGCGTTGGCGCTATCCTGGCTTACGGTCTCGGGCCGATGCTCGGCGAAGACGGCGGGCACCTCGGCTACCAGCATGTCGATCTCGGTCTCGGCGAAGTGGCCGGGGATGAACACGTAGCCCCGGTCCGGGAACCGCCGCACCTGATCGTCGCTGAGCATCACGGCCCGATCCTCGCGCTGGGCGCTGGTCTCGCGTCTAGCATAGCGCCCGAGCCCGCCTCGGCCAACAAGCGCCGGGCCGGCGGCGCTCTCATGCGGTGCCGCCGAGAGGCCGAGCCTTAGACCACCGATAGGCCCGAGCCTTCCTTTCCTCCGAGCAGCTCGGCGACAATCTCGAGGCCGGCGGTCATGCGCTCGCGGCTGGTCTCGCGGCCCAGGGCGAGACGCAGGGCCTGCGGCGCCGGCGCTTGGCCGACGGCGAAAATATCTCCGGTCAGGACCTTTACTCCGCGCCGTTCGGCCTCGACGCCAAAGGTGTCGGCGCGCCAGGGCTCCGGTAGGGGAAGCCAGACGTGGAGACCGAACGGCTCGGCCTGGTAGGGAAAGCGCCCCAGCACCCGGCACGCGATCGCTTGGCGCGCCTTCGCTTCGCCCCGTTGCCAGGAACTTAGGCGGTCCGCCGTGCCGTCTGATATCCACTGCCGGGCGATCTCGGCCATCAACGGCGGCGGCATCCAGCACGACATGTGGACTGCGGCGCGAACCGCCTCGCGGTTCGCGTCGGGAACGCGCAAGTAGCCGATCCGCAACCACGGCGCCAGGCTCTTGGAAACGCTGGTGACGAACAGGCATCGTTCCGGCGCGAAGGCCGCCAGGGGAGGCGGCCGCTCGTCGGGCAGGAAGCCGAAGACGTCGTCCTCGATGATGGTGAGATCGTGGCGGCGGGCGATCTCGGCGATCTGGCGTCGTCGCTCGGCGGGCATGGTTGCCGTCGTCGGGCTGTGCAAGGTCGGCATGCAATAAAGCACGCGTGCCGAGATCTTGCGGCACGCCGCGTCGAGGGCCTGCGGCAGCAGGCCGTGCCCGTCCATGGCAACTGGGCGCGGTTTGAGGTCGAGATGGTGCGCGATCTGTTTCAGCGGTGGATAGGTCAGGGATTCCGTAAGGATCAGGTCGCCGGGGCGGGTCGTCGCCAACAGGCTGACCAATACGCCGTGCTGCGCGCCGACGGTGAGCACGACCTCTTCCGCCGAGGTTTCCAGGCCCAGCCTGCCGATCCAGGCCGCGCCGGCCTCCGCGTGGATGTCGGTGTCGCCGAGCGCGCGGAAATCGAGCAGCGAATCGAGAGCCGCGCCGCCGCTCAGCGAGGCCAGCGTCTCGGCCAGCCGCGCTGGGCCATCGCCGAGCACCGGCAGGTTCATGGTCAAGTCGATCATGCCGCCGCTGGCGCGGCTCCGGAACAGCATCGAGACGTTCTCGGCAGACGCCGGGCCGCCGGCGCGGACGAAAGTACCGCGCCCGACTTGGCCATGAACGAGGCCGCGGCGTTGGGCCTCGGCATAGGCACGGGTCACGGTGCTGAGCGACAGGCCGAGGTCGTAGGCGAGGTGGCGTTGCGGCGGCAGCTTGGCGCCGTCGGCGAGGGTGCCTTCGGCGACGCTTTCGCCGATCCAATCGGCGATGGCGAGATAGCGGGGGCCGACGCGATCAGCGATATTGGGACGCCCTATTGTCATGAAGACAATAAATACATTGACTCGCTGATCGCGTCAATAATACGAAAACACTTAAGACAAGTTCGGAAGACAGGAACAGTACAATGTACGCAGGCTTGGAGAGAGCGAAACCGGAGCAAGCTCGCAATCCGACTCACCGGTCGCCTTCATCGCTTGGCGGGTCGCAAGACGCCTTTTACGCCAAGAGCAACATCGTGCCGCTGCCGGTGATCGCGCGGGCCTCGGGGATCCACATGTGGGACGAGGACGGTAACGCTTACATCGACGTCTCCTCCGGACCCTTGGTCAGCAACATCGGCCACGGCAACGAGCGCGTCATCGAGGCCATGGCGCAGCAGGCAAGAACGCTGGACTATGCCTACACCCGGGTCGCCAGAAATCGCCCCAACATGGACTACGCGGAGCGGCTCGCGCGCCTGGCTGGCCCGGGGTTCGAGCGCGTCAGTCTGGCCTCGGGCGGCAGCGAGGCGGTGGAGAGCGCCATTAAGTTTTTGCGTCAATACGCTGTCGCCACCGGCAAGCCGTTGAAGCGCAAGATCATCACCTGCGAGCCGTCGTATCACGGCGCCACTATCGCCATGCTGGCGATGAACGGCGACCAGGCCTTGGCACCGTTCCTCGAGGGATTCGCCATCGCCTCCGAGAAGGTGCCGGCGCCCTTCAGCTACCGCCTGCCCGAAAACCACACGCCCGAGAGCTACGCCCGCCACTGCGCCGACGCGCTCGAGCAGAAAATCACCGCGCTCGGCGCGGACAACGTGCTGGCGTTCGTGATCGAGCCGGTCGGCGGGCTCGCGACCGGGGGCGTGGTGCCGCCGGCGGAATTCTTCCGAAGCATTCGCGATATCTGCACCCGTCACGGGGTCTACCTAGTCTTCGACGAGGTTCTCTGCGGCGCCGGGCGCACGGGAAAGTTCCTGACCGCCCACCACTGGCCCGACGCGCTGCCCGACATCGTTGTCAAGGCGAAAGCCCTGGGGTCGGGTTATGCCCCGCTCGGCGCCATGCTCGCGCCGGCGGCGATGGTCGACGATCTGGCCGAGCTCACCGGCTTCGAATTCACCTATTCTTACAATGCCAACCCGATTTGCTGCGCCGCCGGCCTGGCCGTTCTCGACGAATACGAGCGCCTCGATCTCGTCGCCCACGCGGCCGAGCGCGGCGCCACGCTCCGCGCAGCGCTCGAGGCCCTGCAGGCTCGCTTTCCCATCATCGGCGACATACGCGGGCTGGGGCTGCTGATGGCGGTGGAGCTGGTCGCGGACCGGGAGACCAAGGCCCCCTTGCCGCGCCACGTCTTGGCGACGGAGAAGATTCGCATCCACGGACTGCGGAACGGCCTGATGATCTATTCGCGAGCGACCTCCGGGTCGAGATACGGCCACTGGTTCATGGTCGCCCCGCCGCTGACCATCAGCGAGGAAGAGTGCGGCGAGCTCGTCCGCCGGCTGGAGGCCACCCTGACCGACTTCGTTCAAGAGCTGACGGCAGCGGGCATTCTCTGAGGCCGTCGGCGGCGGCGGGTGGGCCGTCCGGCGGCGCCCCGCCCTTCAGCTCGCCGCGGCTTGCGCGCGCTGACGCGGCAGCGCGATGCTGACCAGGAAGGCGACGACGGCGGCGGCGCCGGCCAGCACCACCGCCTGCCGATAGCCCCCGGTGGCGTCGAACACGGCGCCGGCGAGCCAGGGCGCCAACAGGCCGGCGATACCCCAGGCGGTGATCAGGCGGCCCAGCATGCGGCCATAGTTGTGGACCCCGTAATAGAAGCCGAGCGCGGCCAGATAGGCGCCGGACAGGAGCCGGTAGGAGAGGCCGACGAGCGCCAGCACGGCGGCCGCCACCGCCGCCGAGGGAACCAGCGCCAGCGCCATGAGCGCCGTCCCGGCGATGAGATGGGCAGCCATGACGATGCGGCGGACGGCCAAGTGGTCGCAGAGCCGGCCCCCCGGAACGATGCCTTGATCAGCACCTCGCCCCCCTGCCGCTTCGGCATCGCGCCATATGGGTGGGCCCGCCGGCCGAGAATTTCCTGCGCTTTGGGCATCGCCGCCTCTCGAGCGGCCTGGCTCTGGTAGACAATGATCGATGAGTCCCTTGTCGTTACCCGTGTCGAGGGTGGTGAGCTGCCAGATGCCGGCTGTCCGCCCGCGCTCCGGGAGGGTAGTATCTCGGTCTGAAGGCGCATCATGAGGCGCATCACAAGGCGCATCACAGTGAGTTGAGACGAAGTGATTCGCGGTAATGAGGCGTGGACCCTATGCTCCTGGGGTATCTCGTGCGGCCCTCGTCGAACGAACCCGGCAGGAGGACGAGCATGGCAGATCTCAAGGATATTTCGCTCGATGAGCTCAAGGTGATGGCCGCTAAGGCGAGCGATGTCATGGAGTGTCACCGTGTCCTTGCGAAGACCGGTGACAACCTCGTGGGCGAAGCGCTAAGGGACGCCGGCGCCTTTCTCGAGTTCAACCACTACCCGCCAGGCGACGTGTACGATCAAGAGAGCCATTCCCAGTTCTACTACCACTCCCATCGGGAGGGAGAGCACGGACACTTCCATACCTACCTTCGGCCCAAAGGCATGCCTTCCTGGATCAAGCCGGCGCCGGTGCCCGACTTCACGCCGCCCAAGGACGATAACGATGCGCTCAGTCACATCGTGGCGATCTCGATGGATTCCTTCGGCGCCCCGATCGGGCTGTTCACCACCAACAGGTGGATATGCGCCGAGACCTGGTATCGGGCCGAAGACGTGTGCACCATGGTCGATTTCTTCAGTATCGACCATGCGCGGCCGTCATGGCCGCTGAACCGCTGGATCACCTCAATGCTAAAGCTGTTCAAGCCGCAGATCACCGAACTGCTCCTCGAGCGCGACGAAACCGTTGCGGCTTGGCAAAAGAAGCACCCGAAAAGCAACGTCTACGAGGACCGAGACCTCGATATTACCTCCAGCCTTGACATCACATTGGAAGCTCAGGTCAGCCAAATCAACGCCGCTCTGGAAGTCGCGGAGGGGCACACCAACGCACCAGGCTGACGAGCGGGGCGAAAACGAACGGTCTAAGCCCCGAGCCCTAATTTGTCGACGACCAGGTGCGCTCAAGGGCACCTTTGTCTGGCGTCGCCACACCCTTAAAAGGCCGAGTTCCAGGCCCCGGACAAAAAGGGGTCGCTCGAACATGCTCGGTGCTGGTGAGGGGTATCGGGCTCGAGACGGCCGCGCGACACCCGCTCGGGCGCGATCGGGAGCCCGGCGCCGCGGCGGCGCCTTGCGCAGCCCCTCAGAACGATTCGTTGATCAGCACCTCACCCCCTTGCCGCTTCGGCATCGCGGCATATAGGTCGGCCCAGCGACCGAGAATTTCCTGCGCTTTGGGCGTTGCCGCCTCTTGATCGGCCTGGCTCTCGTAGACGATGATCGAGAGTCCCTTGTCGTTAGCCATGTCGAGGGTGATGAGATGCTTGATGCCGGCGATCCGCCCGAGCTCCGGAAGTGCCGTCTTGACGGCCGCAAACCACAGCGGCCGGTGCGTCATACCCCAATTAATTAGAACCGCGACTGCTCAACCGATCCGTCACTTCTCTTGGTGGTAGCGAACCGAGTGGTGGCGTCACGCGGTCCGGCAGGAGCCGGCTCACCGGCCCGTTTGAGGCCGTTTCTGAGTTGCAATTGGGCGCTTTGGCCCCATTTTAGCGAGGTTGGTGAAGCCTGCGCAGCCATAGGGAGGCGCCTGCATGAGCTTCAAGTTGAAATTCTGGGGTGTGCGCGGCTCGATCGCCTGCCCCGGTCCCGATTACGTACGCTACGGGGGCAATACCTCTTGCGTCGAGGTCACGATCGACGGCGAGCGCTTCATCCTCGACGGCGGCACCGGGATCCGCAACCTCGGCCATTGGATGCTGAGAAAGCAGGCGCGCCGCGCCACGATCCTGCTGTCGCACACCCACTGGGACCACATCAACGGCTTGCCCTTTTTCTCGCCGGCCTTCCATCGGGATTGCTCGTTTCACATCATGGCCGGCCACCTGCTTGAATTCGGCAAGATCGCGGACATCTTCGCCGGCCAGTTGGAAAACCCCTACTTCCCGGTGCCCGTAGAGGCGATGCGGGCGGCCTTGACCTTCGAGGACTTCGCCGCCGGCGATACCCTCAAGCTGGGTCGCCGCGGCCGGCTCACCGTGCGCACCGCGCCGCTCAATCATCCCAACAACGCCACCGGTTACCGCTTCGAGCATCGTGGCCTGTCGCTCTGCTACGTCACGGATACCGAACATGCGCCTGGCAAGCCGGACCACAACATCCTCGGCCTCATCGACGGCGCCGACCTCATGATCTACGACAGCACCTACACCGACGAGGAATTCCCGAACAAGGTCACCTGGGGTCATTCGACCTGGCAGGAGGGCGTGCGGCTGGCCAAGGCCGCGGGGGTGCGTCGTCTCGCCATCTTCCATCACGACCCGGATCACCACGACGACTTCATGGACGACGTCGAGGCCGATGCGAGCCGCGAGTTCGCCGGCGCCTTCGTGGCGCGCGAGAACATGCGCATCGATCTGGCGCGGCTCGTCGAGCTCGCCGCTTAGCGCGACCGCCCAGGGTCGGCGTTAGAACTCGCCGTCCATGAGCCGGGCCACCGCGCGCGCGCCCGCCCCGGTCGAATCGGCGAGCCGGGCGCGCACCCCGGCGCGGTCCTCGGGCGGCCGGTTCTGGCTCAGCTTGAGCTTGCCCTCCAAGCGCTCGATGGGCACCTCGAAGGCGACGATCCCCGTGATCAGCGAACGCATCATGTCGTCGGGCACCGAGTCCAGGGGCCAGGGCGTGTCGAAGCCCGATTCGTAGCTCTCGACCATGCGCCCGAGCAGCGCCCGCGCCTCGGCTTCGTGCTCGAGCAGGCGCGGGCGGCCATAGGCGTGGATGGCGGCGTAGTTCCAGGTCGGCACCGCGGGCCCGCTCGCGTACCACGACGGCGAGACGTAGCAGTGGGGCCCGTGAAAGATGGCGAGCACGCTGCGTCGCTGGCCGAAATGCCGCCATTGCGGATTGGCCCGCGCCATGTGTCCGACGAGGGTGCCCTTTGGCCCGCGCTCGGCGTCGAGCAGGAGCGGCAGATGGCTCGCGAACGGCTCCCCCGCGACCTCGCTGATCAGGGTCGCGAAGCCGTGCGCGCGGATAAGGGCGTGGAGCCGGAGCGGATCGTCCTCGCGGAAGTGGTCGGGCAAGTACATGGCTCAACCTCGTTCCCGATCGTGAGGGGGGGGGCACGGAATCCCGCGCCCGGGCCTCGATAGAAACGGCCGGTGCACAGGAAGCGCGCCCTCGTGACCTTCTCCGGCACGCTTCACCTCCGCCGATGCGGCGCCGCGGCGGCACGGCCAAGGTTTGGGGCCAGCCGCCCACCACGGCCCCGCTCACACCCGGCGATTGATCATCTGCTTCTTGAGATCGGCGATCGCCTTGGCCGGGTTGAGGCCCTTGGGACAGGCCTTGGTACAGTTCAGGATGGTGTGGCAGCGATAGAGACGGAACGGGTCCTCGAGGTCGTCGAGCCGCTTGCCGGTGTGTTCGTCGCGGCTGTCCACCACCCAGCGGTAGGCCTGAAGCAGGATCGCCGGGCCGAGATATCGCTCACCGTTCCACCAGTAGCTCGGACAGGCGGTGGAGCAACAGGCGCACAGGATACATTCCCACAGGCCGTCGAGGCGGGCGCGGTCGTCGGGGGTCTGCCAGCGCTCGCGCTCGGGCGGCGGGGTGTCGGTCTGCAACCAGGGTTCGATCAAGGTGTACTGGCCGAAGAACGTCGACATGTCCGGCACCAGGTCCTTCACCACCGGCAGGTGGGGCAGGGGATAGACCTTGACCTCGCCCTTGATCGCGGCGATCGGCTGGATGCAGGCGAGCGTGTTGACGCCGTCGATGTTCATGGCGCAGCTACCGCACACCCCCTCGCGGCAGGAGCGGCGGAAGGTGAGCGTGCTGTCGATCTCGTTCTTGATCTCGATGAGCCCGTCGAGCACCATCGGCCCGCAGCGATCCATGTCGAGGACGTAGGAATCGAGCGTCGGGTTGCCGCCGTCGTCCGGGTTCCAGCGATAGACCTTGAAGGTCCTCACGTTGGCGGCGCCCGCGGGCGCCGGATGGCTCTCCCCGGGCCCGACCGTGGAATTCGCCGGCAGGGCAAACTCAACCATGGGTGCTCCCCTTCAGGGCTTTGCGCGGCCTGGATGGCGCGCCGGCCATCAATAGACCCTCGCCTTGGGCGCCACGTACTCCACCGCGTCGGTGAGGGTGAAGGTGTGGACGGGTCGATAATCGATGCGCACGTTGCCGGCCTCGTCGAGCCACGAGAGCGTGTGCTTCATCCAGTTTTCGTCGTCGCGCTCGGGATAGTCCTCGCGGGCATGGGCGCCCCGGCTCTCGGTGCGGTTGGCCGCCGAGTGCAGGGTGACGCGGGCCTGCGCCATCAGGTTTTCGAGCTCCAGGGTCTCGACCAGGTCGGTGTTCCAGATCACCGAGCGGTCGCTGACCCGGATATCGGCCATCGACGCCGCCGTCTCGCCCAGCAGCCGCTTGCCTTCCTCGAGCGCCTCCCGGGTGCGGAAGACCGAGCAGTTGCTCTGCATGATCTGCTGCATCGCGAGGCGGATCCTCGCCGTCGGCGTGCCGCCGCTGGCGTGACGCAAACGGTCGAGGCGATCGAGCGCCGGATCGCAGACCTCGGCCGAGAGCGTCTTGTGCGGCGCGCCCGCGGTGATGGTCTCCGCCGCCTTGCGCGCGGCGGCGCGGCCGAAGACGATGATGTCGAGAAGCGAGTTCGAGCCCAGCCGGTTGGCCCCGTGCACCGAGATGCAGGCCCCTTCGCCGATCGCCATCAGCCCCGGCACCACCGATTCGGGATCGCCGTCCTTCAAGGTCACCACCTGGCCGTGATAATTGCTCGGGATGCCGCCCATGTTGTAGTGCACCGTGGGCTGCACCGGGATCGGCTCCTTGGTCACGTCGACGCCGGCGAAGATGGCGGCGCTGTCGCTGATCCCCGGCAGCCGCTCGGCCAGGATCTCGGGATCGAGATGGTCGAGACGCAGGTACAGGTGGTCCTTGTCGGGGCCGACGCCGCGCCCTTCGCGGATCTCGAGCGTCATCGAGCGGCAGACCACGTCGCGCGAGGCGAGGTCCTTGGTCTGGGGCGCGTAGCGCTCCATGAAGCGCTCGCCATCGGCGTTGACGAGATAGCCGCCCTCGCCACGCGCGCCCTCGGTGATCAGGGTGCCGACGCCGTAGATTCCGGTGGGATGGAACTGCACGAACTCCATGTCCTCGAGCGGCAGTCCGGCCCTCAGCACCATGGCGTTGCCGTCTCCAGTGCAGATATGGGCCGCGGTGCACGAGAAGTAGGTGCGGCCGTGCCCGCCGGTGGCCAAGACCACGGCGTGGGCACGGAACAGATGCATGCTGCCTTCCCACAGGTTCCAGGCCAGCACCCCGCGACAGACCCCTTCGTCGTCCATCACCAGATCGATGACGAAGAACTCGACGAAGAACTTGGCGTCGTGCTTGAGCGCCTGCTGATAGAGCGTGTGCAGGATGGCGTGGCCGGTGCGGTCGGCGGCGGCGCAGGTGCGTTGCGCGATGCCCTCGCCGAAGTTGGTGGTCATGCCGCCGAAGGCGCGCTGATAGATCTTGCCGTCGTCGTTGCGCGAGAAGGGGACCCCGAAGTGCTCGAGCTCGACCACCGCCGAGGGCCCCTCGCGGCACATAAACTCGATGGCGTCCTGGTCGCCGAGCCAGTCCGCGCCCTTGACCGTGTCGTACATGTGCCAGCGCCAGTCGTCCGCGCCCGCGTTGCCGAGCGCCGCACTGACCCCGCCCTGGGCGGCAACGGTATGGCTGCGGGTGGGAAAGACCTTGGTGATGCAGGCGGTACTGAGCCCGGCCGCGGCCATGCCGAGGGTGGCGCGCAGGCCGGCGCCGCCGGCGCCGACGACGACGACGTCGTGATAGTGCTCGGTCAGCGGGTAGGACGGGCGCATCTCGATCTAGCCCGCGATCGCCAGCTTCAGCACCGAGATGATGCCGATGAAGGTGAGCGCGATGCAGGCGAAGTTCACCAGCACCAGGGAAGCAAGCTTGAGCACCTGGTGTTCGACGTAATCCTCGATCACCACCTGCAGGCCGAGTTTGAAGTGATAGAAGGTCGCGACGATCAGGAGCGTCATCATTACCGCGGTGCGCCGCGAGGCGAGCCACTCGACGACTTCCGCCTGGCCCGCGCCGGTCAGCGCCACCATCGAGGCCGCGAACCAGAAGCCCAAGGGGACCAGCGCCACCGCCGTGAGGCGCTGGTGCCACCAGGTCGTCGCCCCGGCCCTGGCCGAGCCGTGGCCGCGGGCGCGGCCGATCGGCGACTTGCGCGCCGTCATCAGCCGCCCTTCATGGCGTAGCCGAGGATCCAGGAAAGCACCGTCAAGACCACCGTGGCGATGATGACCACCCGACCGGAGCGGTAAACCGCGTCGAGCTCGAGGCCCAGACCGAGGTCCCAGACCAGGTGCCGGATGCCGTTGCAGAGGTGATAGAACAACGCCAGCGTGAACCCCAACAACACCACCCTGCCGTACCAGGAGCCGATGACGCCCTTTACCACCTCGAACTCCTCCGGCCCCTCGACGGCGGCCACCAGCCACCAGGTGAGCAGCAGCGTGCCGGCGACCAGCGCAAGGCCGCTGATCCGGTGCAGCATCGACATCACCGAGGTGAGCTGCGGCCGATAGATCTGGAGGTGGGGAGAAAGCGGACGCGGGACTCTGGCCATGCACCACTCTTCTTGCCTAAGGGACGCCCCCGGTGGCACGCCCAAGTAAATACTAGAGGCTGGACCGATCAAGTCAACGATGGGGCGGCGCCGCCTCGGGCTGGCACCGTACCGCGGCGCGCGGCATCAGCACCCAGTAGTCGAGATCGAGCACCACCGCCTCGTGATAGCGCCCATCCTCGCCCTTGAAGGGGAAATCGGTGCCGGCGAGGTCCTTGGTCGCAACGGTGCGCAAGCGCAGGGCGCCGACGTCGTCCCGCCCCCTGAGCTCGGCCTTGTCCAAAACCTCGCTCCAGGCATAGATGGTGTCGCCGGCGAAGCACGGCGCCACGTGGCGGCCGCCGTTGATGGCGGCCACCAGACAGGCGTTGGCGAGGCCGTTGAAGCTCAAGCTCCGCGCCAGGCTGATGACGTGGCCGCCGTAGATGAGGCGCCGCCCCAACCGGCTCTCGCGCTGGCGGTGCTGGTCGAAATGGACCCGCGCCGTGTTCTGGTAGAGCCGGGTCGCCATCATGTGCTCGGCCTCCTCGATGGTGACGCCGTCGATGTGGTCGATCTTTTCGCCCACCGCGTAGTCGCTCCACAGGAAGGGTCCCCCCGCCGCCACGGTGTCGTAGGCCGCGAAGTCGAGACCATGGGGCACCATGAGCGCGGTCGCCGGAACGTGGTCCGCGAGCTCGGGCGGCGAGGGCTCGGGCGCGGCGGCGGCGGGGTCGCGCTTGGGCACCATTACCCAGCGCACGAACTCGAGCACCGGCTCGGTGCGCTGGTTGAAGCCGGTGGAGCGCACGTAGACGAGGCCGTTCTCAGCTTTCGAGGTCTCCCTCAGGCCGATCACCTCGGACGAGGAATGCAAGGTATCCTCGGGAAACACCGGGGCCAGGAAGCGGCACTCGGCGTAACCCAGGTTGGCCACCGCGTTGAGCGAGATGTCGGACACCGTCTTGCCGAAGACGACGTGAAAGACCAGCAGGTCGTCGAGCGGCGCCGCCTCGAGCCCGAGGCCGCGGGCCAGGGTGGCGGAGGAGTTGAGGGCGAAGCGGGAGCCCGTGAGCGCGACGTAAAGCGCGGCGTCGCCGACCGTCACCGTGCGCGGCGTGGCGTGGGGCAGAAGCTCGCCGAGGCGGAAGTCCTCGAAGAAGTTGCCGATTGTCGATTTCCCGGCCATCGCTCCTCTTCCCCGCGCTTCAGGCCGAGGCCGCCCCCTCGAGCTCGGCGATCGCCTGCGCCAGCGCCACCACCCGTCGCGCGCTCTCGACGTGGAGGTTTTCGACCAGCCGGCCGTCGACCACCGTCACCCCCTTGCCCTCGGCCTCGGCCTCGGCGAAGGCTTCGATGATGCGATGCGACCACGCCAGCTCATCCGCCGAGGGCGCGAAGGCCCGGTTGCAGGGCGCGATCTGCTTGGGGTGGATCAGGGTCTTGCCGTCGAAGCCGAGCTCCAGACCTTGCTGGCAGGCGGCGACGAAGCCCTCGTCGTCGTCGAGATCGAGGTGCACGCCGTCGAGGACGGCACGGCCGTGGGCGCGGGCGGCGAGCACGGAGATGGCCAACGACGCGAGCAGCGGCGTGCGCGCCGCCGTGTGGCGGGCGCCCAGGTCCTTGGTGAGGTCCGAGGTGCCCATCACGAGGCAAGCGAGGCGGGCGCCGGCGCCGGCGACCTGCTCGGCGTGGAGCACGCCCAGCGGCGTCTCGATCATGCACCACAGCGCCATCTCGTCAGGCGCCCCGTTTCGCGCCATCAGCGCCTCGGCGTCGCGCACCATGGCGGCGCTCTCGGCCTTGGGCAGGAGGATCGCGTCGGCGCCCGAGACCGCCGCCGCCGCCAGGTCTTCGTCGCCCCAGGGGGTGTCGAGCCCGTTGACGCGGATCACCACCTCGCGCCGACCGTAGCCGCCGGCGCCGACCGCCGCGCATACCTGTTCTCGCGCCTCGCTCTTGGCCTCGGGCGCCACCGCGTCCTCGAGGTCGAGGATCAGGGAGTCGGCGGCCAGCGTCTTGGCCTTCTCCAGCGCCCGGGCGTTCGAGCCCGGCATATAAAGCACGCTGCGACGGGGCCGCACGGCGCTGGCCATTGCCCAATCCCCAATACCGCCCGAGAGCGCCCGAGGGCGCCCAAGGTTCGATTCGGAGACTACAAAGAGCGGCGCGGCGGTGGCAAGCCGATGTCCCGACTGGCAGGGGCGGAACGGCGGTGACGTGTCCGCGGCGGGGTCAAAGCGCCAAATGAATCCGCATCACCCGCTCGAGCTCGGCCATCGCAGCCCCCGGCAGGACACCGATGCGCCTGCCGACCAGGCGCGATCCGTCGACCGTGCGAATCTGGTCGGCCAGGGCCTTGCCCGCTCTTCCCCGGAGCTCCACGAGAACCTGCGACGGGCTGACACGCCTGGTACTGGAACTGAGCGGAACGACGGTGACCGACCGGAGATGTCGGTTCGCCGCGTCGTTCGAGACCACGATCGCGGGACGGGTCTTCCTGATCTCCGCCCCCTCGCCCGGATCGAAGCGGACCCAGTAGACCTCGCCGCGCCTCAAGGTCGCTGCGGCCCTGTGTCGTCGTACCACGACGCCGGCCAGTCGTTGTCAGCGGCGGCCAGATCACCGGGCGGCCCCATGGCAAGCCAGTCCTCGACCTCGATGGCTTCGGATCGCCCGTCAGGTGTTTCGAGGTGGCGCGCGTACTCGGCATAGTCCCCTTCCAGGTCGTGCGCGAACCGCAGATGGGGACGCACGTGCTGCTCGATGAACCTGGCGATGCGGCCGGGGCCGACTTGCCGGCGGAGAGCCGTATAGAGCTCGTCACTGACGGTTATGGTAAGTTTCTTGGTCATCGTCAGAACGCTAACACGTAATATACGTATGAGCAAATTTTGAGCAACGGCATCAGGCTCCTTGCGCGAGATGCCGAGGCGCAAAGGGCGTTGGGAGCCGGCCTCCTGAACGGCCTCGACTGAACCGAGAGGCGACCGGAAATCCCCCGCATGAACATCCTTTCCATCAGCTCCCAAGTGACCTACGGCCACGTCGGCAATTCGGCCGCGGTGTTCGCGCTGCAGCGCCTCGGACACGAGGTCTGGCCGCTGCCCACGGTGCTCTACTCGAACCATCCGGGGTACGGCGACTTCACCGGCGAGGCGGTGGCGGCGAGCCTGCTCGAGGAGCTGCTGGCGGGGCTCGCGCGGCGCCGGGCGCTGGGCGTGTGCGACGCCGTCCTCACCGGTTATCTGCGCGATCCGGCCCAGGTCCGGCTCGCGCGCCGCGCCATCGACGAGGTCAAGGCGGCCAACCCGCGGGCGCTTTACTGCTGCGATCCGGTGATGGGCGACCGCCACACCGGCCTCTACATCCCCCAGGCCGTGGCGGACGAGATCGCCGGCCCGCTGCTCGAGGCGGCCGATCTGACGACGCCCAACGAGTTCGAGCTCGAGCTGCTGGCGGGCGCGGCGATCGCCACCCTCGATGACGCGCTCGAGGCCGCCCAGCGGGTGCGGGCGCGGGGGCCGCGGCTGGTGGTCTGCACCTCGCTCGCCGTGGCGAGTGCGACGGAGACCGTGGCCACCCTCGCGGTCGGCGGCGACGGCGCCTGGCTGGTGCGGACGCCGGCGCTCGCGGGCACCCCCCATGGCGCCGGCGACCTCTTCACGGCGCTCTTTCTGGGACGCTACCTGGACGCCGGCGACGCGGCCGCGGCCCTGGCTCACGCCGTCGCGGCGAGCTTCGGGGTGTTGAGCGCCAGCGTCGCCCAAGGCGCCGACGAGTTGGCGCTGATCGCGGCCCAGGACGAAATCGTCGCCCCGAGCCGGCGCTTCGAGGTCGAAAGGCTGGGTTGAGGCCCGCTCAGGCCGCCTTCTTGAGGTAGCGCGCGACCAGGGTCTCGGCGATCTGCACCGCGTTGAGCGCCGCCCCCTTGCGCAGGTTGTCGGACACCACCCACAGGTTGAGGCCGTGCTTCACCGTCGGGTCCTTGCGGATGCGGCTGACGTAGGTGGCGTACTCGCCGACGCATTCCAGCGGCGTGATGTAGCCCCCGTCCTGGCGCCGGTCGATGACCATCAGGCCCGGCGCCTCGCGCAGCACCTTGCGCGCGCGCTCGACGCTGATCGGCTTCTTGAACTCGACCGTGAGGGCCTCGGAATGGCCGACGAAGACCGGCACCCGGACGCAGGTGGCGGTGAGGCGGATGTCGGGGCCGAGGATCTTGCGGGTCTCGGCCTCCATCTTCCATTCCTCCTTGGTCGAGCCGCCCTCGATGAAGACGTCGATGTGGGGAATGACGTTGAAGGCGATCTGCTTGGAGAACTTCTCGGGAGCGATGGGATCGTTGACGTAGACGGCCTTGGTCTGGTGGAAGAGCTCGTCCATGGCCGCCATCCCGGCGCCCGACACCGACTGGTAGGTCGCCACCACGACGCGCTTGATGGTGGCCAGGTCGTGCAAGGGCTTGAGCGCCACCACCATCTGCGCCGTCGAGCAGTTGGGATTGGCGACGATGTTGCGCTTGGCGTAGCGCGCCAGCGCCGCCGCGTTGACCTCGGGCACCACCAGGGGCACGTCGGGCTCCATGCGGAAGTAGGACGAGTTGTCGATGACGATGGCGCCCTTCTCGGCGGCCCGAGGGGCCCACTTCTTGGCCACCGCGGAGCCCGCCGCGAAGAGCGCGATGTCGGTGCCGGCGAAGTCGTATTGCTCGAGGACGCGGGCCTTGAGCGTCGCCTCGCCGAAGCCGACCTCGGCGCCGATCGAGCGCCGCGAGGCGAGCGCCACCACCTCGTCGGCGGGAAACTCGCACTCGGCGAGGATGTTCAGCATCTCGCGGCCCACGTTGCCCGTGGCGCCGACCACCGCGACCTTGTAGCCCATGGTGTCCGTCCGTCCGTGGTAGGTAACCGGCCGTGGTAGGGAAGCCGGTCAGGGCGATAGATAGGCCGCCCGCGCCCGGCCTGCAAGCGCTTTGGGGGCAGGCGCGAGGCCGCCGTGATCAAGGCGGGAAGCCCCGATCACAGGCCTCTGATCGGTGGCGCGAAGGGACGAGCAATCCGGAAGCATGGCGAGGAAGCGGGTGAGGCGCTCCTGAAGGCCACGCCCCGAGGGCGGATCAGGTTGGCGGGCGAGAACGCCGCGCATCACGGATTTCCCATTGCGGGCGACATGCGGTTATCCTGGAGCTTCGGCGCCGGCGGCGGCAGGAAAGGGCAAGGATCATGGGGACGGTGTTCTTCTACGAGGGCGAGTGGTTCGACGAGAAACCCAACATCATAGGCCCCACCGACCATGCCATGTGGATGGCCGCCAGCGTATTCGATGCCACCCGGACCTTCCGCGGCCTGGCGCCGGACCTGGACCGCCATTGCCAGCGCCTGATCGAATCGGCTGCGGCGGTCAACCTGAAGGCGACCATCGAGGTCGGCGAGATCGTCGAGCTCTGCGTCGAGGGCGTGAAGCGGATGGAGAACCCGGAAGGCGACAACTTCATCAAACCCATGTTCTTCGCCACCGAGGGCCTGGGCTATGGCGGTGTCGTCCCCGACCCGGAGTCGACCAAGTTCGTGCTCGCCGTTCACGAGCTTGCCCTGCCCGAGCCGGTGGGCTTCTCGGCCTGCTTCTCGAGCTTTCGCCGCCCGGGCCGGGACCAGGCGCCGACCACGGCCAAGACCGGCGCGCTCTATCCCAACGTCGCCCGCGCCATGATCGAGGCCTCGAACAAGGGTTTCGACAACTGCATCGTCCTCGATCCCAACGGCAACGTCGCCGAGTTCGCGGCGGCCAACCTGTGGATGGTCAAGGACGGCGTGGTGATGACGCCGCTGCTGAACGGCACCTTCCTGGCCGGCGTCACGCGGCGCCGGGTGCTCCAGCTTCTTCGCGACGACGGCATGGAGGTGCTGGAGACCTCGCTCACCGCTGAGCACGTGCGCAACGCCGACGAGGTCTTCTCGTCGGGCAACTACGGCAAGGTGCTGCCGGCGGCGCGCGTCGAGGATCACGAGATGCAGCCCGGTCCCGTGGCCAGGCGCGCGCGCGAGCTCTACTTCGAGTTCGCCGAGACCACCGGACGGCTGTTCTAACGCGGCCTGCGGGCCGGCACCGCGATCTCGCCGCGCTCCCCCCGGGTGCGGCCCGGGCCATCGACGACGCTGCTTTTGCGGCCCGCGGCCCGCGGTTCGCGGTCACCGCAACGGCCCGACCACCGTCCCGGCCTTGCCGGCGGCCGCGATCCGATCAACGATATATCGTTACGGGGGAGACGGAGATCGGGCGATGCGGATCGCGGTGATGGGAGCGGGCGGAATCGGCGGTAATTTCGGCGCCCGGCTGGCCGCGGCCGGCGAGGACGTTGCCTTGATCGCCCGCGGAGCGCACCTGGCGGCGATCAAGGAAAACGGCCTCCAGGTCTTGAGCGAGACGGTGGGCGACGTGCACGCCCGGCCACGCATCGCCACCGACGACCCGGCCGCCGTTGGCCCGGTCGAGGTCGTCCTGGTCGCCACCAAGCTCTACGACCTCGACGCCGCGGTGGCGCGGGCGAAGCCGCTCCTGGGCGCCGACACGGCGGTGATTTCGTTGCTCAACGGGGTCGATTCGGAGGACCGTATGATCCCGATCCTGGGGGCTCGGCACGTCGTCGGCGGCGCCGCCTACGTCACCGCCCACGTCATCGAGCCCGGCGTGGTGCGCCACGTCTCCGGGCCCCAGGCGATGGCCTTCGGCGAGCTTTCGGGCGGCCGCTCAGGCCGCCTCGACGCCTTCGACCGGGTGGCCAGGGCGGCCGGCATCGAGAGCCGTTACTCGGACAAAATCTGGCGCGAGATCTGGGGCAAGTTCGTCCTTCTGGCCGCCGTCGGCGGCGTCTGCGCCCTCAGCCGGCAGCCAATGGGCGGCGTTCGCGCCGACCCTGAGCTACGGCGGCTCTACGCCGACACGGTCGAGGAGGTGCTGGCCGTCGCCGCCGCCAAGGGCATCGATCTGGAGGCCGACAAGGCCCGCGCGGCGGCGCTCGCCTTCCTCGACAGCTCGGCCCCGGAGCTACGCCCCTCGATGCTGGTCGACCTCGATCACGGCAAGCGCCTGGAGCTCGAGGGCAGCGCCGGGGCGGTGGTCCGCCTCGGCCGCGAGCTCGGCGTGGCGACGCCGATCAATTGCGCCATCTGGGCCGCCCTCAGGCCCTGGAGCGACGGCCGGGAGCTGGCGCAGGAGCGCCCGGGGCCCGACTGACGGGCGCCGCGGCAGCGCCTGGCACGCCAAAAAAAGGGCCGCCGAAGCGGCCCCGCAAGGTCTCAAGGTTGGGTGCGGGCTCAGCCGCTGCTGTCCGGCCTCACCGTCGAGGCGGTGTCCACCGGCGCCGACGTCGGCCCATCGGCTTCCACCGACTGGGTCTTGAGGCCGCCGCAGCCGCCCTCGGCCAAAGCCGGGGCGGCCAGCAGGAGAGCCAAGCTCGCGATGATCGGAGCTATATACTTGCCCATTTGTGAGGCTCCCTTGTTATCTGGGTGCGCGAGCCTAGGGCCTGAGCGCGGCCCGGGTCAAGGGCGCCATCGATCACGATATGGCGATCTCGGGCCTGGAACCATCCGGTCGAGAGAGATCGATCGGTTCGGCCGCCAACTTGTCCAACTCGCGGGCCAGCGCATCGCCCATGACGCCGGTCGAGACCTTGGCCATGCCCGGCTGCATGATATCGGCGGTCCTCAAGCCGCCGCCGAGGATGTTCTCGATCGATCGCTCGATCATCGCCGCCTCCTCGGCCAGGCCGAAGGAGTGCCGGAGCGCCATGGCGAGCGAGAGCAGCATCGCCGAGGGATTGGCGTCGCCGCTGCCGGCGATGTCCGGGGCGCTGCCGTGAACCGGCTCGTAGAGCGCGCGGAAGCGCCCCGAGGCGTCGGCCGCCCCCAGCGACGCCGAGGGCAGCATGCCCAGCGAGCCGGTCAGCATGCTCGCCTCGTCGGAGAGGATGTCCCCGAACAGGTTGTCGGTGACGATGACGTCGAACTGCTTGGGGTCGCGCACCAGCTGCATGGCGCAGTTATCGGCGTACATGTGGCTGAGCTCGATCTCGGGGAACTCCTCGTCGTGGAGCTTCTGTACCTCCTCGCGCCACAGCACCCCCGACTCCATGACGTTGGCCTTATCCGTCGAGCACAGCCTGCCCGAGCGCTCGGCCGCCCGCTCGAAGGCGACCCGGGCAACGCGCCGGATCTCGCCCGAAGTGTAGACCTGGGTGTTGACGCCGCGGCGGCTGCCGCCGGGCAAGGTCTCGATGCCGCGGGGCTCGCCGAAATAGATCCCGCCCGTGAGCTCGCGAACGATCAACAGGTCGAGACCGCGCACCACCTCGGGCTTCAGCGTCGAGGCCTCGACCAGGGCCTCGAAGCAGATCGCCGGCCTCAGGTTGGCGAACAGGTCCAGCTCCTTGCGCAGGCGCAGGAGCCCGCGCTCGGGCTTGTGGTTGAAGTCGAGGCCATCCCACTGGGGCCCGCCCACGGCGCCGAGCAGTATCGCATCCGACTCCCTGGCGAGCTCGAGGGTCTCGTCGCTGAGCGGCGTGCCGCAGGCGTCGCACGAGGCGCCGCCAATGAGCCCGTCCTCGACCTCGAACGAAATGTCGCGGCGTTGCTCCAGCCACTGAATCACGCGCTTCGCCTCGCCCATGATCTCGGGCCCGATGCCATCGCCCGGCAACAGCAGTAACTTGCCCCTAAAAGCCATGTCCCCCATCTCCCTCAGGTGTAAAGCCAGGGCTGCGCGGCCCTCTGCCGCATTTCGAAGTCGTCGATCCGCCCCGCCTTGCGCAGTGAAAGTCCAATGTCGTCCAAGCCCTCCAGCAGGCAGTGCTTGCGGAAGGGATCGATGTCGAAGGCGATCGCCTCGCCGTCGGGCCGGGTAATCTCCTGGGCCGCGAGATCCACGGTAAGGGTGGCGTTGGCGCCACGCTCCGCGTCCACCATCAGCAGCGCCACCTCGGCGTCGCCAAGCCGGATCGGCAGGATGCCGTTCTTGAAGCAGTTGTTAAAGAAGATGTCGGCGAACGAGGGCGCGATGAGGCAGCGGATGCCGAAGTCGAGCAGCGCCCACGGCGCGTGCTCGCGGCTCGAGCCGCAACCGAAGTTGGCGCCCGCCACCAGGATCTTGGCCTCGCGATAGGCCGGCTTGTTGAGCACGAAGTCCGGGTTCTCGCCACCCTCGGGCAAGTAACGGTCGTCGTCGAAGAGGTATTGCCCGAGACCGCTGCGCTTGATCGTCTTCAGGTGCTGCTTGGGGATGATCATGTCGGTGTCGACGTTGACCATCGGCAGCGGCGCGGCGATTCCCGAGAGGGTGTTGAACTTTTCCAATCTCCTGGCCTTCTCGTGATTCTCGCCCGCGGCGCCGCGCCGGCCCTCAAGCGAACTCGCGAACGTCGGCGAGGCGGCCCGTGACCGCCGCCACCACGGCCATCGCCGGGCTCATCAAGTGGGTGCGCCCGCCCCGCCCCTGGCGGCCCTCGAAGTTGCGGTTCGAGGTCGAGGCGCAGCGCTCGCCCGGCTCCAGTTTGTCGGCGTTCATGGCCAGGCACATCGAGCATCCCGGCTCGCGCCATTCGAAGCCGGCGTCGCGGAAGATCCGATCCAGCCCCTCCTCCTCGGCCTGGTGCTTCACCAGACCCGACCCCGGCACCACCATGGCGCCGACGTGGGCCGCCACCTTGCGCCCCTTGGCGATCTCGGCAGCGGCGCGCAGGTCCTCGATGCGCCCGTTGGTGCACGAGCCGATGAACACGCGATCGACCTCGATCTCGCTGAGCGGCGTGCCGGGCTCGAGCGCCATGTATTCGAGCGAGCGCTCCATGGCCCGGCGGCGATTGGCATCCGTCTGGTCCGCCGGATCGGGAACGCTGCCGGTGATCGGCGCCACGTCCTCGGGGCTGGTGCCCCAGGTGACGTGGGGGGCGATCTCCGGCGCCGCCAACGAGACCTCCTTGTCGTAATCGGCGCCGGGATCCGAGACCAACTGCCGCCACGTGGCCTCGGCCAGCTCCCAGGCCCCCGCCTTGGGGGCATAAGCGCGCCCCTTCAGGTACTCGAACGTGGTCTCGTCCGGCGCCATCAACCCGGCCCTGGCGCCGGCCTCGATCGACATGTTGCAAACCGTCATGCGCCCCGCCATGTCGAGCCCGCGCACCGTCGAGCCGGCGTACTCGATGACGTGGCCGGTGCCGCCGGCGGTGCCGATGGTGCCGATGATGGCCAGGATCAGGTCCTTGGCGGTGACGCCCGGGGAGAGCTCGCCGTCGACGCTGACGCGCATGTTGGCGGCGCGGCGCTGGATCAGCGTCTGGGTGGCGAGCACGTGCTCGACCTCGGAGGTGCCGATGCCAATGGCCAGCGCCCCGAAGGCGCCGTGGGTGGCAGTGTGGCTGTCACCGCAAACCACGGTCATGCCGGGCTGGGTGAAGCCCTGCTCGGGGCCGATGACGTGGACGATGCCCTGGCGGATGTCGTCCATGGCGAAAAACTCGATGCCGAAGTCGCGGCAGTTCTGTCCCAGGGTCTCGATCTGGAGCCGCGACGCGGCGTCCGCGATGCCGGCGGCGCGGTCGGTGGTGGGCACGTTGTGGTCGGCCACCGCGAGCGTCGCCTCGGGCCGCCGCACCGACCTGCCGGCGAGCCTCAGCCCCTCGAAGGCCTGGGGGCTGGTGACCTCGTGGACCAGGTGCCGGTCGACATAGATCAGGGCGGTGCCATCCTCCTGTTCGTCGACCAGGTGGCTGTGCCAGATCTTGTCGTAGAGGGTGCAGGGCTCTGACATCGGCCATCTCCGGCGCCGGGACCCGCTCGCGCGCCGGCGTCAAGACGCCGCCGGCACGCGTCGGGAACCGGCTGGCTCAGTCCTTCTTGGGTGGCGCTTCCTTGCGGGTCTCGCGCTTCTCGGGGATGCGCGCCTTCTTACCGGTGCGGCCGCGCAGGTAATAGAGCTTGGCCCGGCGCACCGCGCCGCGGCGCACCACCTCGATCGAATCGATGCGCGGCGAGTAGAGCGGGAAGATGCGCTCGACCCCTTCACCGTAAGACAGCTTGCGCACCGTGAAGGCGGAGTTGAGGCCACGGTTGGAGCGCGCGATGCAGACGCCTTCGAAGGCCTGGACCCGCTCGCGGCTGCCCTCGGTCACCTTCACGTTGACGCACACCGTGTCGCCGGGGGCGAAATCAGGCACCGCCCGTTCGCCCACGAGCTTCTCGATCTCGGCTCGTTCGAGCTCTTCGATGACGTTCATCACTCGATCCTAATCCTCTGGCCTAATCCTCTTGCCCGCGACCACGTAGCGTTCCCAAAGGTCCGGCCGGCGCGCCCTGGTGATCTCCTCGGCCCGCTCCAGACGCCAGGCCCTGACATTATCGTGGTGGCCCGAGAGCAGCACCTCCGGCACCTCGCGTCCCTCCCAGGTCTGGGGGCGGGTATAGTGGGGGTACTCCAGGAGCCCCAGCTCGAAACTCTCCTCTATAAGCCCTGCCTCCTCGCCGACCACGCCCGGCAGCAACCGCACCGCGGCGTCGATCAACACCAGTGCCGCCGGCTCGCCACCCGAGAGCACGAAGTCGCCGATGCTGACCTCGAGCGCCTGGCGGGCCTCGATCACGCGCTCGTCGACCGCCTCGAAGCGGCCGCAAAGCAGTCGCACGCCGGAGCCCCGCGCAAACTCGCGCGCCAGGCCCTGATCGAGCAGCCGACCGCGCGGGCTCAAGTAGACGAGCGGCCGTTCCTCGGCCTCGGCCGCCGCCGTCGCGTCGATCGCCGCGGCGACGACATCGGGCCTCAGCACCATCCCCGGCCCGCCGCCGTACGGCGGGGCGTCCACGGCGCGGTGTTTATCGCCCGCGAAATCGCGAATGTCCACCGTTTCCAGCGCCCACAGCCCCTTTTCCAGCGCCTTTCCCGCCAGCGAATGGCCCAGGGGCCCCGGGAACATCTCGGGGAACAGGGTCAGCACCTGCGCCCTCCAGGGCGCCGCGGCGGGGCCGCCGCTCATGGCTCCACCTCGTCGAGCAGCCCCGGCAAGGGCCTCAGCACCAGCCGCCCCGCATCGAGGTCGACCACCGGCACCACCTCCTTGGTAAACGGCGCCATCACCGTGTCGCCGCCGGGCAGCGCCACCTCGAGGAGATCGCCGGCGCCGAGATCCTGGACCGCCTTGACCCGGCCCAGCATCCGGCCGTCGTCGAGCTCGACCGCGAGACCGATGAGGTCGGCGTGGTAGTACTCGTCGTGGTCCGGATCGGGCAGCGCCGCGCGGGCGACATAGAGCCTGGTGCCCTTGAGCGCCGCCGCCGCGTCGCGGTCCTCGATCCCGGCCAGGCGCGCGATCACGCCGCCCTTGGTGCGGCCGGCGAGGGAGATCTCGAAGCGGCGCCCGCCGCCCTCGTCGCTGGTCGCGCCGTAGGCCACCAGGTTGGCGGGATCGCTGGTGAAGGTCTTGATCTTGACCTCGCCCCGCACCCCGTGCGGAGCCACGATCACGCCGAGGCAGACCCGCCCCTCGTGCCGCTCGTTAAGGGCGCTCTCGGACGGCATGGTGGGTGCCCGAGCCCGCTACGACTCGTCCTCCTTCTTCGCTTCCGATTCGTCCGCCGCTTTTTCGGGCTCGGGCGCGGCCTCGGGCTCTGGCGTGGCCTCGGGCTCGGCTGGCGCCTCGGGCTCGGGCGCCGCCTCGGGCTCGGGCTCCGCCGCCGCCGCTGCCTCGGGCTCTGGCTCTGGCGCCGCCTCGGGCTCTGGCGCGGTCTCGGGCTCGGGCTCCGCCGCCGCCTCGGGCTCTGGCGCCGCCTCGGGCTCTGGCGTCGCCTCGGGCGCGGGCTCGGGCTTGGGCTCGGGCTTGGGCTCGGCCGCCGCCTTGGCGCGCTCCTGCGCCTTGGCCTTCGGTCGCGACTTGATCGGGTTGTTGAAGCTCGGCATGGCGATGATCTCGGCCTTGCCGAGGAAGCGCGCCACCCGGTCCGTGGGCCTCGCGCCCAGCGCCAGCCAATGGCGGATGCGATCCTCCTTGAGCGTCACGCGGTCGGGGTGGTCGGGGGGCAGGAGCGGGGCGTAGGTGCCCACGTTCTCGATGAAGCGGCCATCACGCGGGCTCCGCGAGTCGGCGATCACGATGCGGTAGAACGGTCGCTTCTTGGTGCCGATACGGGTCAAACGGATTCTCAACGACATCTCGGATTGGTTTCCTTTCGCTTACCTCTCGGTGCCGGGCCTCGGGGGATCGCGCCGCGCCCTAGCGCGGCGGCAGGCCGGGCAGGCCGTGGCGCATGAGCCCTCGTCTGCCCAGCTTGTTCACCTTCTTCATCATCGACGACATCTGCTTGTACTGCTTCAAGAGCCGGTTCACGTCCTGCACCGAGGTCCCGGAGCCGGCGGCGATGCGGCGCTTGCGCGAGGCGCCGACGATCTTCGACTTCTTCCGCTCGATCGGCGTCATCGACGAGATGATGGCCTCCTGACGGACCAGCATGCGCTCGTCGATCTTGGCCTCGGCGAGCTGCTTCTTGACCTTGGCGACGCCGGGCAGGAACCCCATCAGGCCCTCCATGCCGCCCATCTTGCGCATCTGCCTGAGCTGCCCCGCCAGGTCGTCGAGGTCGAACTGGCCCTTCATCATCTTGGCGGCGAGCTTCTCGGCCTCGGCCTCGTCGACGCTCTCGGCCGCCTTCTCGACCAGGCTCACCACGTCGCCCATGCCGAGGATGCGCGAGGCGATGCGCTCGGGGTGGAAGGCCTCCAGCGCCTCGAGCGCTTCGCCGACGCCCATCAGCTTGATCGGACAGCCGGTGACCGCGCGCATGCTCAGCGCGGCGCCGCCGCGGCCGTCGCCGTCGACCCGGGTGAGCACGATGCCGGTGAGGCCGACGCGGCCGTGGAAGCTCTCGGCGACCCGCACCGCGTCCTGGCCGGTCAGCGCGTCGGCCACCAGCAGCACTTCCGCCGGCCGGACGGCGTCGCGCAGCGCCACCATCTCGGCCATCAGGGCCTCGTCGACGTGGAGGCGCCCGGCGCTGTCGAGCACCAGCGCGTCGTAGCCGCCGAGCCGGCCGGCCTCCACCGCGCGCCGCGCGATGTCGAGCGGCATCTGCCCCGGCACCACCGGCAGGGTGGCGACGCCGGCTTGGCCGCCCAGCACCTTGAGCTGCTCCTGGGCCGCCGGCCGCTGCACGTCGAGCGAGGCCATCAGCACCTTCTTCTTCTCGCGCTCCTTTAGGTAGAGGCCGATCTTGGCCGCCGTGGTGGTCTTGCCCGAGCCCTGGAGGCCGACCAGGAGCAGCGGCACCGGGGGCACGGCGGCGAGGTTGAGCGGGACGCCCTCGGCGCCCAGCATCTCGACCAGCTGGTCGTGCACCACCTTGACCACCATCTGCCCCGGAGTGACGCTGCGCAGCACCTTGGCGGCGCTGGCGCGCTCGCCCGCCTGGACGATGAAGTCCTTCACGACGGCGAGCGCCACGTCGGCCTCGAGCAGGGCCACGCGGACCTCGCGCAGCGCCGCCGAGACGTCGGCCTCGGAGAGCGCGCCGCGTCGCTTAAGGCGCTCGAAGACCTCGCCCAGCCGGCCGCTCAAATCATCGAACATGGCGCTTCCACTGGCTTCGCCGCGGCGAGGCTATGGCGCAACACTTGTAGCGCCAGTGCGCGAACCTCGCGGACTGGCGGGCGCCCTCGGGCGCAACTCGCCTCACCTCGCTAGAGCGCGCGGAAGCTAGGCCCTCGCCCCCGCCAAGTCAAGCCAGCGGGGGCCGGCCCGGGGCGGTGGTCGTGCCGCCCGCGAGAGCGATAGGTTGATCGCGATGGGACGCGGACTCGCGCCCGGGGAGGCGACCCGTTGAGCACCAGCGACCAGCCGGCGCCCGAGAGCGGCCTCAAAGGCTGGCGCCGGGTCGAAGTAGAGCACCCCCAGCGCTACCGAGAAGTGGAGCGGCTCCATGGCCGCCAGCAGCAGGGCCAGGGCCAAACTGTATCAGGGCCCACACTCGCTGAGAGCCTGAATATCCTGCAAATCCCTATCCTCACCCCGGGCACGTTTCGACCGTATCAGGTGCTCCTTTGAGAGTACGGGAATTCTGCGGCCCTTCTCGATGCAATGGGCCGCCTGCTCAAAGGCCTCATCGAAGCCGACTGATTCTATAGAGGTGAGGATTTCAATGAATCTGTGCACACCCTTCAGCGGCATTTTCACATTCGGTTTGACGAGTTTCTCGGTAAGTTCGGTCTCTTGGTCGAGACCGATAGGTATATTGACTTTCCTCAGAGCGATAATCACATGGGCGGCATTTTTATGCGAAGGCTCGATGAGAACATCCAGGTCCTCCGCTGGCCGAACGTGACCGTGAAATTGAACGGCATGACCTCCTACGATTACGAACCGGACTTGCGCATCGAGGAGCGCCTCCATGAGGCCAAATTCAACCGCGTTCAAATAGAGGGATGGCATCCACGTTACCGGTATGTTCGCGCACGCTAGCGCTTTAAACGCCGCCTCTCACGTTTTCCCGTTCCCGGAAGACGACCCAATCACCGTCCAAATATCCACGTGTGGCATTGCATCGGCAGAGTGGGCCTCAATCGGCGGCTGCTGCGGTTGCGCCGCCGACCGAGTACTTTCCACTGCGGCCATGACCATCCGGCGCACGCCCCAATACAGTGCCGGAACGTGAAGGATATACTCGCCATCGGCCTCCTGGAGGGTCTGCTTCGTTTCCAGTAACGACGGACGGTCTTCGGCGCGTTCCAGTTCTTCAAGCTGGCCGTCGTTGAGCGCGGATTTGCTCACCTCCCTGCCGCCAACCTCTATCCCCTGCCCATCGATCCGCCAAGGCTTTTCACTTTGCGGAAATCCCAGTCGGTGAGCCAGCGGGTTACGGAAAAGCTTCCACAGCAAGCCGGCGTTTCGTTTCTTCTCCATGTTGTTCGCTGTGCCCTCGGCTTCCCAAGGATAGTGCAGCCGCAAACACTCGACGAACTTGTCCTCGCCCGTATGTTTCCCAGTCTTTGTGAGCGTTTCCGAAACCCCGGCTGCAACCGCGAGTAACACGATGGTCGCCGATATGTTGCATCCGGCGTAAAGTCCCGCTTCCCTTTTTGGGAGCTTGAGCATCGTGTGCACATCGTGGAGCAGCCGATTGAGCGGACCAAAGGTATTCTTTTCCGTTTCGGGAAGGCCGGACGGTGGCTGGAGGCGGCAGTAGCTCATCGTTCAGGACCTCACTGATTCACTTCGACAACAAGATTCACGAAAGCTACCGGGAGACACGTTTCTGCGGGATGGCTGGCATCAAGGGAGGGTTTTCTCCGTGCAGTCAGGCTAGGTCGCGCACGATGTGCTCGACAGCAGCAATAACGGACAGCGCTGTTGCTCGGTCGCACTTTTGGTCCAGCCGTTGCGCGCGGCCCGGGTGGACCAGATTCCGAAACCCTTTTCCCAAGCGCGCTTGCGTTGCGGTTTCCGTCGTAATGAGACCCAAATCCAGGGCGACCTCAATGGACTCGTGCAGGCCCCATTTGTCTGGGTTTGGATCCCGCGGTGAGACCCGCTCCGGCCCTGCCGCGAAGTTCTGCAACGTCGCCTCGACCTCCTGTGTCGTCTTTCTGTTATTAATCGCCCAAAGCAGTAGGGCTTCTGCGGCCGAGCCGGCCAAGACGGTCGCTCCTTTCCATTCGCCGCTGTGCAAATTACTATAGGCGGAGCTGATATCCTGCCGGATGCTTTTCCGTAGTTCGTCATCCTCGATGAAGAGCAGGTCGGTGATTGCGGGCGAGGGCGCCTGATCGGGGCACTTGCACAGTGCCTGCCGCACGATGGACAGCGCGTGAACCTTCTTCACCTTCTGTGAGACGGTCACGCCACCTCTCTCCTGCCATGATTTGGCCATGTATTCGAGAATTGAGACGCCGAGAACCAGATCGGAATAGTCGCTGCCGCTGATCTGCAACAGCTCTTCCGGGACGTCTCGAACCAACTGGACGATGGCGGCCAGTCTGGGAGCTGCGTCAGGGTTCACTTTGAAGTTCGGCGCTGACTCTGTGTTCGGAAACAGCTCATCGATTAGCGCGACGACTTGGCTCGGTACAGCGCGGGGCATTTCCAACCTAAAGATGGAGGGCGGGCGAGGAAGAAGATACCACAGCCGGCGGTGCGCCGCCCGAGAGTTCGATCATGGGTGATGTATCAAATTTTTTGTCAGGCGCAGGGAGGGGGTACTCCGGGTGGGTCATCGATATCCACGAAAAGGAGCACTCCCTCTCATCCGCCTGACACAAACTCTCGTACATCACCCGGTGCCCCGCGGCGGTTGCTGCGCCGCCCCGGGCGGCGATAGCGCCGGCGCCGGCGGCGTCTTGGTGACAACCTCTGTCCCGGTCATGACTGTTCCCCACTTTCAGCTACGGCTTTGGCTTGTACCGCGCCTGCGGCGTACAGCGTTGCAATCCCTGAGTTGATATTGCCCGCGAGGCATACGGTGCACGCCACAAGTGTCACGACGATTGAGGTGGCGGCGGAAAGGTCCAGGACGGTAGCTGCACCCAGCACGAGGACCAAGATGACGAGAGTGCCAAGGACGTTACTCCAGTAGAGAGGGCGGTACTCCCTCAGAGCCCTTTGCCCGACATCTTCGGTGTCGTCTATGAAGACGGGATGTTTCATCGCTTTGCCCCTCTGGTTCCGATAAGCTTCTAATAGATTAGAGATTTCCGATACCAACAATCATAATCCAATCTTGGGCCGGAATCGGTCCGCGATCGAAGCGGGGGGCGTTTCGACCACGGACCCGCCCCTCAGGGCCGCATCGGGAAGCGGGTCGGGCCCAGGAGCCCCGGCAACAGGGGCTGGACCCAGCCGATCCACTCGCACAGCCTGGGCCGGGTGTCGCGGGGGTCGATGAGGTCGTGGACGGCGAAGGCCTCGGCGCGGGGGAACGGCGACTGGCGCGCCGCCATCGCCTCCTCGAGCTCAGCCCGCTTGGCCTCGGGGTCCTTGGCCCGGGCGATCTCGCGGCCGAAGGCGACCGCCACGCCGCCCTCGACGGGGAGCGCGCCGATCTCGGCCGAGGGCCAGGCCAGCACGTAGGCGTCGGGGCCATAGTGCGCCGCCGAGGCGACGCCGAACGACTTGCGCACCACCACCGAGGCCCAGGGCACCGAGCAATCGGCCACCGCGAGCACGGCCGCGGTGCCGTAGCGGATGGTGCCGGCGCGCTCGGCCTCGGCGCCGATCATGAAGCCCGGCTCGTCGACCAGGCTGACGATGGGGAGGTGGAAGGTCTCGCACATCTCGACGAAGCGCCGCACCTTCCGCGCCCCGGCCGCGGTCATGGCGCCGGCGTAGTAGTGGCAGTCGTTTCCGAGCACGCCGATGGCCTGGCCGGCGAGCCGCGCCAGGCCGGTGATCTGGCCGCGGCCGTATTTGCGGCCAAGCTCGAAGAACGTACCGCGGTCGAGCACCCCGGCAATCAGCTTGCGCATGTCGAAGACCTTGCGCCGGTCGCGGGGCACGATCCCGAGGAGTGCCTCCTCGCGCCGCCCCGGGTCGTCGCCGCCGGCCACCACCTCCGAGAGCTCCCAGACGTTCTGGGGCAGGTAGCCGAGGAACGTGCGGATGTGTTGCAAGGCGTCGGCCTCGTCCTCGGCCAGGTTGTCGACGACGCCGTTGCGGGTGTGGACCTCGGGCCCGCCGAGGTCCTCCTTGGTGATGCGCTCGCCGAGCGCCCGCGCGACGATCGCCGGCCCCGCCACCAGGACCTGCGAGGTCTCGCGCGTCATGACCGAGAAGTGGGCGGCGACCAGCCGCGAGGCCGGCAGCCCGGCCACCGGGCCCAGCGCCGCGGTGGCCACCGGCACCGTGGCCAGGGCGCGGGCCACCGAGCGGAAGCGCGGCGGCTCGCTCACCGGGCTCGGCAGCGAGCCGGCGCCGGGGCCGGTGACGCTCCCCCCCGCGCCCTCGTGGAGGCGGATCAGCGGCACCCGGTAGTGACACGCGAGCTCCTCGGCGTAGACGCTCTTCCTGAGCCCCGCCTCGTTGGGCGAGCCGCCCCGAAGGGTGAAGTCCTCGCCACCGACGATGCAGCGCCGGCCGTCGATCTCGGTGAAGCCGAGGACGAAGTTGCCGGGGCTGAAGGAGACCAGCCGGCCGTCCTCGTCGAGCTCGGCGCCGCCGGCGCCCACCCCCAGCTCGCGAAACGAACCCGGATCGCCGAGCGCCTCGATGCGCTCCCGGATCGTGAGCCGGCCCTTGGCGTGCTGGCGCCCGACGCCCTCAGGCCCGCCTTGCGCCTTGGCCCGCGCCTCGCGCTCGGCAATCTCCTCGAGCTCTTTTTCCCAAGCCATCTCGCTCTCCCGACGGGCACCCAGTATACCCGGGCTCGAAAGGGGGCGGTTCCCCGCCGCCAAAGCGGTGGACTTGCCCGCTGGGGTGGCCATATAACCCGCGTCATGACGGCGCAACCCTTCATCAAGATGCACGGCCTCGGCAACGACTTCGTGGTGATCGACGCGCGCGCCCGCGCCTTGAGCCTGGGCGAGGCCGAGGCGCGCGCCATCGCCGACCGGCGCACCGGCGTCGGCTGCGACCAGGTCATCGTCATCGAGCCCTCAGCCCGCGCCGACGCCTTCATGCGCATCCGCAACGCCGACGGCGGCGAGGTCTCGGCCTGCGGCAACGGCGCGCGCTGCGTCGGCGCCATCCTGATGGCCGAGAGCGGCGCCGGACAAGCGCTGATCGAGACCCGGGCCGGGCTGCAGATCGCGCGGCGCGCCGGCGACGGCCTGGTCTCGGTCGACATGGGCGCGCCGGCGCTCGGCTGGCAGGAGATCCCGCTGGCCCGGGCCATGGACACCCTGCACTTGGAGCTCGAGATCGGGCCCGCCAGCGCGCCGGTGCTGGCCGACCCGGTGGCGGTCAACATGGGCAACCCGCACGTCATCTTCCTGGTCGCCGATGCCGAGGCCATCGATCTCGCCACCATCGGCCCGATGATCGAGACCCACCCCCTGTTCCCGGAGCGCGCCAACGTCAGCGTCGCCACCGTCACGGCGCCTGACCTCATCCGGCTCCGGGTGTGGGAGCGCGGCACCGGCGTCACCAGCGCCTGCGGCACCGCCGCCTGCGCCGCCCTGGTCGCCGCCCACCGCCGCGAACTCTGCGCCCGCAGCGCCCGCGTCGTGCTCGAGGGCGGCAGCCTCGCCGTGAGCTGGGGCGAGGACGACCACGTCACCATGACCGGGCCGGTCGCCACCAGCTTCGTGGGCACGCTCGAACCCGGGCTCCTGGGCGCCGAGGCCGCGGCATGAACGGGCCCGAGATCATCACCTTCGGCTGCCGCCTCAACAGCTTCGAGTCCGAGGTCATGCGCGGCCACGCCCGCGCCGCCGGGCTCGGCGAGGTGGTCATCGTCAACACCTGCGCCGTCACCGCGGAAGCCGAGCGCCAAGCCCGCCAGGCCATCCGCCGGGCACGCCGCGCGCGCCCCGGGGCCCACATCATCGTCACCGGCTGCGCCGCCCAGCTCAGGCCCCAGGCCTTCGCCGCCATGCCCGAGGTCGATCGGGTGCTGGGCAACGCCGAGAAGCTCGCGGCCGAGAGCTTCGCGCCGGGAAATGACAGGGTGCGGGTCGGCGACATCATGCGCCTAAGCGAGGGCGCGGCGCCGATGATCGACGGCTTCGAGGGCCGCGCCCGGGCCTTCGTCCCGGTCCAGAACGGCTGCGACCACCGCTGCACCTTCTGCGTCATCCCGCTGGCCCGGGGCCAAAGCCGCAGCGTGCCCGTGGCGGACGTGATCGCCCAGGTCCGCGCCCTGGTGGCCCGCGGCTATCGCGAGCTGGTGCTCACCGGCGTCGACATCACCGCCTATGGCGCCGACCTCCCCGAGGGACCGACGCTGGGCGAGCTGGTGCGTTGCCTGCTCGCGGCGGTGCCCGAGCTGCCGCGGCTCAGGCTCTCCTCGCTCGATCCGGCCGAGGTCGACCCTGAGCTCGAGCGCGCGGTGGCCGAGGAGCCGCGCCTGATGCCGCACCTGCACTTGAGCCTGCAGGCCGGCGACGACCTGGTGCTGAGGCGCATGAAGCGGCGCCACCGCCGCGACCAGGCGGTCGAATTCTGCGCCCGCATGCGCGCGCTTCGGCCCGGCATCGCGCTCGGCGCCGACCTCATCGCCGGCTTCCCCACCGAGAGCGCGGCGATGTTCGAGCGCACCCTCGAGCTGGTCGCCGACTGCGGCCTCACCTTCCTCCACGTCTTCCCCTACTCGGCGCGCCAGGGCACCCCGGCGGCGCGCATGCCCCAGGTGCCGGCGCCCGAGCGCAAGGCACGGGCGGCGCGGCTGCGCCAAGCCGGCGCCGCGGCGCTACGCGCCTTCCTCGCGCACCGCGTCGGCGCCACCGCCCAGGTGCTGGTCGAGCAGGGGCGCCAGGGGCGGAGCGAGCACTACGCCCGGGTCGAGCTCGAGGCGGCGGCGCCCACGGGAAGCGTGGTGGCGGCGCGCATCCTCGCCAGCGACGAGGCCCGGCTCTACGCCGCCGGCGTCGAGAGCGCCGACCGCCGCCCTGCCGCCATCCCGGGATGAGCGCGCCCGAGCCGGCCGGCGAGCGCGGCTGGCTGGGCCGGCTGAGCGCGGGCCTGAGGCGCTCGGCCGGCGCCCTCGGCGCCGGCATCGGCGACGTCCTCAGCCGCCGCAAGCTCGATGAGAAGGCGCTCGAGGAGCTCGAGGACCTGTTGATCGCCTCGGACTTCGGCGTGGCCACGGCGGCGGCGGTGCGCGCCCGGCTCGCCACCGGCCGCTTCGACCGCGAGGTTGCGCCCGAGGACGTCAAGGCGGCGCTGGCCGACGAGATCGCGGCCATCCTCGAGCCCGTAACGGCACCGCTCGAGATCGATGCCGCGGCCCGGCCCCACGTCATCCTGGTGGTCGGCGTCAACGGCACCGGCAAGACCACCACCATCGGCAAGCTCGCCTGGCGCCTGCGCGCCGAGGGCCGCTCGGTGCTGCTCGCGGCGGGCGACACCTTCCGCGCCGCGGCCATCGAGCAGCTCCAGATCTGGGGTGAGCGCGCGGGTTGCGCGGTGGTGGCGCGGGCGCCCGGCGCGGACGCCGCCGGCCTCGCCTTCGAGGCCCTCGAGCGGGCCCGCGCCGAGGGTACGGAGGTGCTGATGATCGACACCGCCGGACGGCTGCAGAACAAGGCCCACCTGATGGCCGGGCTCGAGAAGATCGGGCGGGTGCTGAACAAGCTCGACCCGGCGGCGCCGCACAGCGTTCTGCTCGTGCTCGACGCCACCACGGGCCAGAACGCCCACGCCCAGGTCGAAGTCTTCAGGGAGACCTGTGCCGTAACGGGCCTGGTGATGACCAAGCTCGACGGCACCGCCAAGGGCGGCGTGCTGGTGGCGTTGGCCCAGCGTTTCGGGCTCCCGGTCCACGCCATCGGCGTCGGCGAGGGCCTCGACGACCTGCAGCCCTTCGAGGCCCGCGCCTTCGCCCGCGCCCTGGTCGGGTTGGGGGATTAGCCGGCCACCGTCCTGCCGGGCCTTTAACGACTCCCGGTCAGCGCCTATCTTGAGCCCATGACCTCGCCCGTGCCCCCGCCCGTGCGCCCCCGCATGCCGCCGCTGGTGAAGCTCGCCGTCGACCTCGGGCCGCTCCTGGTCTTCTTCGTCGCCAACGCGCGCGCCGGCATCTTCGCCGCGACCGGCGCCTTCATGGCCGCGGTGGTGGTGGCGCTGGCACTCTCGTTCGGGCTCGAGCGCCGGCTCGCGGTGATGCCGCTGGTGACCGGCGCGGTGGTGATGGTGTTCGGCGGGCTCACCCTCTACCTCAACGACGAGACCTTCATCAAGATCAAGCCGACCATCGTCTACGCCCTGTTCGCCGCCATCCTCTACGGCGGCCTGGCCTCGGGCCGGGCGCTGGTGAAACCCCTGATGAACGCGGTCTACGCCATGAACGATCGGGGCTGGCACCGCCTCACCCACCGCTGGGCCGCCTTCTTCGTCGTCATGGCGCTCTTGAACGAGGTGCTGTGGCGCAGCCTCTCGACCGACGCCTGGGTGACCGCCAAGGTCTTCGGCTTCCTCCCCCTCACCGTGCTCTTCGCCCTGGCCCAGATCCCCCTCATGCAGCGCCACCGCGTCGAGGAGGAGGCGAGCTGAGGCTGGGGCGCCTCGAGGCCCCTAAGCGGTCGATTTCTTCGCCGGAAAATCCCCGCGCTCGCCGGGCGGGTTGGTGAAGGGGGCGCGGAGCGCCTTGCCGCGGGCCTCGCGGGCGTGGCCCAGCGCCCAGTGGACGCTCGGGAAGGCGATCTCGTCCCAGGGGATCTGCTGCCACGCGAAGAGCCCGGTCTCCTCGGTCTCGTGCCCCGCCGCCACCCGGTCGGAGCGCAGCCGCGCGGCGTAGATGAGCTGGACCTGGCTGATGCGGGGGATGTTGTAGACCGCCAGCAGGCCCTCGATCTCGGGCTCGGCGCAGGCCTCCTCGCGGGTCTCGCGCAGCGCCCCCTCGACCGTGGTCTCGTGCTCCTCGAGGTAGCCCGCCGGGATGGTCCAGTAGCCCCGCCGCGGCTCGATGGCGCGGCGGCACAAGAGCACCCGGTCCTCCCAGTGGCACACCGTGCCCACGACGATCTTCGGGTTGACGTAGTTGATGAAGCCGCAAGCGTCGCAGACCAGCCGCGGGTGGGTCTCGCCCTCCGGCGTCTTGAGCGAGAAGCGCGTCTCGGGGCCCGGTGGTTGCGACATGGCGCTAATCTGGCATGCGGCCGGAGCCGCGTCCAGGGCGCCGCCCTCGCCACGGCGGATGCCACCGCGCTAAGCTGAGGCGAGCGGAGCAACCCGCAGAGAGGGAGAACTCATCGATGGCACGCGCGTTCGATCCCCAAGGCATGATGCGACCCTTCGGGGCCTTTTCCCAGGCCGCCTGGCAGCCCCCGGGCCAGGTCCTCCAGATCTCGGGCCAGGTCTCGGTCGACGGCGAGGGCAACGTCGTCGCCCCCGGCGACATGGGCGCGCAGACCCGCCAGACGCTCGAGAACATCGGCACCGTGCTGGCCCACGCCGGCGGCGGCTTCGACGACGTGGTCTCGGTGATCGTCTACGTCACCGAGATGAGCGAGCTCGGCGCGATCCACGAGGTCCGGCGCCAGTTCTTCACCCCGCCCTACCCGGCGAGCACGCTCATCGAGGTGACGGCGCTGGTCTTCCCCGAGCTCCTGATCGAGATCAGCGCCGTGGCCGTGATCGCGGGCGACCGCGCCCGGCTCGAGGCCTGAGGCGCCCGCGCCCGCCTCACTGGGCAGCTTGGGCCGCGGCGCCGAAGTGGGGCATCACCTCGGCGGCGAAGAGCCGCATCGAGGCCTCGGCCTCGGCCACCGGGATGGTGTTGAAGTTGACCTGCATCGAGGCGATCTCGAAGCCGCCGACCTGCGCCTCGTACTCGGCGATGGCTCGCTTTAGCGCCGCCGGCGTACCCACCCAGGCGGCGCGCTTGGCGACCTGGCTCTCGAAGCTTTCGCGCGAGAGCCCGTCGATGATCTTGTCGTAGTTGGGATAGTCCTTGGAGCTCAAGCCCCCGGTCCAGTCCGAGGCGGCGTCCACGAGCGAGCGCAGGTAACGGTTCAGGGGCTCGCGGGCGAGCTCGGCGGCGCGTTTGCCGTCGCGGTGGCAGAGCATGTGGAAGGCGAGCATCACCGTACCCTTGCCGGGATGGCCGCCGCTGCGCCAGCCCTCGCGGTAGAGGCCGAGGAGCTCGGCCATCTTGCCGCCGGCCATGGGGATGGCCATCACCGCGTGGCCCTGCTCGCCGGCCTTGACGAAGGACTCCTCGGTGGCGAGCGCGGCGACGTAGAAGGGCGGGCGCGGCTGCTGCGTCGGGCGCGGCAGCGAGGTGGTGTTCCGGAATGAGTGAAAGCGCCCTTCCGAAGTGACGTTCTCCTCCTCGAGGAGCCGGCGCACCTGTTCCATGCCCTCGTCGAAGCGGGCCCGGCTCTCGTCGAGGGCGACCCCGAAGCGGGCGAACTCAGGGGGCAGGAAGGCGCGCGCGAAGCCCACGTCGAGGCGGCCGTCGGAGATCGCGTCGAGCATGCCGATCTCGCCGGCGAGCTTGAGCGGGCTGTTGAAGGCGGGCAGCACGGCGCCGGTGACGAGCCGCGCCTTGGCCGTGCGCTGCGAGGCGGCGGCGAGGAAGACGATGGGGTTGGGGCTGTAGCCGCCATAGGGCTGGAAGTAGTGCTCGACGGTGCGCACGCTGGTGTAGCCGAGCTCGTCGCAGAGCCCCACCAGGTGCAGCGACTCGTGCCAGTAATCCCGCCCCGACTGCACCGCGGGCCCGATGTCGGGAAAGAACTGGATGCCGAATTCCATCGCCGCGGCCTCGCTCGATCAGTCGCCGGATCATGCGTCGCGAGGGGGGCGCTGTACAGCGAGAACGTATTCGACGCGGTGCCGGCGGGCGGCAAGGGGCGCGGTGACGGGGGCCGGCTCAGACCGTGATGTCGAGGAACCTTCCCAAGTGGCCGCCAGGCCCGGTGCGCGGTGCCGCACCCTCGGCCGGGCCCGCCTCCGACGCCGGCGCTTGGGCCTCGGCGGGCGTCGTCGGCCGGGGCTCGGACTTGACCGAGCCACGCGTCGACAGCGCCTCGAGGAGGGCGGGGCTGGGTGTGATCTCCATCGCCGGCAACGCTATCGGCGCCCGGTTAAGGGTAGGTTAAGGCCGCCCTCACGCGCGCCGCACCGGGCGGAACTTGGGCAAGGTCACCTCCGGGGTGACGTCGTCGAACACCACCTCGACCGCCAGGCCGCCGGTGATCTCGCCGGGCGCGCATTCGATCAGGTTGCTCGGCATGCGGACGCCCTCGTCGAGCTCGATGAGCGCCACCACGTAGGGCACCTCGCCCGCGAAGACCTCGGCCGGGATCGGGCGTACGACCACGATCCAGCTGTAGACCGTGCCCCGGCCCGAGGCCTCGATCCACGCCGCCCGGTCCGAGCCGCAGGCCGGGCACGAGCCCGACGGCGGGAAGCGGACCTGGCCGCAGCCGTCGCAACGCTGAATGAGCAGCCGGTGGCGGCGGCAGCCCGCCCAGTAGGGCGCGGAGTCGGGATCGGCGACCGGGAGCGGCTTCGAATAGGCCACCGCGGCATTAACTCCGGAGCACCATGGCGCTGCCGCAGGTCATGGCGCCGGCGGTGGTGAGCGCGAGCTCGGCGCCCTCGACCTGGCGCGGCCCGGCCGCGCCGCGCAGCTGCTCCACCGCCTCGACGACGTGGTTGAGGCCGTGGATGTAGGCCTCCGACAGGAGCCCGCCGTGGGTGTTGAGCGGCAGCTCGCCGCCCAACTCGATGCGCCCGCCCTGGACGAAGGCGCCGCCCTCGCCCTCGGCGCAGAAGCCCAGGCCCTCGAGCTGGGCGATGACGGAGTAGGTGAAGCAGTCGTAGATCTCGGCCACGTCGATGTCGCCGGGGCCGACGCCGGCGCTCCGCCACAGGTCGTCGGCGATGTACTTCGCGTAGTTGTGGGCGTGGTCGGGCCAGCGCATGGCGTCGAACAGGTCGTCGCCCTGGTTGGGGCCGCCGCCATAGGCGCCGCCCAGGATCACGACCGGCGGCTGGCGCAGGTCGCGGGCGCGCTCGGCCGAGGTCACCAGCACGGCGCAGCCGCCGTCCGATTCGAGGCAGATGTCGAGCAAGTGGAAGGGATCGACGATGATCGGCGAGGCCTGATGATCGGCGACCGTGATGGGCTCGCGCTTCATGGCCCGCGGGTTGGCGCCGGCGTGGCGCCGGCAGGTCACGGCGATGGTCGCCAGTTGCTCGCTGGTGGTGCCGTATTTGAGCATGTGGCGGCGGCACCACATGGCCATGGCCTGGGGATAGGTGATCCAGCCGTAGGGCGCGGTGTACTGGGTCACGCCGTGCGCCGCGATCTCGCGGCCGCCGCCGAGGCGGAAGCCCGAGCGCCCGTTCATGGCGCGGTAGCAGAGCACGCTCTCGGCGAGCCCGGCCTCGATCGCGGCCGCCGCGGTGAGCACCACCAGGTTGGCGGCGTTGCCGCCGGCCGCGAGGTCGATGGCGTAGCGGGCGGCCGGGAGCCCGAGACCGGTGGCGACGGCGATCGCCGGCACCGAGTCGCCGAAGTTGTAGCTGACGATGCCGTCGACCTCTCTCACCCCGAGCCCGGCGTCGGCGACGGCGTTGCGGCAGGCCTCGAGCGCCAGGTTGAGCACCGTGGTGCCCGAGTCCTTCGAGTAGGCGGTGTAGCCCACCCCGGCGATGGCGTAGCTCTCTCTCAAGCTCCACACGGCGCTCAGCCCGGCGCGAAGCGCGGCGCGCGCTTCTCCTTGAAGGCGAGGAGGCCCTCGGTGGCGTCGGCGCAGGTGGTGGCGTAGTCGTGCACGTAGTCGCGCTCCATCTCGAGGCCCGCCTCGAGCGTCCCGCGCAGGCCCTCGTTGATCAGGTGCTTGGCTCCCTTGAGGCCGGCCGGGCTTTTGGCGAGCAGCTCGGCGACCAGCGCCTCCGTCGCCGCCTCGAGCTCCGCCGCCGGCACCGCCCGCGAGACCAGGCCGATGCGCTCGGCTTCCGAGCCGTCGAGCAGGCGCCCCGAGAGCATCAGCTCCTTGGCGCGAAGGGCGCCGATGGCACGGGGCAGGCGCTGCGAGCCGCCGCCGCCCGGGAGCTGCCCGAAGTTGAGGTGGCCGTCGCCGATCTTGGCCTCGGCGCTGGCGATCACCAGGTCGCAGGCCAGCATGAGCTCGAGCCCGCCGGCGACGCAGGCGCCGTTGACGGCGGCGATGACGATCAGGGGCGAGCGCTCGATCAGCTCCATGAGGGCGTGGAAGTCCTGGAGATAGCGGCGGAAGTCGTCGGCCCGCCGGTAAAGGTCGATGTAGCTCTCGAGGTCGCCGCCGGCCGAGAAGGCCCGGCCCCGCCCGGTGACGACGACGACGCGCAAGCCCGGGTCGCGTGCGAGCTCCTGGAGGCGGGCGTGGAGCTCCTTGACGCACTCCCAATCGAGGGGGTTGAGCTTCTCGGGCCGGTTGAAGGCGATGGTGGCGACCGCGCCCTCGAGCTTAAGGACCAGGTTGCCGGCCCCGACCTCGGGCGCGCTCACGGGCTGCCCTCGGCGCCGCCAGCCCGCTCCGCCTCCTCTCGCGCCCGCTCGCGCAAGTGAAAGCGCTGCAGCTTGCCGGTCATGGTGCGCGGCAACTCGTCGAGGAAGCTGATGCTGCGCGGGCACTTGTAGGGCGCGATCTCGGCCTTGATGAAGCGGCGCAGCTCCTCGGCCGTGGCCGCGCCCTCCTCCTGGCCGTCGCGCAGCACCACGTAGGCCTTGATCGCCTGCCCGCGCGTCGCGTCGGGCACCCCGATCACGCCGCACTCCAGCACCTTGGGATGCTCGAGGAGCACGCCCTCGACCTCGGGTCCCGAGACGTTGTAGCCCGCCGAGACGATCATGTCGTCGGTGCGCGCCTGGTACCAGTAGTAGCCCTCCTCGTCGACCCGGAAGGCGTCGCCGGTGAGGTTCCAGCCGTCCCGCACGTAGCCGGCCTGGCGCTCCGCGTCGTCGAGATAGCGGCAGCCGGTGGGGCCGCGCACGGCGAGCGGGCCGACGGTGCCGGGCGGGGCCGGGTTGCCGTCGCCGTCCAGCACCCGGGCCTCGAAGCCCGGCACCACCAGGCCGGTGGCGCCGGGGCGGGCACGCTCTCCGCGGGCGGCGATGAAGATGTGCAGGACCTCGGTGGTGCCGATGCCCTCGCCCAAGCGGATGCCGGTGGCCTCGCGCCACTGCTCGAACACCGCGGACGGCAGGGTCTCGCCCGCCGAGAAGCATTTCCGCAGCGACGAGAGATCGCCCTCGGGCACCAGGTCGACCAGGGTGCGGAAGGCGGTCGGCACCCCGAACAGGATGCTGACCCGGTGCCGGGCCACCTTCTCGAGCAGCGCCTCGGGCTCGAAGCGCTCCATCAGCACCGTCGCGGCGCCGACCCGCATGGGGTAGGTGACGAGGGTGGTGAGGCCGTAGGTGAAGGCGATCTGCGAGCTTCCGGCGATGACGTCGTCGGCGGCGGGCCGTACCACGTGACGCGAGTAGGTCTCGCAGGCCGCCATCAGGTCGCGGTGGAACTGGACGCAGCCCTTGGGCGGGCCGGTGGTGCCCGAGGTGAAGGCGATCAGGCAGACGTCGTCGGCCGCGGTGTCGACGTTCTCGAAGCCGGGACGCTTGTTCGCCATCAGGGCCTCGAGCGAGCCCGGCGCGGTGCCCTCCTCGGCGCGCTCGGCGCCGTGGAAGTAGAGCACGTCCTTAAGTGTCGCGGTGCGCTCGCGCGCCGCCTCCATCGCCTCTGAGAGGCGCGCGTCGCACAGCGCCACCCCGATCTCGGCCTTGTCGATCACGAAGCCGAGCTCGCGCGCCCTGAGCATCGGCATGGTGGTGACCACCACCGCGCCGGCCTTGACCACGGCGTACCAACAGGCCACCAGCATCGGGTTGTTGGCGGCGCGCAACAGCACCCGGTTGCCGGGCTTCACGCCCAGGTCCTCGACCAGCACCCGGGCGATGCGGTTGGCCTTGTCGAGGAGCTCGTCGTAGCTCCAGCTCCCGGCGGCGCCGTGGAGCACCGGCCGCGGGCCGCAGCGCGCCGCCTGCTTGTCGAGGAGCTCGACGCCGCAGTTGACGCGCTCGGGGATCGCGGCGAGCTCGGGCGTGGCGCCGAACTCGCACCACGGCCACAGCTTGGGCGAGGGCAGGCGCTCGGCCGCGAAGTTGTCGACGTGGGCGCTGGGGCCGCAGGGAACGTATCGCTCGCGTTGCTCGCTCACGGTGGCTTGACTCCGTGCCCGGTGCCGGACGCCGGGCGAGTATAGCCCGGCCGGCGGCGATTGGTCCTGCCGGGCGGTGAGCTGCGTCGCGCCGCCCCCGTCGCTACTCGACCGCCTTCAGCGCCTCCAGGCGTTGCGCCACCTCGGCGTAGGCCGGGTCGTCGGGCGCGAGGCGCTCCAAGAGCCGTTGCCAGGCGTTCGCGGCGTCGGCCGCGCGGTCCGACTCGGCTGCGGCGAGGCCGGTGAACCACAGCGCCTCCGCGTTGCCCGCGTCGAGCGCCAGGACCCGCTCGAAGAGACGCAGCGCCTCCTCGGACACCGGCGCCTGCGCTCCCGCGGCCCGCGTGATCGCGGTGCCGTAAGCCGCCAGCACCCGGGCGTCGTCGGGGGCCAGCGCGGCGGCGCGGCCATAGGCCTCGCGTGCCGCCTCGAACTCGCCCAGCACCTGGCGGGCGCGCCCCAGCCTGAGCCAGCCCTCGAGGTCGTCGGGCTCCTCGGCCAGGCGCGCCGCGAGCCGCTCCACCATGCCGCGGATCGTTGCCTCGCGCTCCTCGGGCGACACCCGGGCGGCGGCGCGGACCTCTTCCTCGCTCGGTCCCGGCCCCTCCTCGGCCACCGCCGGCTGGTCTGGCCCTCGCGCCATCGCCGCCATCGGCGCCGGCGGCAGCACTGAAGCGAGGTCGACGTCGAGCTCCTGGGCGACCTCCTCGAGACCGCGCAGCAGGATGGGGCGCCACGGTGCCTCCTCGGCGCTGTCGGCGGCCAACGCCAGCCAGCGCTCGAGGGCGGCCCGGGCATTGCCCGCCTGGCGCTCGGCGAGACCCAGGTAGTAGCGTGGCGCGGGATGGCCGGGCGTCAGCACCAAAGCGCGGCGGAAGGCGGTCTCGGCGGCCGGGGTGACGACGCCGTCGCTGGCGAAGACCAGGCTCTCGCCCTCGGCCACCAGGAGCTCCGGATCGCCCGCGTCGAGCGCCACGGCACGGCGGAAGGCGGCGGCGGCCTCGCGGTAGCGACCGAGGACGCCGTAGCTGCGGCCGAGCATGGTCCAGCCCTCGAGGTCGTCGGGGGCGTCTTCGAGACGGGCGGCGAGCCCGGCGATCATCTGGGCGAGCTGGGGATTGTCTTGCGCCGCCTCGGGCTCGGCGCGCACCCGCTCGATGTGCTCGGCGTAGGGCTGACTGGGGAGCCCGGGCGAGCCCAGCCAGGGGTAGAGCCCCAGCCCCGCCGCCGGCAGGGCGAGGGCGACGATCGCCGCCCCGAGGCCGCGCCAGCGCACCGTCAGCGCCCCGGCCCCGGCGCGGTCGTCGGCGGCGGCCAACAGGCGGCGCTCGATCTCGAGCCGCGCCGCATCGGCCTCCTCGGCGCTCAGCAACCCGCGATCGAGGTCGCGCTCGAGATCTCCGAGCTGGTCGCGGTAGACCTCGATGCCGAGCGCGCCGCGCGTCGCCAGGCCGCGCCGGGCGCGCCACATCGGCACCACAAGGAGCGCCACCGCGGCGGCGGTCATGACGCTGAGTGCGATCCACAGCATCAGCGCTGGGCACCGTCATCGACGAGCGAGTCGAGGCGTTGCCGCTCGGCCTCGTCGAGGGGCGGCGCGGCGGCGCGGCCCCGGGCGCGCCTGAAGTAGAGGGCGACGGCGCCGGCCGCCAAGAGGAACAGCCACGCGGGGCCGAACCAGAGGACGTAGGTGGTGGACTTGAGCGGCGGCTTGAGCAGCACCCAGTCGCCGTAGCGCGCCACCATGTAGTCGAGGACTTCCGCGTCGGATTCGCCGGCGGTGATGCGCTCGCGCACGATGCGCCGGAGGTCGACGGCGAGCGGCGCGTTCGATTCGGCGATCGACTGGTTCTGGCACACCAGACAGCGGAGCTCTTTCGAAAGCTCGCGGGCGCGCAGCTCCTGGGCCGCGTCGGGGAGCACCTCGTCGACCTCGAAGGCGGCCACGGCGGGCCCCGACCCCAGCGCCAGGGCCAGGAGCAGGGCGAGCACGCGGGCCGGGACGGAGATGCTCATCGGCTCAAGCGCTCGATCAGGGGCAGGATCTTGTCGTTGAGGTCGCGCGGCATGATGGGCCCGATGTGCTTGTAGGCGATGCGGCCCTGACGATCGATGACGAAGGTCTCAGGCACGCCGTAGACGCCCCAGTCGATGCTGACGCGGCCGTCGCGGTCGGCGCCGATCAGGGTGTAGGGATCGCCGAGCTCGGCGAGCCAAGCCACCGCGTCCTTGGGGCGGTCTTTGTAGTTGATGCCGTAAACCGGGACGATGCCCTCGGCGTCGAGGCGCATCAGGAGCGGGTGCTCGACCCGGCACGGGCCGCACCACGAGGCGAAGACGTTGACCAACGAGACCTCGCCATGGCCAAGGTCCTGGCTGCTGAGCCCGCGCTCGTAGCCCTCGAGGGGAGGGAGCGAGAACTCCGGCACCCGCTCCGAGATCAGGGCCGAGGGGATATTGCCCGGATCCAGCGAAAGCCCGACGTAGAGGAAGCCGCCGATGACCAGGAATACGGCCACCGGCAGCATGAACCTGAGACGGTGGCCGTGCGCGCCCACCCTGCTCACGCCTGGGCCGGCTCGGGTAGCGCCCGGGTGGCGCGCCCGCGAGCCGGCGCGCCGACCCGGTGGCGGCGGTCGCTGAGCGAGATCAGCCCGCCCAGCACCATGATCGCGGCGCCGGCCCAGATCCACGACAGCAGCGGCTTGTGGTGGACGCGGGTGGCCCAGGCGCCGGCGCCCGCCGGCTGCCCGATGACCGCGAAGAGGTCGGCGCTCAGCATGGGATAGATCGCCGCCTCGGTGGTGTCCATGGGCGGCGTCGGATAGGTCCGGGTCTCGGGCCGCATGACCGTGACCACATCGCCGCCGCGGCTCACGGTGAAGGTGCCGCGGCGGGCGCTGTAGTTGGGCCCCTCGAACGCCTGCGCGCCCTCGAAGGTGAAGCGATAGCCGGCGAGGTCGACGCTCTCGCCCGGCCGCATGACCTGCAGCGATTCGCTCTGCCACGCCGACGAGGCGGTGATGCCCAGCACCAGCACGCCGAGGCCGGCGTGGGCCACCGTCATGCCCCAGGCGGTGCGCGGCAGATGGCGCCCCCGGCGCCAGCTTTCGAGCAAGGGGGCGCGGAAAAGCTTCACCCGAAGGCCAAGCTCGACCGCGGCGCCGGCCAAGAGCCAGATCCCCAGGCCCAGCCCCAGGACCGCCAGCACCGGTCCCTCGCTGACCCAGTACCAGACCCCGAGCGTCACCGCCACGCTCACCGCGGCCGCCAACTTGAGACGCCCGAGGGCGCCCGCCAGGTCGCCCCGCTTCCAAGCCAGCAGTGGCCCCACCGCCATGGCGACGATCAGCGGGGCCATGATCGGCACGAAGGTACCGTTGAAGTAGGGCGCGCCCACCGACACCTTCTCGCCGCTGACGGCGTCGAGGAACAAGGGATAAAGGGTGCCCAGCAGCACCGTGGCGGTGGCCGTCGATAGGAGCAGGTTGTTGAGCACCAGCGCCCCCTCGCGGCTGATTGGCGCGAACATGCCCTCGGCCTTGAGCGCCGGCGCGCGGACCGCGAACAGGGTCAGCGAGCCGCCCACCACGACCAGCAGAAAGACCAGGATGAAGACGCCCCGCGTCGGGTCGGAGGCGAAGGCGTGCACCGAGGTGAGCACGCCCGAGCGCACCAGAAAGGTGCCGAGCAAGCTCAACGAGAAGGTGACGATGGCGAGCAGGATGGTCCAGTTCTTGAGCGCGTTGCGCTTCTCGACCACCGCCGCCGAGTGGAGCAGCGCGGTGCCGGCGAGCCAGGGCATGAACGAGGCGTTCTCCACCGGGTCCCAGAACCACCAGCCGCCCCAGCCGAGCTCGTAATAGGCCCACCACGAGCCCAGCGCGACGCCGACGGTGAGGCAGCACCAGGCGGCCAGGGTCCAGGGCCTCACCCAGCGCGCCCAGGCGGCGTCGACCCGGCCCTCGATCAGCGCCGCCACCGCGAACGAGAAGGCGATCGAGAAGCCCACGTAACCGAGGTAGAGGAAGGGCGGATGGAAGGCGAGGCCGGGGTCCTGAAGGAGCGGGTTGAGGCCGCGGCCGTCCAAGGGCGCCGGCGCCAGCCGCGCGAAGGGGTTCGAGGTGAGCAGGATGAAGAACATGAACCCGGCGCCGATCAGCCCCTGGACCGCCAGCACCCGGGCACGGAAGGCGGCGGGCAGGTTACCCCCGAACACCGCCACCGCCATCCCGAACAGGGTGAGGATCAGGATCCACAAGAGCAGCGAGCCCTCGTGGTTGCCCCACACGCCGCTCACCTTGTAGAGCAACGGCTTGGCCGAATGCGAGTTCTCGGCGACGTTGAGCACCGAGAAGTCCGAGACCAGGTAGGCGTGGGTGAGCGCCGCGAAGGCGGCGGCCACAAGAATGAACTGGCCCACCGCCGCCGGGCGCGCCACGGCGATCCAGGCGGCGTTGTTCCGCTGGGCGCCGATCAGGGGCAGGGTGCCCTGTACCAGCGCCATGGCCAGCGCCAGGATGAGCGCGTAGTGGCCGAGCTCGGGGATCATTGTTCGCCCTCGCCGTCGCCCTGCCAATTGCCCGACTTCTGGAGCGCCTCGGCGACCTCGGGCGGCATGTAGTTTTCGTCGTGCTTGGCCAGCACCTGGGTGGCGACGAAGACGCCGTTGCTGTCCAAGCGGCCCTCGGCGATCACGCCCTGGCCCTCGCGAAAGAGGTCGGGCAGCATGCCCCTGTAGGTGACCGCTACCGATTGTACGAGGTCGGTGACCCGGAAGGTCGTGGTGAGGCCGTCGGAGCTGCGCTCGACGCTGGCCTCCTCCACCAGGCCGCCGAGACGGAAGCGGCGGTCGGCGGCAAACTCCTTGGTGCTGAGGTCGGTGGGGCTGTAGAAAAACACCAGGTTGTCCTCGAAGGCGCTGAGCACCAGCGCCGCGGCGAGGCCGAGGATCGCCATGCCGCCGAGGACGACATAGAGGCGCTTGCGTTTACGCGTCATCTTCGCTCTCCGCCACGGTCGCCGACGCGGGCGCGGGCGCCGGCGCGGGGCGCTGGCGGGCGCCGCGGCGCTCGTTCTGGAGCGCCTCGAGGGTGCTCTCGTTGGCGCGCAGCGCGCGCCGGCTCAGCACCACGAGCGCGGCCAGGACGATGGCCGTAACCGCGAAGGCAGGCCATACGAATTGGGCGTAACCGCCCATGCTTAAGAACTCAGACACTGAACTTGTCGCCTCTCACCTTGCTCCGCGATCTATATATGCTCGGTCCGACGGGTCGTCCAGCTTGCCCCGGCCTCGGATGGCGGGAGCGATTCGACCAGATGCCTCGCTCCCACACATTGATCCAGGTCAATAGTCTGACCGAAGCCGGCCGGCCGTGGCCGCCCGGCGCCGACGCCACCTCGGGCGCGCGGGTTTCGGGCGCGCGGGTCTCGGGTCAGGCCTCGACCTTGGCCAGCCGCAGGTTGCGAATCTTGCGCGCGGCGATCTCGCTCCGCGTCCTCAGGATCAAGAGGCTCAGGAAATAGGCCATGAAGCCCAGCCCCATGATCAGGAGCGGGATCAGGATCGAGGGGTGGATGGCGGGCCCGCCCACGCGCATCACGCTCGCCGGCTGATGCAGGGTGTTCCACCACTCGACCGAGAACTTGATGATCGGCACGTTGACGAAGCCCACCAGCGCCAGCACCGCCGCCGCCCGCGCCGCCCGCACCGGATCGTCGAAGGACTGCCACAGGGCGATGTAGCCGAGGTAGAGGAAGAACAGGATCAGCATCGAGGTCAGCCGGGCGTCCCACACCCACCAGGTGCCCCACATGGGCTGGCCCCAAAGCGACCCGGTGACCAGGGCGACGAAGGTGAACGAGGCGCCGATCGGGGCCGCCGCCTTGGCCAGGAGATCGGCCAGGGGATGCTTCCAAATCAGCGCCGCCGCGCTCAGCGCCGCCATGAAGCTGTAAACGAACAGCGCCATCCAGGCCGCCGGCACATGAACGAAGATGATGCGCACGCTCTCGCCCTGCTGGTGGTCCGGCGGCGCGATGAAGAGGCCAAGGTAGAGACCGCTGACGAGCAAGAGCAGGGCGAGGCCCGAGCTCCAGGGCAGCACGGCGGCGGCGAAGCGCAGGAAGCGGGCCGGGTTGGCGAAGCGGTGCATGGCGGTCATTTAAGCCGCTCCCGGGCCCCGGGCAAGGCGGTCGAAGGCCGGCCGGTCGCCGCCACGCGCGCGCTCTCTGCTCATTCCAGCGAAAGCCTCAGCGCCGCCGCGCTCGCCCAGGGCGCCAGCACCAGCGCGCCGAGCAGGAAGCCGCCGAGGACAAGCAGGTGCGGCCTGGCGCCAAAGCCGGTCACCGCGGCCTCGACCGCCGAGACGCCGAAGATCAGCACCGGGATGTAGAGCGGCAGCACCAGCAGCGGCAGCAGCACCCCGCCGCGCCGCACGGTGATGGTGAGCCCCGCGCCGACGGCGCCGATCAGGCTCAAGGACGGGGTCCCCAGGGCCATCGCCATGATCAGTGCCGCGAAGCCCTCCGCCTCCATGTTGAGGAGCAGGGCCAGCAGCGGCGCGGCGACGATCAGGGGCACCCCGGTGGTGAGCCAATGGGCCAGGCACTTGGCGAGCACGGTGACCTCCAAGGGCGCTGGCGCCAGGGCCAGGAGATCGAGGCTGCCGTCCTCGAAGTCGGCCTGGAACAGGCGGTCGAGCGACAACATGGCGGCGAACAGGGCGGCGACCCACACCACCCCGGCGCTGATGCGGGCCAGCATCTCGAGCTCGGGCCCCACGCCGAGCGGGAACAGGGTCACCGCGAGGATGAAGAACATCACCGTCATCAGGCTGGCGCTGCCTTGGCGGAAGGCGAGCCTGGCGTCGCGCCCGACGATGAGCAGGAAGGGCTTCATGGCGTCGCGCCTGTCCTCGCGCCTGTCCTCGCGCCTGTCCTCGCGCCTGTGGCCGAGCCGTCCTCGCTCAGGTTCAACACCGCCGCCGCCGCGAGGCCGATGTCGACGTGGGTCGCCGCCATCACCATGCCGCCCTCGGCGCGGTGCTCGTCCACCACCTCGATCAGGACGCCGACCGATTGCTCGTCGAGCGAGACCGTGGGCTCGTCCAGCAGCCAGAGCGTCGCCGGCGAGGCGATGATCCGCGCCAGCCCCAATCTCCGACGCTGCCCGGCCGAGAGCAGGCGCGCCGGAATCTCCGCCAGATGGCCGAGGCCGAAGCGCTCGAGCGCCGCGCCCTCGCCGCCCGGGCGGCCGCCGAGCGCGGCCCAGAAGGCCAGGTTCTCGGCCACCGTGAAGGCGGGTTTCAGGGCGTCCAGGTGACCGACGTAGTGGAGCCGCGCGCGGTAGGCGTCCGGGTCCTCGCCGACCGCGACGCCGTCCCACAGGAGAGCGCCGCCGGCCGGCTTCAGGAGACCGGCGACGATGCGCAAGAGGCTGGTCTTGCCGCTGCCGTTGGCGCCGCGCAGCACCAGCGCCTCGCCCGCTCGCACCGCGAAGCTCAGGCCGCTGAAGACCTCCCGCTCCGAGCGCACGCAGTCGAGATTCCGAACCTCGAGCGTCATTTTCTCATTCTAAGGGCTCAGCGGTCAGCTATCAGCGGTCAGCGGTCAGCTTGCACAAGCGAAACTGCGCACTTTTGGGCGACGCCGATCGCTCGCTGGCATGACTTATCTTTTCTTGCGCCATATCTTGTAAAAAATCCAGGCGAGCGGGATCACCACCACGCCGAACAGCACAAGACCCACGTCGATTCCGAAAATATAGGATGCATCCGGCGCGCGTGTGCCATGGTGGGCCATGGGAACGCCGATCCAGTGAATGCCGTCGAGCCAGGGCATTTGGTACAACCGACATTCCTCATATGAACGCCGTTTCCGAGGCTCAGAGTAGCCATTTTGGCTCCTGACGGCAATATCGAGCACGGTGTGGGACGGTGTGGGACGGTGAGGGACGGTGAGGGACGGTGAGGGACGGTGGAGGCCGCTGCTTTTTGCCGCGACCCTCGATGGCGCCCGTCCCCATGCCCCGGATGGCGCCGTTTTCCGCTTTCAAGGCATGCCTCTCCCGTCGTTTGCACGGAGCGGTTCAGAACCTTGTGGACCACTTGGGCCAGTAATCTTAGAGACACGTTCCGATCACCCGAGCTTGGGGGGGACCCGAGATGGAGAAGGAAGTGTCAGCAGAATCCATGGTTAAGGACCTCCGTCGCTAGACCCGGACGCCCCGGCCATGTCGCCGGTACGACCTCTCTACCCGCCAGAGCCGACATGGCGCAATCGCCGGGTCCGCTTTGCCTCGGGTTTCGTCCGCTTCACTTCAGGGAGCGGAACATCCCGGCGCTGCCGCCCAAGGACCGCTGTTGAACATCCCGCTGGAATTTGGAAGAGGGAATTCGAATAAAGCTTGGGGTTTTTCGGTCAGGGACCGATTCTGTAGGGGCGCTCTTGGCTGAGCATCTTGAAGATGACACGGCAGAGGTGTCGGCCGAGGGCGCGGGGCTGAAAGCTGATGACTGGTGCCGCCGAAACCCTAGTCGTAGGAGCGGACGTCGTCGATCACCTTGCCGTCGTTGGGCAGGCTATCGGGCGCCACCAGCTTGACCTTCCCCCGCACCTTGCACACCGCCTGGATGGTTGCCGCGATGGCATCGGATAGGCCCTCGCTGCCGGCGCCGGTCTCGCAGTGCAGCGTCATGACGTCGAGGGTGCCGTCGCGATCGACGACGAGGCGGGCCTTGGCCACCTCGGGGTGACGGGCCACCACCTCGTTGACCTGCTCGGGGCGCACGAACATGCCCTTGACCTTGGTGGTCTGGTCGGCGCGGCCCATCCAGCCCTTGAGCCGCATGTTGGTGCGCCCGCACGGGCTCTGGCCCGCCATTATCGCCGAGAGGTCGCCGGTGGCGAAGCGGATCAGGGGGTAGGACTTGTTGAAGGTGGTGACCACGACCTCGCCGACCTGGCCCTCGGGCACCGGATCGCCGCTGCCCGGGCGGACGATCTCGACGATCACGCCCTCGTCGACGATCATCCCCTCCATGGCCGGAGATTCATAGGCCACCGAGCCCAGGTCGGCGGTGCCGTAGCCCTGCAAGACGTCGACGCCGAGATCTTTGATCGCCTTCCTGAGCGAGGGCGGCAGGGCCTCGCCGCCGACCGCCGCCTTTTGGATGCTGGAGAGGTCGACGCCAGCCTCGCGGCCCTTGTCGAGCAGGAGCTTGAGGAACGAGGGCGTGCCGGCGTAGCGGTTGGGCCGCACGGTGGCGATGGCCTGGAGCTGCAGCTCGGTGTTGCCGACCCCGCCCGGCACCACGGCGCAGCCGATCGCGAGGGCACCGTTCTCCATCATGTGGCCGGCCGGCGTGAGGTGATAGGCGAAGGTGTTGTGGACCACGTCGCCGGCGCGAAAGCCAGCGGCGAAGAGGGCGCGGCCGAAGCGCCAGAAGTCCTTGCCCGGACCCTGAAGCTCGTAGATGGGTCCCGGCGACTGGAAGATGCGCAAGGTCTCGCCGGGGGCTATCGCCGCCAGACCGCCGAACGGCGGATCGGCCTTCTGCCGCTCGATGAGCCCGGACTTGTGGGTGAGCGGCAGCTTGCAGAGCGCCTCGCGGCTGGTGACGGCCTCGGGTTCGACGCCCTGGAGCAACTCGGCATAGGCGGGCGTGCTGGCGCGGGCGTGCGCGACCTGTGCCGACAGCGCCGCGAACTGCTCCTTGTCGCGCAGCTCGGGATCGCGCGTCTCCAGATCGTCGTAGTATTCTTCCCCGGGATTCATGCCCCTCTCCCAGGCTCGGTGACGTGCCGACGATTAGTGGCGGCTACGAGAGCCAGCGCTTGCGCCGGCGGTAATGCTTGACGTCGCGGTAGCTTTTTCGTCCCGCGGCCCCGAGGCCCAGGTAGAACTCCTTGACGTCGGCGTTCTCGGCGAGTTCCCGGCCGGCGGCGCTGAGCACCACGCGGCCGTTCTCGAGAACGTATCCGTAATCGGCGTAACGCAAGGCCATGACCGCGTTCTGCTCGGCGAGGAGAAAACTCACCTTCTCCTCCTTGTTGAGGCGGGTCACGACCTCGAAGATCTCCTCCACGAGCTGCGGCGCCAGTCCCATCGAGGGTTCGTCAAGGAGGATCAGCTTGGGCTTGGCCATCAGCGCCCGGCCGATCACCATCATCTGCTGCTCGCCGCCCGAAACATAGCCCGACTTGGCCGAGCGTCGTTCGACGAGCCGCGGAAAGTAGGTGTACACCTTCTCGAGATCGCGCTGGATCTCGCCGGCCGCGTTGCCGCGGGTGTAGGCGCCGGTGAGCAGGTTCTCCTCGACCGTCAGATGGCCGAAGCAGTGACGGCCCTCCATGACCTGGATGATACCCATCTTGACGACGTCGGACGGGTGCTGTTTTTGGATGCGTTCGCCGTCGAATTCGATGCTGCCCTTGGTGACCTCGCCGCGCTCGGACTGGAGCAAGTTCGAGATCGCCTTCAGGGTCGTCGTCTTTCCAGCCCCGTTGGCCCCAAGGAGGGCCACGATAGCCCCCTCGGGAACCGTGAGCGAGACCCCCTTCAAAACCAGAATGACATGATCGTAGATCACCTCGATGTTGTTGACGGTGAGAAGGTCGCTCTGGGTCTCGCTCACGGTTTCGCCTTGCCTCTACTGGTCGTTACGCGTGCCGCGGTTCAGCCGCAGTCTGAGCCCATGGACATACCCGAACGCGGGGTGATGCCCTTCTCCTTGGCGTACTTGGCGGCCGAAGCCTCGATCATCCCCCGCACCAGTTCCTTATAGGGCGGGATCCAGTCGGAGATCTGGTTCCACTGGGCGCCGTCCCACTGCTGGAACAGCACCGAACCGCCGCCCTCATGGTCGAAGCACGAGATCTTGATCGGCGGCACCAGACCCTTGGCACCGATCTGGGTGATGCGGTCGGAGGTAAGATTGAAGTTCTCGAACGCCCATTGCATCTCCTCGCCGCCGATCGGGCCGACGCCGAACTTCTCCTGGGCCAGCCTGAGGGCCTCGGTGATGATGATGCCGCCGGCAACGCCGCGGTTGTAGTAGACGCTGCCCACCCGCGAGGCCGAGATGTTGCCCTTCATCTTGCCGTAGACGTGCTCGAAGATGTCCTGGATCACCAGGAAGTCGGTGCCGGTGCCGTGGAAGTTGGCGGTGATGTACCCGGTGGCGGCTTTGCCGGCCGGGATCACGTCCTCCTCGGAGCCGCACCACCAGACGCCGATGATGTGATCACGCGGGAAGCCGATGCGCGCCGCCTCGCGAAGCGGAACCGTGCACGAGACGCCCCAGTTGCGGTTGATCACGTAGGCCGGCTTGATCTTGCGGATCTGCAGCCACAGCGACTTCTGGTCGATGCCCGGCCAGGGCACCGCAAGATGCGTCACCTCGAAGCCGAACTTCTTGGCCAGCTCGTCCCACACCGGGATGGTCTCGTTGCCATAGGGGTGCTTGAGGTGGAGGTTGACGATCTTCATGCCCTTGAGCTTGCCCTCGCCGCCCTCGAGCTGGGCGATGTAACGGAGCTTGGCCGAGCTCTGGTTCCAGTAATTGGTGATCATCGGGAAGGCGTAGGGGAAGACCCGACCGTCGGTGGCGTCGGTGCGGCCGTACCCCAGGGTGAGAAGCGGAATCTTGTCCTTGGTCGCCCGCTCCATCAGGGCATAGGCGACGCCGGTGGAAAACGGCTGCACCATGGGCGCGCCCTTGAGGCCCTTGCCCTTGAGGCGCTCGTAGCACTCGACACCGCGGTCGGTGTTGTAACCGAAGTCACATTCCTCCCACACGATTTTGATGCCGTTGATACCGCCGTCGCGCTCGTTGAGGAGCGTGTAATAGTCCTCGTTGCCGCTGGCGAAACCCGAACCGCCGGCGGCGAAGGGGCCGGTACGGTAGGTCAGTATCGGGATGAATTGCTCTTTGGTGGGATCGGCCTTTTCCTCTTCCGCCGCCAGCGCCGGTACCGGCGCCGCAACGACGACGGCCACAGCCATGGCCGCGAAGAGTGAAACCGACAGTTTCTGCAGACGCATGTCGTCCTCCGTTGCTAAGCCTCCGCTATGAAGTCGAGGGTTTCGCGGAGCGATGTTGAAACACTAGCACGAACCCGGAACTGAAACTAACACGAACCCATGCCTGGCACCATAGCGGCCCCGCCCCCCGGCGGATCCCGGCCGCGCGCGGCGGATCGCGGCATCAGTGCGGGAACGGCCACAGCCGCAGCTTCTCCTTCATCGTCGTCCACAACCGCGCCAGACCAAACGGCTCGACCACCAGGAAGAAGATGATCAGGGCGCCGAAGATCATCTGCTCCGAGTTGGTGATGACTTGGGGCTTGATCTGCTCGGCGAACAAGGAGCCCACGAGGTTGAGCACGATCGGCAGCACCACGATGAAGGCGGCGCCGAGGAAAGACCCCAGGATGCTGCCAAGTCCGCCGATGATGATCATGAACAGCACCAGGAACGAGCGGCTGAGGTCGTAGGCCGTGATGTCGAGCGACTTGAGGAAGGCGAAGGCGTAGAGGGCGCCGGCGATGCCGGCGAAGAACGAGCTCACGGCGAAGGCCACGAGCTTGGTCTGGAGCAGCCGGATGCCGATCACCTCGGCGGCGATGTCCATGTCGCGCACCGCCATCCAGGCCCGCCCGATCTCGCTGCGCACCAGGTTCTTGGCCAACAGCGTCATCACCATCACGATCCCAAGCACCAAAAAATAGTGGTCGAGGGTCGATTCGATGGCGTAGCCGAAAATCGACATGGCCGGTGTGTCGAGGGTCATGCTCATGGTGCCGCCGGTGAACCAAGTGTAGTTGGCAAACACCCACTCGATGAAGAACTGGGCCGCCAGCGTCGCCACCGCGAGATAGAAGCCCTTGATGCGCAGACTGGGCAGGCCGAAAACGACGCCCACGGCGGCGGCGATCAGCCCGGCGAGAAGAAAGGTCACGAGCAAGGGAATCTCGGGCACCCGCACCGCCAGGTTATAGGCCGCGAAACCACCCACCGCCATGAACCCGCCGTGGCCCAACGAGAGCTGGCCGGTGTAGCCGGTGAGGATGTTGAGGCCAATCGCCGCCAGCGACCAGATCATGAAGGGGATCAGGAACGCGCCGATGACGTAGTCCGAGAGGATCAGCGGCACTCCGACGACGACCACCGCCAGGAATGCGATCACGCCCCAACGATCCTGGGCGATCGGGAAGATCGCCATGTCGGCCGCGTAAGAGGTCTTGATCTGGCCGGATTCGCGATAGAGCATGGCCTCACACCCTTTCGATGATCTCGTCGCCGAATAGGCCGTAAGGGCGGTACAGCAAGAACGCCATGGCAATCATATAGGCGAACCAGTTCTCGATGCCGCCGCCCAGGATCGGGCCCACGTAGACCTCGGCGACCTTCTCGCCGGCGCCGATCAGTAGGCCCGCGACGATGGCGCCCGGAATCGAATTGAAGCCACCCAGGATCAGCACCGGCAGCGCCTTGAGCGCCACCAGCGTAATGCTGAACTGGACCCCGAGCCGCTGGCCCCAAAGCGCGCCGGCGACCAGCGCCACGATGCCGGCCACGGCCCAGGTGATGGCCCAGATGTGCTGCAGCGGGATGCCCACCGCCATCGCCGCCTGGTGGTCGTCGGCCACCGCCCTCAAGGCGCGGCCGATGCGGCCCTTCTGGAAGAACAGCGCCAGCGCCAGCACCAGCACCCCGCAAATCACCGCGGCGGCGATATCGAAGACGCCGACATAGATTTCGGTGGCGTTGGCCATCCATTCCCAGTGCACGTCCGGGATGCCGAGGTCGAGGCCATGCACCTGGCTGTCCCATACGCCCTGGGCCAGCCCCTCGAGGAAGAAGTTGAGGCCGATGGTGACCATGAACAGGATGATCAGGGGCTGATTGACGAGCGGGCGCAGCACGACGCGCTCGATGATCACCGCCAGGGCCATCATCACCACCAGGGTGATCGCCACGGCGAGCCAAAAGTTGACCCCCATCTCCAGGATCCGGACGAGAGTCAGCGCCGCCACCAGGACCATGGCGCCCTGGGCGAAGTTGAACACGCCCGAGGCCTTGAAGATGAGCACGAAGCCGAGCGCCACGAGCGAGTACATGACCCCCGACAAAAGGCCGTTCAACAGCACCTCGGTGTAGAATATCGGATCGGGCGGGTCCTCACCGAAGATGGGCAGAAAACCGACCAGAAAGAAGAACGGCAGCACCGCTAAAAGGATGGCGATGAGGACATATTTGAGGTAGGGCAGCGCGGGTGCCATCAGTGGCTCACTCCCAGATAGGCCTCGATGACCTTGGGGTCGTCTCGCACCTCGTCGGGCGGGCCATCGGCGATCTTGCGGCCGTAGTCCAGGACCACGACCCGGTCGGAGATGTCCATCACCACCCCCATGTCGTGCTCGATCAGTGCAATGGTGGTGCCGAACTCGTCGTTGACGTCGAGGATGAACCGGCACATGTCCTCTTTCTCCTCGATGTTCATGCCTGCCATGGGCTCGTCCAGCAGCAGCAGGTCCGGCTCGGCGGCGAGCGCCCGTCCCAGCTCCACCCGTTTCTGCAGCCCATAGGGCAAGCGGCCCACGGGCACCTTGCGAATGGCCTGGATCTCGAGGAAGTCGATGATGCCTTCGACCACCTCGCGGTTGCGCACCTCCTCCTTCTGCGCGGGACCCCAGTAGAGCGCCTGCAGCAGGATATTGGAGCGCATCTTCAGATTGCGCCCCGTCATGAGGTTGTCCAGCGTGCTCATGCCGGTAAAGAGGGCGACGTTCTGGAACGTGCGCGAGATGCCTTGCGCGGCCGAGTGATGGGGCCGCATCTGCTTGCGGGCCTCGCCCTTGTAAGTGATGGTGCCCTGTTCCGGGTGATAGACGCCGTTGATGACGTTGAGCATGGTGGTCTTGCCGGCGCCGTTGGGGCCGATCATGGCGAAAATCTCGCGCTCGTAGATCTCGAGGCTGACGTCGATCAGCGCCCGCACCGCGCCGAACGACAGGCTTATGCTGTCGACCTTCAAGAGGACGTCGCCGATGTTCTTGCGATAAGTCATGGAGGGATCAGGCGGCCTTCTCGGTCTTGATGGACCCGGCGCCGAGGCCGAAGCGCCCGGCGTCGCGGATCTTCAGCGTCGCCTTGAACAGCCCTTCGCGGCCGTCCTCGTAGGTCACCTTGGCCTCCACCTCGATTGAATCACGATCGGAAAACAGCGCCTCGATGAGCTCTTGGTAGCGCTCACCGACGATGCGACGCCGCACCTTGCGGGTTCGGGTGAGCTCGCCGTCGTCGGCGTCGAGCTCCTTGTGGAGCACCAGAAAGCGCTTGATCTGCGAGCTCACCAGCGCCGAGTCCTGGGACAGGCTCTGATTCACCTCCTCGATGGCCTTGCCGATCAGCCGGTAGACCTCGTCGTGAGCGGCGAGGTCGGTGTAGCTGGTATAGGAGACGCGGTTGCGTTCCGCCCAGTTGCCCACCGCATCGAGGTCGATGTTGATGAACGCCGTCACGTAGTCGCGGTCGGCGCCGTGCGCCACGGCCTCGCGGATGTAGGGCGAGAACTTGAGCTTGTTCTCGATGTACTGGGGCGCGAACAGGGTGCCGTCCGTGAGCTTGCCCACGTCCTTGGCGCGGTCGATCAGCTTGAGGTGACCGTCGTCGTCGATGATGCCGGCGTCTCCGGTATGTACCCAGCCCTCCGCATCCAGCGTCTCGGCGGTGGCCTCGGGGTTCTTGTAGTAACCGAGGAAGGTGCCGGGGCTCTTGTAGATGACCTCGCCCTCGTCGGAGATCTTGACCTCGCAGCCGGGCGCCGGCGGTCCCACGGTGTCGGCCTTGACGTCGTTGTTCTTCTGGATGCAGACGTAGGCGCAGGACTCGGTCTGGCCATAGAGCTGCTTCAAGTTGAGGCCGAGCCCACGGTAGAAGTCGAAGACCTCGGTGCCGATCGGCGCGCCCGCGGTGTAGCCCACGCGCACACGACCGAGGCCGAGGTTGTCCTTGAGCGGCCCGTAGACCACCAACTTGCCGAGCCAATAGAGGGCGCGATCCCAGATCGGCACGTGCTCGCCCTCGAGGATCTTGCTGCCCGAGCGCCGGGCCACGCTCATGAAAAAGTGGAACAGGTTGCGTTTGACCCAGGCCGCGTCCTCCATGCGGATCATCACTTGCGTCAAGATGTTCTCGAAGATGGCGGGCGGGGCGAAAAAGTAGGTCGGGCCGACCTCGCGCAGGTCCAGCATCACGGTCTCGCCCGATTCCGGACAGTTCACCGTGTAGCCGGCGGTATAGGCTTGGGCGTAGGAGAAGAAGTTGTCGCCGATCCAGGCCATCGGGAGATAGGAGAGGATCTCCTCGTCCTCGCTAAGGCCCTCGAACTCGACCGAGAGGCGCGCCGCGTCGCGCATGCTTTGGTTGCTCAGCATCACCCCCTTGGGCCGCCCCGTGGTGCCCGAGGTGTAGGCGATGAGGCCGAGGTCCTCGCCCTTGCACTGGGCCACCTCGTCGAGGTAGTAGTCCGGGTTCTCGGCGTCGAACTTGCGCCCCAGCTCCTGGACCTCCGCGTAACGCTTGAGGCAGGGCTCCTGGTAGTGGCGCAGGCCGCGCGGATCCTCGCAGATCACGACCTCGAGGGTAGGGCATCGATCCTTGATCGAGAGCGCCTTGTCGACCTGCTCCTGGTCCTCGACGATGACCATGCGCGTCTCGGCGTGCTCGAACACGTACTGCACCTCGTCGGCGCCGGAGTCCTGATAGATCGGCACCGGGACGCATCCCAGGCTCTGAATCGCGGCGAAGGCCCAATAGAGATGGGGTCTGTTGTCACCGATGATCGAAATCTTGTCGCCCCGCTTGGCCCCCAGGGAGGCCAGCCCGCAAGCCAGGGCGCGCACCTCCGCGGCGCTCTCGCGCCAGCTCCAGGGCTGCCAGATGCCTAAGTCCTTTTCCCGATAGGCGGTACGATCGCCCCTGATCTCGGCGTCGCGAAGCAGCATCTTGGGGAAGGTGTCGAGACGCGCCAGCAGCTCTTGCCTGTCACTCATTAGGTGCTGGTCTCCCTGATTGCGTTGAGATCGCGAATTCGGCACGGAGATCGGGGGGATCGGGCTGGCCGCGACGGCGCAACACGAACGACGACATCCCACGGTGACCCCCTGAGAGAGCCGCGCGCCTCCCCCGAGAGCGTGTTCGGTCTAGTCAAAATCCTCTCCCAGCCCCGCCGTTTTCCTTATTTGTTTCTTGGACGACGGGATCACGCCAGCGATGGTGAATAGTCTATCAGCGCCGTCGCGGTCAAGGGCAACCTGCGGCGACGCTCGCTCAACCGATTCCGCATAGCACGTGCCCCCGAGCGGCGGCGCTGGATCTCGTCGAAGGCGCCGTGGCGTCCGAGGACCGAGGCGAAGCGTGCGGCGCCCGCGACCGCCTCGCTGGTCGTCGCCGCCAAGCCGCCCCGAGCCTCGGCGACGAGCGCCTGCTCGAGCCCCAGATCCCACTGCCGGTAGGCCGACCTACGATCGGCCTTGAGGCACAGCTGCGGCAAGCGCGCGAGCTCGCGGGCCAGCGCCTCGGCCGCCGCGCGGCTCGTGCCCTCGGCCACCACCCGGTTGCGGAGCCCCATGGCGAACGCGTCACGCCGCCCAGGATCCCCGAAGAGGTGATCGAGGACATCGCCCTCAACCGGCTGCTGGAGCTGCGCTGGCCCGAGGGCTGAGCGGCGGCGCGGAAATCCGCGCTCGAGCGCGGCGCAGCGCTTGAAATGGGCGGCGCTCCGCGCCACTCTTTGCTCTAGCCCTCGCTACCCACCGGGTGGCCCTGGCCATTGGTTTCGTCCCCTTCCGCCCGCGAGGAGAGCCCCCGTGGCCAAAGCCGGTCTCGACAGCTTCCGATCCCGACGCAGCCTCACCGTGGGCGGGCGCAGATACGACTATTTCAGTCTCAAGGCGGCGGCCAGGGGAGGGCTCGGCGAGATCTCGCGCCTCCCCTACTCGCTCAAGGTCCTGCTCGAGAACCTGTTGCGCCACGAGGATGGCGGCTCGGTGACGGCCGCCGACATCAAGGCGGTGCGCCAGTGGCTGCGCCGGCGCAGCTCGGAGCGCGAGATCGCCTTTCGGCCGGCGCGGGTGTTGATGCAGGACTTCACCGGCGTGCCGGCGGTGGTCGACCTGGCGGCGATGCGCGCCGCCTTCGCGACCCTGGGCGGCGCTCCCGGGCGCATCAACCCGCTCACGCCCGTCGACCTGGTGATCGACCATTCGGTGATGGTGGATCGCTTCGCCCGCAAGAGCGCGCTTGGCCACAACGTCAAGCTCGAGTACCAGCGCAACGGCGAACGTTACGCCTTCCTGCGCTGGGGGCAGGCCGCGTTCGACAACTTCCGCGTGGTGCCGCCCGGAACCGGCATCTGCCACCAGGTCAACCTCGAGTACCTGGCCCAGACGGTGTGGACGTCGCGCCAGGGGCGCCGCACCCTGGCCTATCCCGACACCGTGATCGGCACCGACAGCCACACCACCATGGTCAACGGGCTCGCGGTGCTGGGCTGGGGCGTGGGCGGCATCGAGGCCGAGGCGGCGATGCTGGGCCAGCCCATAACCATGCTGGTGCCCGAGGTGGTGGGCTTCAAGCTCAGCGGTCGCCTCAAGGAGGGCACCACGGCGACCGACCTAGTGCTGACGGTGACCGAGATGCTGCGCGCCAAGGGCGTGGTGGGCAAGTTCGTCGAGTTCTACGGCCCCGGCCTCGACGACCTCTCGCTCGCCGACCGCGCCACCATCGCCAACATGGCGCCCGAATACGGCGCCACCTGCGGCTTCTTCCCCATCGACGCCGAGACCATCCGCTATCTCAAGGCCACCGGCCGGGCGCCGCGGCAGGTGGCGCTGGTCGAGGCCTACGCCAAGGCCCAGGGGCTGTGGCGCCACGCCCGCAGCCCCGAGCCGGCGTTCAGCGAGCGCCTGGAGCTCGACATCCGCGGCGTCGAGCCGAGCCTGGCCGGGCCCAAGCGGCCGCAGGACCGGGTGCCGCTCTCGGGCGCCGCCGCGGCCTTCGCCACCGAGCTCGTCCGGAACTTCGGCAAAGCCGGGGACGGGGGGCGGCGGCGCGCGGTGGCGGGCGCCAGGCACGACCTCGGCCACGGCGACATAGTGATCGCCGCAATCACCAGCTGCACCAATACCTCGAACCCTTCGGTCATGGTGGCGGCGGGCCTGCTGGCGCGGAAGGCGGTGGCCCGCGGCCTCAAGGTCAAGCCCTGGGTCAAGACCTCGCTGGCCCCGGGCTCGAAGGTGGTGAGCGATTACCTCGCCCAGGCCGGGCTGCAGAAGGACCTCGACCGGCTCGGCTTCAACCTGGTGGGCTACGGCTGCACCTCGTGCATCGGCAACTCGGGCCCGCTGGCGGCGCCCATCGTCGAGGCCGTGACCAAGGGCGACCTGGTGGCCTGCGCGGTGCTCTCGGGCAACCGCAACTTCGAGGGCCGGATCAGCGCCCACGTCCGGGCAAACTACCTGGCCTCGCCGCCGCTGGTGGTGGCCTACGCCATCGCCGGCTCGCTGCTGGTGGACCTGGTCAAGGACCCGCTCGGCAGCGACAGGGCGGGCAAGCCGGTTTACCTCAGGGATGTCTGGCCCTCGAACCGGGAGATCCAGGACACCGTCCGGCGGGCGGTGCGCCCGGCGATGTTCCGCGGCCGATACGCCGACGTCTTCACCGGCGATGCCTCGTGGCGCCGCATCAAGAGCGCGGGCGGCCTCACCTACGGCTGGGACGAAGGCTCGACCTACGTCAAGCACCCGCCCTTCTTCGCCGCCATGTCGGGCGAGGCCGAGGCGCCGGTCGACCTCGCCGGCGCCCGCCTGCTCGCCCTCCTCGGCGACAGCATCACCACCGACCACATCTCGCCGGCGGGCTCGATCGCCAAGGCCGGGCCGGCCGGCAAATACCTCATCGCCCATGGCGTCGAGGTCGCGGACTTCAATTCGTTCGGTGCCCGGCGCGGCAACCACGAGGTGATGATGCGCGGCACCTTCGCCAACATCCGCTTGCGCAACGAGATGGCGCCCGGCACCGAGGGCGGCGTCACCCGCCACATGCCGAGCGGCAAGGAGATGTCGATCTACGACGCCGCCATGCGCTACGCCAAGCAGGGGGTGCCGCTGGTGGTGGTCGCCGGCAAGGAGTACGGCACCGGCTCGTCGCGCGACTGGGCCGCCAAGGGACCCCGGCTGTTGGGCGTCAAGGCGGTGATCGCAGAGAGCTACGAGCGCATCCACCGCTCCAACCTGATCGGCATGGGGGTGCTGCCGCTGGCCTTCAAGGCCGGCGTGACGCGCAAGACCCTGCGGCTCAAGGGCGACGAGATCTTCGACTTGAGCGGCCTCGGCGACGGCCTCGAACCCGGCATGGAGGTCGCCTGCCGCATCACCAGAAGCAACCGGCGCAAGACCACGATCGCGCTCACCTGCCGCATCGATACCCTGGACGAGGTCGCCTACTACCGCCACGGCGGCATCCTGCACTACGTGCTTCGGGAGCTGTTGGGACGGGCGGCGTGAGGCGACCACCCGCGCTGCTGAATGCGATCACCGACTATTGATTGGCCCGTGAGCGCGAGCCGAGGGTAAGGTCCTAAGAGATGCGCGCACCCCCTCTCACCGCGGTCGCGGCGATCCTCGTTGCCGCCGCCGTCCTCGTCCTCCACAGCTCGGCGCCGGCCTGGGCTCAGGCCAAGTCGGCGACGGTGGTCGAGCTCTTCACCTCGCAAGGCTGCGCCTCGTGCCCGCCGGCCGACGCCTACCTCGGCGAGCTGGCCCAGCGCGACGACGTGCTCGCGCTCAGCCTGCACATCGACTACTGGGACTATCTGGGCTGGAAGGACAGCTTCGCCACCCCGCTCACCACCGCGCGCCAGCGCGCCTACGGCCGGGAGCTGGGCAAGCGCTACGTCTACACCCCGCAGATCGTCATCGACGGCGCGGCCGAGGTGGTGGGCTCGCGGCGCCGCAGCGTCGAGCGCGCGATCGAGCGGGCGGCCCAGGACCAATCCAACTCGGTCCCGGTGTCGCTCAGCGACGCCGGCGACGACCGGCTGGTGATCCGCATCGGCGTCGGCGAGGCCCGCGACGCGGTGGTGTGGCTGGTGCTCTACGACCGCCGCCACGAGGTCGCCATCGGTCGCGGCGAGAACGGCGGCCGCAAGCTCGCCTACTACAACGTGGTGCGCGACATCACCCGCATCGGCACCTGGACCGGCAAGCCGGTCGAGATCGCCCTGGCGGCCGACGCCTTGCGCCGGGGCGGGCGCTCGGCCTGCGCCGTGCTGGTGCAGGAGAACGGCCACGGCGCCATCATCGGCGCCGCCCGCATGGCCCTCGACGGCGGGTAGGTCGAAACCGACATCCCTATCGCAAGGCTGTTCCTGCGTTGCCCGGCGCCTCGGGGTCCACGAGAAGGCGCTTCACAACTGGGAAAATAACAAGGCCTCCCCCGCGATCCACCTGCTCCCCGAGAAATTTGCGTTTCTGGGCTACTGACCTGACCCGTTGCCAAAGTCACTGGGCGAACAGCTCGTGGCATGCCGGCGGCGCCGAGGCCACTCACGCAGGGAGATGGCAGCACAGCTTGCCGCAGACCAGGCGACCGTGGCGCGGCGGGTAAAGGGTGCGGCGAAGCCGACGGGGAAGCGACGAGCCCGCCTTCGGACGCTCCTCACGCCGCGATCTTGAGTTGGCTCATTACGACACCCGGCCATAGGAACAATCGGGGGGCGGAGACGGCTCACCGCTAGCAAGCCGACATCGCGGTCGCTAGAGCGTTTCCGCTTTAATCGGACCCGCTCTATCGTCTTGTCGCTCACGGCAGCGGACCGGAAGGTCCGCGCCTGCGCGGGCGCGCCGGGCAACCGGCGGGCCGCAGTCGCGGCCTGGGAGCGATTCCAGGCAACCTGGAATTGCTCTAAGGTCTGCTTTCGCGCCAATTTCGTCCGCTTTACCTCAGGGAGCCGACCTTCCTGGCGGTGGCATCGTTCGTCTGCACCTGACCCAGAGCGGTCTTTCTGACGCGCGGCCCGCAAGATCGATATCTTGATTTCGAAGATTGATCTCAATCAATGAGCTCCCCTCAATCGTTCGAGAGAATGGCATGGGGCAGTCCAATCCCAAACGGAAACTTGGGAGCGGCCTTCCCGCACTGAAGCGGTCCGTGGTCCCTTTGCAGGGAGGGGGCTTTTGGCGACCCTAGACCTCTAACGCAAGCTGACCACGATTCCCGGCGCCGTTGTCGAGGGACTTACGCGCCTCATGCACGGGGACGAGGAGGCAATGCTGGACCCACGGCGACATTCGTGAGTTCATTGCATTCGGGGAATCTCAGTCAAGACCACATGAAGGGAAATGGAGAATGCGCGGTGCCTCTCGACTCGTTTCGGCGGCGCTGTTCGTGACGGCGCAGTCATTGGCCGTAGCCAGCCATGCGGAGACCAATATGCTTTTCATCCTCGATGGCTCGAATTCAATGTGGGGTCAGATCGAGGGCCAGGCCAAGATTACGGCGGCGCAGGGGGTGCTGAGCAACCTTCTGACCGACCTGCCGGCGGATACTAAGGTCGGCCTGATGGTCTATGGTCATCGGGACAAGTCCTCTTGCGACGATATTGAATTGGTCTCCGCCATCGGCGCCGACACGCCGGATGCCTTGGCCGGGAAGCTGAAGAACCTGCAACCGAAAGGCAAGACGCCGATCGCCGGGGCGCTAAACGCCGCGATCAAGGCATTCGACCGGTTGGAAGGACAGAACAACCACGTAGTTCTGGTCTCTGACGGTATCGAGACCTGCGAGGGGACCCCTGCACCGCCGCCGGGGCGCTGGCCCAGGCGAACATCAAGGCGCGGGTCCACGTGGTCGGCTTCGATGTCGGGGCGAAGGAGCGCGCGCAACTCGAATGCATACCTGCGGCCGGCAATGGCAAATACTTTAGCGCCGCCAACGCCAACGAGCTGAAGATGGCGGTGGCGGAAGTCAAACAGGTCGCGCAGGCCACCAAAGCACCGGAGAGGAATCCGACGGTCACGGAAGTCTTCCGCGACGATTTCGATGGCGAGGATCTGGCCGAACATTGGGAGGTGATCAATCCGGATCCGGAGGCCTTCATCGTCGAGGACGGAAATTTATTGATGATCAGCTCGACACCCGCGGGCTTCGCCCAAGGCAATATCGGAAACCTGCTCCGTTTGAACCAACCGCTGCCGAAGGGGGATTGGACCGCGACCGCGAAGATTGTCGTGGACTTCCAGAGCCTCAGCGATAGGGTCTTCTTCGGGCTCTACGATGACGGGGAAAACTATTTGGTCAACGTTCTTTCACTCGGTTATGACGGAAACTATCCCCATTTCATTCTCTTTGTGTCGGCGGATAAGGCATTGAAAGGCGCGATTACCACCAGCAATACGCGTGTATGGAACACCGAGAGAGTCAGCGATATAGCCGCGGTGGGCCAAGGCCAGCCGTACCTGCTTCGGCTCGAAAAAAAGGGCCGCGCGTATATGGGCTCCATCAAGCTGGAGGGCGTCGAAGCACCGAAATGGATTCCGTTGCCGGCCTTACGGTTGCTACGATCGAAGGGCAACCTTGCCATTGGCGTCTTCCAGACACCCGGGGGCAGTGGAGAAATAGCCCTGATGGTTGATTCGATAAAGATCGAAGTGCCGGGAGAATAGAGCCGCGGCTAAACTAAAGAGGCGCGGCGATCGCTGAATCTGATCGGCCGGCGCGGATGGCGCTATTGACCTGGCTTTCGGGGTCCAGGGGTCACCGCTTTAGCGAAATGTCCATGGTGGTGTGAGATCTAATCGCCGAGGTAAATGACCGGGCCAGGCCGAGGATGACTCTCTCGATGGGGTCCGTAGACACATCGAGGGTCACCCCCCCACCCCCGGTTTCGTATCAATCAAAGGGGTCCTGCTCGGTGGGGTCGAAGGTGGGGATGGAGTCGGACGAAGGATCGACATCCGCACCCCCCACGGGGGGTGACGGGGGTGCGGTGAGGTCCCATTCGGGATCGGTGCCCTGAGACGGCACGGGGACCGCGAGGCCGACCGAGGCCGGCGGCGGGGCGACGGCGAAATTCGGTTCCTCGGCCAAGAGATCCGAATGCGCGTCATTAAATGCCGCGTGTTCTTCTGCGGCGTATGCCCGGAATTGATCGCTGAAGGCCTGTTCGGAAGCCAGAACTTCATCCATTCTTCTACCGTATTCGGCACCATCCCGCGGTGGAGTGTTTTTCCAGGCCTCCGCTGCGGCGGCCCTTCGATCCCCTAACGGGCGTCCTATGGGCGTCTCCGAGAACTCACGATATCTACTCCGCAAATTGTGGAACGCCCTATCAAACCGGACCCGGGTGGCTGAGAGCTCCGGGCCAAAAATCACCCCGGCCGCCGCGCCCAGTTCGCGGTCGGGATCAACATTATCATCCCTAGTGGGACGGGGATCGTCGCCGGGTATGGGGTCGCCGGTGGGGAGGGGGCCAGGGGTGGGGCCGGGCGGTAAACCGTCCGGATAGCCCGGGTAAGGTAGCATGGGGCCCGTGCCGGGCGGTATGCCCGTGCCGGGCGGTAAACCGTCCGCATAGCCCGGGTAATAAAGCCAGTCCAAGAAAGATTCCCACGATGCCGGCCACGGGCCCTGAGGGGGATCGGATGCGTCTGGCGTCTGGTCCGCCGCGACCGCCGCCTCGCCCTCCTGTATCGCCCGCTGGATGTTGCCGATCTGGCTGCTGATGGTGGCGGTATCGTAGATCCTTGTGGGCGCCGTCCCGGGCACGAGGATCTGGCCGCCTTCGAGGAGCTCTTGTGCCCCCCGCTCGGTCGCTGTGCGCAGGCTGTCGCCCTCGAACTGGCGCGGCGCCTGGCCCTGCTCCCTCACCTCCGACGACTGACCGGAGGTCACCGCTGGCGCCGTGGCCGGCTCGGAGGCCGCGATGCAGTTTCCCTCAGGTGGACAGCTCTTGCCGGGGGCGCACACCAAGCCTTGCGGGCAGGCGTACGCCGGCGATCCGAAAAACAACACCCCCGCCACGAGCACCAAGAAACCCGGAACCAGTGATCGGTAGGTCACCATGATCTTCTCCGATATTTCGCCCCACCCATCCGACCATCACTGGCGACACTTGAGCGCCGCCGTACCGTCGATGAGGCTAACACACAGAGTTCGTACGGCCATCATCCAAACGGAATATAGCTTCACTTGAGATTAATTCTCGGTTGCGCTGGCTCGCCCCCGCGTCTGCCGAGCCGTCGACGCTGATATCCAAAGAAAAGCCCCGCGCGAGGGCAGCGCCAAATCCGGGCGGCGCTGTAACGGCTGCAACCAGCCACTGGCCGAATTGTCCAAGTTTGATGCAGTGGACGGCCCCTGTCCCCGGCATCGCGATGTGCCAAATTGCGGTTGCTGTTACGGGTCGGCGAGAGTCTGCTTGTGGCTAACAGCGGCGGTTCAGCCCGGCACCCCAGCACGTTCGCTGCTGTGCGCTAGAGCAATTCCAGGTCACCTGGAATCGCTCAAGATTCTTTTCGCTCACGGCAGCGGACCCAAGGGTCCGCGCCTGCGCGGGCGCGCCGGACGACCGGCGGGCCGCAGTCGCGGCCTGAGAGCGGTTCCAATTGACCTTGAACCGCTCTAAGCCGACATTGTGGCAACAAATCTCGGCGCCAGCCTCGTTCTCCCTGCCCAAGGCGGCGGAGGCGGCCGATGCCTACCTCGCGGTCGATGCTCAGCGCTTGCCGGTCATGGCGGCGCGAGATCGTTGGCCGTTCGCCGCGGGGCCGGATCGGTAGGGGCGGGTTTGAAACCCGCCCCTACAGGAAACGCCCCGCGATGTCGCCCCCCCGCCTCAGCCGGCCAGGCCCTTGGTCATGACCTCGGCGAGGCGGCGCGAGAAGGCGGCGGCGTCCGTTACCGGCTCGCCCTCGACGATGCGGGCCTGATCGAGGAGCAGCCGCGAGGCGTCGGCCAGCTTATCGGCCGCGCCCTTGTCCTTGCCCCGCGCCGCCATGGCCCGGATCAGGGGGTGGCGCGGGTTGATCTCGAGGATGCGCGGGGTGGCGCCCGTGGCCCGGTTGTGCTGGCGCAGGATGCGCTCGAGGTGCATGTCCATGGCGCCCTCGCCGGCGACCAGACAGACGGCGCTGTCGGTGAGGCGCAGGGAAGCGCGCACGTCCTGGATCTCCTCGCCCAGGTTCTGCTTGAGGATCGCGATCAAGGTGCCGAGCTCGGCGCCCGCGACGGCCTCGCCCGCCTCGGCCTCGTCCTTGGCGCCCTCGAGCGCGATCTTGTCGAGGTCGGCGGCGCCCTGGTTGGCCGAGCGCAAGGGCTTCTCGTCGTAGTCGCTGACGGCGTTGACCCAGAACGCGTCGACCGGGTCGGCGAACAGCAGCACCTCGATGCCGCGGGCGGCGAAGCCCTCGAGCTGGGGGCTCCGGGCCAGGGCTTCGGCCTCCTCGCCGACGATGTAGTAGATCGCCTCCTGGCCCTCGCGCATGCGCCCCACGTAGTCGTCGAGCGAGACCAACCCTTGCGCCGATTGGGTGGAGCGGAAGCGGGCCAGCTTCAAGAGCCGCGCGCGCTGGTCGCCGTCCTCGTAGATGCCCTCCTTGAGCACGGCGCCGAAGCTCGCCCAGAAGGTGGCGTACTCCTCGGGCTCCCTATCGGCCCGCTTGCCGAGCTCGGCGAGCACGCGCTTGACGATGGCGGTGCTGATCTTGGCCACCAGCGGGTTGTTCTGGAGCATCTCGCGGCTGACGTTGAGCGGCAGGTCCTCGGAATCCACGATGCCGCGCAGGAAGCGAAGGTAGGGCGGCACCAGGCCCTCGCACTCGTCGGCGACGTAGACCCGCCGAACGTAGAGCTTGACGCCGTGCTTGCGCACCGGATCGAAGAGGTCGAGCGGCGGCACCGTGGGCACGAAAATAAGCGAGGTGTACTCGATGCGCCCCTCGGCCTTGGTGTGCACGGTCAACCAGGGCTCGTCGAAGGCGTGGCCGACGTGGCGGTAGAACTCGGTGTACTGGGCCTCGCTGATGTCCTTCTTGGGCCGGGTCCAGAGCGCCGAGGCGGCGTTCAGCGTCTTCTCCTCGCCATCTCGCAAGAGCACGATGGGGAGCGCGATGTGGTCGGAGTGGGTCTTGACGATGGCGCCGATGCGTTCGGGCTCGAGATACTCGTTCTCGCCTCGCTTCAGGCGCAGCACGATGGTGGTGCCGCGGCCGGGGCGTTGGGCCGGGGCCACGGTGAACTCGCCCGCGCCGTCCGAGAGCCACCTCCAGGCCGCTTCCTCGCCGGCCCGCCGGCTGATCACCTCGACCTCGCGCGCGACCATGAAGGCGGAGTAGAAGCCGACCCCGAACTGGCCGATCAGGGCCACGTCCTTGCCGTCGTCGCCGGTCAACTGGTCGAGGAACTGGGTCGTGCCCGAGCGCGCGATGGTGCCCAGGTTCTCGACCAGCTCGTCGTGGTCCATGCCGATGCCGTTGTCGCTGACGGTGAGGGTGCGGGCCTTCTTGTCGAGGGCGAGGGTGACCCGGAGTTGGGCGTCGTCGGGCTTGAGCTCGGGTTTCGTCAGTGCCTGGTAGCGCAGCCGGTCGCAGGCGTCGGAGGCATTGGAGATCAGCTCGCGCAGGAACACCTCCTTCTCGCTGTAGAGCGAGTTGGCGACGATTTTCAGGATCTTGCCGACCTCGGCCTCGAAGGCGCGTTTCTCTTCGGCCATTTTGGTGATTCGACCCTCCAGGTTCGTATCGGCGCTGGATATGTGGCGCGAGTGGCTCGCCTTCAAGTGGGGCGCCCGAACCCGGGGCGCTAGAGGCGCCGCTCGCGGTGGCGCCAGAAAGGCTCGCGCAAGCGGTTGCGCTGCACCTTGCCGATGGCGGTCTTGGGCAGGGTGTCGACGAAGTCGACGCGCCGCGGCCGCTTGAAGCGGGCGATGCGCGCGGCACAGAACTCGATCAGCTCGTCCGCCGCCACCCGGGCACCGGGCCTGAGCACCACCGCGGCCGCCGCCACCTCGCCCAGGCGCTGGTGGGGAATGCCGAAGACGGCGCACTCGGCGACCGCTTGGTGGCCGTAGAGCGCGTTCTCGACCTCGGCCGGATAGACGTTCTCGCCGCCGGTGATGAACATGTCCTTGGAGCGATCGACGAGCGAGAAGAAGCCGTCCTCGTCGACGGTCGCGAGGTCGCCGGTCCACAGCCACCCGCCGCCGCTCTTGTAGAGCGCCGCCGTCTGCTCCGGCTCGTCGAAGTACTCGCACAGCAAGTGGTCGCCGCGGGTGACGATCTCGCCGATCTCGCCGGGCGCCACCGGCCGGCCCTCGGCGTCCACCACCCGGGCCTCGACGCCGAGCGCCGGGCGGCCGATGCTGGCGATCTTCTCGCGCAGCCGCGACGCCGGCTTGACCGTCACCGGCCCGGTCTCGGACTGGCCGTAGTGTTCGGTGAAGGCGACCTCGGGGAAGAGCTCGAGCAGGCTCTCGATCAAGGCCAGGGGCATTGGCGCGCCGGCGAAGCCGATCTTGCGCAAGCTCGAAAGCTTGGTGGTATCGAGCCCCGGCAGCTCGACCACGTCGTTGAGCTGGGTGGGCACCAGGAAGACGGCGCTGACGCGCTCGCGCTCGACCATCTCGACGAAGGCGCGCGGCTCCCAGCGCTCGAGAAAGACGCAGGTGGCGCCGAGGGCGACCAAGGGCTGGTACCAGACGAACAGGCCCGCGGTGTGGAACAAGGGGGTTATGACGCCGAAGATGTCGCCCTCGTCGAGTCCGAACTCAGGCCCCGCCATCGGCACCGAGTGGCTGCGGCTGCGGTGGCTCACCAGCACCCCCTTGGGGAAGCCGGTGGTGCCGCCGGTATAGGTCATGGCGAAGGGGTCGTCGTCGTCGAGCGCGAGCGCCGGCGGCTCGGCGGGATGGTCGGCGATGAAGTCGGGGAAGATGACCGTGCCCGGCGCCCCCGCTCGCCTGCCGCCGATCGCCACCACCCGGCGCAATCGCGAGACCCGCCCGCGGACCGCGGCGACCACGTCGAGCAACCCTTGCGCGACCACCAACAGCTCGACCACGGCCTTGTTGAGAACGTAGGCGAGCTCGTCGGCCGTGTAGCGCACCGAGAGGTGGACCAGCACGCAACCCGATTTCGCGGCCCCGAAATGGACCACCGGGTACTGGGGAAGGTTGGGCGCCATGATGGCGATCTTGTCGCCCTTATCGAGGCCGGCGGCGATCAGGGCGTGGGCGAAGCGGTTGGCGTCGCGATCCAGGGTGCGGTAGTCGAGGCGCTCGCCGCCGCCCACGATCGCCGTCCGCTTGGGCACCCGCTCGGCGCTGCGGCGAAGCATCTCACCGGTGAGCATGGCGCGCTCCTCGCTTACCGAATCGAGGGCCGGCGGCGAGCGCCATGGCGGCTGCCGCCACGATCCGCGCCCGCCCTCAGGCCGCGAACTCGCGCGCCTCGCGGGCCAGCATCCGCTTCAAGGCCTCGAAGTGGGCGGAGCGATGGAGCGTGGCGCTCCTCGTCATCTGCTGCGCGGTGTGCCCGACCACCTCGTCGGCGAGCCGGCGCAGGGGCTCACCCGTCGACATCGCGAGGACCTGGACCATCGCGGCGCGCTCGAGGAAGTAGAGGTCGTCGAAGGCCCGCCCCACCGTCGGGCCCGCCACCAGGACGCCATGATTGGCCATGAACAGGATGCTCGAGCCGTCGAGGCAGCGGGCCAGGCGCTCGCCCTCGGCGGTGTCGGTGGCGAGGCCGTGGTAGTCGTCGTCGTAGGCCACGCGGTTGACGAAGCGCAACGCGTTTTGACTCACCGCCTCGAGGCGGCTGCCTTCGACCGAGGCCAGCGCGGTGGCGTAGGGCATGTGGGTGTGGAGCACGCAGCGGAGCTCGGGCCGGGCCAGGTGGATCGGGATGTGGATGTTGTAGGCGGAGGACTCGATCTCGCCCTCGCCCTCGACCGTGTTGCCCTCGGCGTCGACCACGATCAGGTCGTCGGGTCCGATCTCGGACCAGTGGGCGCCGAAGGGATGGGCGAGGAAGTGGTCGTCGCGGCCCGGCAGCGTCAGCGTGAAGTGGTTGTCGATACCCTCGTGAAGGTCGAGTTTCACCGCCCAACGCAGGGCGGCGGCAAGATCGACGCGGGCCTCTCGGATGTCGTCGGGCATGGCATTGCTCTCCTGGCCTGGCCTTGGCGCGGCGTGCTGCTCATCATCTGAGGGGCTTTTAATGCCTCAGGCCGGGGGTCGCGGCAATGGCAAAGTTGGCCTCGCGAGCCCTGGTATCGAGCGCCCGAATCCCCATATGCAGGGCTAACAAGCATCGCCACGAGTGGGCGATCACGAGGCCGACGATGAACGGAAACGGCAAGCGACGAGGGAGCAGGTTGTGGTGCCGCGAGATAGCGGCGGCCTGGATTGTCGGAGGCGGCATCTGGATCGCCGGACTCGGCGGCTTGGCGGCGCTCTCGGGAGCCGACGCCGAGGGCGCCATGACGGCGCTCGGCGGCGGCCCTTCGTCCTACCTGCAGCCCTCCGACACCTGGTCCACCTATCAGGACCCCTCGGGCAGGTACACGGTGGTGGAGCGGACCTACCGGCGCGTGCTCGTGCACTGAGCGAGCGGGCGAACGGTTGCGCTCCCCGGCGGCGCGCTCGCCGCGTCTTGCCTCGATCCTGACAATCCTCCAGAGCTAAGCCCGGACCTGGCGCGGCGGCCGAGGTTCGCCGCCCAACCTTGCTCGTGGGCCGCGCCCACCGTCGTGCCAGCATGGCCCGAGCCCCGGCGGCGGCGCGCCGATCTCGGCTTTAGAGCGGTTCAAGATCAATTGGAACCGCTCTCAGGCCGCGACTGCGGCCCGCCGGTCCTCCGGCGCGCCCGCGCAGGCGCGGACCCTTGGGTCCGCTGCCGTGAGCGAAAAGAATCAAGAGCGATTCCAGGTGACCTGGAATTGCTCTAGAGCCAACAGCGGTCGCAAATCCGCGCATTTGGGCACTTTCGCCTGTAGCCAAATGCGGACTGAATGCGAGCGGTCGCTAGCAAAGCAATAGGGTCTCTGATTCTCTGGCAATTCGTTAAGTTCATGCGATAATTTTTTGGTTTCATTGGCGCTATGAAGCCGAATTCCCGGATCGTCCCGTAGGCGCAACAAATCGTGACACGGCGACGGTCCGGCGGATGATAGTTCCGGTGGCCCGGAGTTTGGCGTTCCCGCGCGTTTGCGGAGGGAGAGCGGAAGCGATGGAGGACGAGCGTGGCGCAGATCCGTTGGCCGGGGCTGCCGCCCTGGAGCACCTCACCGGCCCCTCCCGCGGCACGGTGAAGTGGCTCAGCGGGTCAGCCTTGGACATCTCCCTGGGACCCAATCGGTTGATCCGCATCTCGGAGGCACGCCCAGGCGAACCGCGGGACGACCTGGTCGCTCGACTTCACCGCACTGAAGACAGCTATGAAATCGAGGCTCTCGAGGGCCGGCCTGTATGGGTGAACGGCGTTCGCGTTACCGCCCGACAGCTCGAGCATCGCGACATGATCGAGATCGGCGAAACTGGGCCATTGTCCCGCTTTTGCCTTTACCGCGAAGACCAACCGGTTCGCACAATGGTCGCCGATATCCTGAGCGACGCCCTCGCCTATCTACGGGTCAGCCGCCAGCCGGTTGCCAACCGAGCATTCAGGGCCCTTTCCGAAGTTCTGAGGCGACTGACGCGTCAAACCACGATCCTGTTCCGGCTTAGCATTATTCTCGCGATAGTCGTTCTCACGGCGCTGGCCTACCAGCAGAACCGGTTGAACGTTGTGCTCCAGCAACGAATTGAAAGCGGCGCCACCCGTCTCGAAAGCTTCGCGGGAGCGTTGACCCGCGCCAGGGAAGTAGCGCTGACGCCGCAAGACCTGAAAGCGCTGCGTCAGGAACTCGGGCGCCGGCTGTCTTCGAGCGCGGAACGTCTGGCGGCGTTGGAGCGGCGCTCCCTGGCCAGCGGGCGGGTGATCGCCGGATCGACGTCCTCGGTCGTGTTTCTCCAGGGCGCCTATGGGTTCCGGGAGCAATCCAGTGGCCGGATGCTGCGTCACGTCGTCGATGACGATGGCGGCCCGTTAATCTCCCCCAGAGGCCACCCGATATTGTCGCTGGAAGGCGACGGTCCTGTGGCCGAACGCCAGTTCACCGGCACCGGGTTCGCCGTCGGTGACGGTGGCGTGCTGATCACCAATCGGCACGTGGCGCTGCCGTGGGAAGATGACGCTAATGTCGAAGCGCTTGCTGGCCAAGACCTTGAGCCGGTGATGATAAAGTTCATCGTCTATCGGCCCGGCAAACCAGCGGCCGGCCAGGTCGAATTGCTGCGGGCCAGTGAGGACGCGGACCTCGCCGTCTTGCGCCGCAAAGACGAGGCCGAGCCGATGCCAGGCCTGAGACTCGCCGACGCGCCGCCAGCCCCAGGGGACGAGGTGATCGTCATGGGTTACCCGACCGGCCTCCGCTCAATGCTGGCGCAGTCGGGCGAGGCCTTCATCGAAGAGCTCCAGAAGACCAACGACACTGGATTCTGGAGCGTAGCCGCTCGCCTGGCCGAGGAAGGGCATATCGCGCCGCTCGCCAGCCGCGGCATTGTCGGCCAGGTCACTCGGGCGACAATCGTGTACGACGCAGAGACGGCCCTCGGCGGCAGTGGCGGCCCCGTGCTCGACATCAACGGCTCGGTGGTCGCGGTAAACGCCGCCACACTGCCCGACTATGGCGGCTCCAATCTGGGCGTTCCAGTTGCGAGGGTGCGGGCATTGCTCGCAGCCGCAGGCTTACGCTGAATCCCAGAGTTTGCCGTACGAAGTTGATTTCGACTAGGCACGCGGTGTACACGGCGACAATGCCTGACCTGCCTCATCCAACTGGTCCACGCCTGATGATACTGGTCTGGGGCGAGCGATAGCATTGAATGTGGATGATGCCGAATGTGGTGAATATGTCGGTTCTGGGTCGAGCATCGGATTTCGTAAGGAAAGGGCTGTTGTTGTTGCGCAGTGGGTATGTGCGAGAACGCGCCGCAGCGAGTTATCCACATATCCAGTGCGGTGGCGGCGATTTTCCTTGCATTGCAGGTGGCGAGTGCGGTGGTTGGCGGCTGACCTGACGCCGACGGGGGTGTGCCTGGGGAGCGCTGCTCGCCAGCCCGGTGGGCGTCGAGGTGCTCGGCTTCGCCTTCGTCGCCTTCGCCCTGGTAATGGTGATCGCCCGCTGGCGGTGCAGTCGCGAGACCCGGGACCACGGCGCCACCACCATTGTGGCGGCGCTGCTGACCTTCGCGCTCGGCGCCATCGCCGTGGCCGGCGAGATCGACGTGGCCGCCGCCGGCGCGGTGGTCACGGCGCTCCTGCCGCGTATGAACGAGAATTATGTCTAAGTGATATGAAACGGTAGTTCCGTGACACCTTGGCCGGCCCGGAAGACATCTCATCTCGCCAGTTGTAGATCTTCAAGCCGCGCCACAAGCCGCCACTTCGGGCTCGACTTCATACGCCTCTGTAAATGACCCTCAACCAAAATCGCCCCAAGCCCAACACCGGCAAGCAAAAGGGCGTCAGGTAAGTTCAGTCCAGGCCCGAGCACAATCCCAGCCGCAAATCCTACTGCGCCACCAATGGCCGTTGGTACCACCGAGCGCGCCAGGGTCTTTTCCCTCGCGACTGACTTTTCTACTCGCTTAATTACGCCAAGATAATTAGTCCACGCGGTTAGAAGTTGCTCATTTGTGCTGCATTCGCAGACAGCCTCAATAGCTAGAGTAACTTTCTCTCTGAGTGATTCGTGTTCCTTCAGCCAAGAAACAAAAGATCTAAACTCAGCATCCCCAGGCGGCGATGAGAATTGAAACGAACGTATATCCTTATCGTCGACAACGTCGTTTCGAAGTGCTAGGCGCGTTAGAGCTTCAATACCCGCACAATAATAATCATATTCAATTGGGAACATGTCCTGTTCAGATAGTTCGTTCTCTCCTATTGGCAATACGATGGAAGACTGATTAACATTTCGATAATTTGCTGGATTCATATTGTAAATGCCACCATATGCAGCAGTCAGAGGGGATGCGAGCCTCGTCTTTAACCCATTAAGAACGCGCATTTCCTTAACCAATTCATCAAACTTAAAATGCCGTCGTGTCTCAACCTGATTACAGAATTCCATCACTTCTGGTTCACTCGCGCCGAGTTTCTTGACATATTCAAAGTTCGTACAAAGTTTATGCACAGTATCCTCAATATTGTCACGACCTATCACGTTCTTTAGTACTTCATTGCCGAGCTTTTCCGCAGCTGGCTTAAATATATGTTCCCATTTCTCCGTTGATGACTTTTTCTTCTTGTCATTTTCTTCGTGAATCCCAATAGATCGAAACAGTGCACGTCGCCGTATTGAAGCGATTCGGCAGCGAGCAGGCTCGTCAAACTCGAAGAGGGCATCAAGATGTTGGCACTCGTCTCGCTCATACCCGTGGATGTCATTGGGGTTCCTCTCGACTGCATCGCGGTACGAGTCGTATGAATACAAACTCGGAATAACGAAATCTTCTTCTGCCAGTATTGCCATCTGCTGTGCAGTTACACCGTACGACCTAATAAAGTCGCTTTCGTTCCATGCCCCAAAATCCACAAATACGACTGGATGATGCAAAAGCAACTGCAGCAACGGAACCTTCAGGGTTAGAGATCCCCATTGTCCCGGCTTTCCGCGAATGGAGCGCAGTTGCTCATGGTCTTCTAAGAGAAGGCTCAGTTGAGCTTTCTCCTCAGGGGTTTCTGCTTTCCGTTTCCGGCCAGCGATAAAGTCTTCTAAAGAACCCGCGCGCCTTTCCTCGTCCTCGGCAAGGCGCTCGACTGTCTTGCGAATCTTTAAGTGGCGCATAGCGATCCTCCGATTCTTGTGGCCCGGCGCCTCTCAGATACACCCATTGGCTGGTCCAACGGATAGCACATTCCAACCCCCAAGGGAATTCAAAACTGGGTTAGCTTGTTGAGGAGTATCTCGGCTGTCCAGCCGATCTGATTTGGACATCGAGGACCGAGATCGAAGCCAAAACCGCGCAGCAGGACCGGGCCTCAACCGCTGCGCCATCCGACACACCGATCGAATCCACACAGAAACCATGGCCTAGTCGGGCGTTATGACGGGCCGGGTTATAGCGTCAGACCATCGCAGCGGTTCAACCACTATCGCAGGCTCATATCGGCGAGCCGCGAAATCGACTCGCCTGGCGTTCAAACGCCACGCAGGCTTACGCCCCATAAGGCGTGCCGTCCGAGTCGCACCCCGCATGGTACCATGACCGCAGCGCCACAGCCGGCCCAGCTGCGCAGCCCCGACAACCCGTGGATCAGCTCGACCTGTCTCAGCGCCTAGGGGTGGCGTTGGCTCGGGGCGTGCTCATCGGCATCGAGCGCGGATAGCACGAGTGCGGCGCGCCCGAGGGCGCACGGGTCGCCGGCATCCGCAGCTTCAGCATCATCGGCCTGTCGGGCGGGCTGTGGGCGCTGTTCGCCAGCCAGGGGGGCGCCGCGGTGCTCGGCTTCGCCTTTGTTGCCTTGGCCCTGGTGATGGCGATCGCCCGCAGGCGGTGCAGCCGCGAGACCCGGGACCACGGCACCACCACCGTGGTCACGGCCTTGCTCGGCTTCGCCCTCGGCGCCATCGCCGTGGCCGGCGAGATCGCCGTCGCCGGCGTCGCCGCGGCGGCGTTGACCCTGGGGCCCGCGCTTCCTAGAGTGCCGCGCCCCGCGCCCGCCGGCGACCCGAGCCCCCCGCCATGAGCGATGATACGCGCCTCGACCTCGACTTCGTGCGCCGCCACTTCCCGGCGCTCTCGGGCGACTGGGCCTTCTTCGAGAACGCCGGCGGGACCTTCGTGGCCTCAGCCGTGCTCGAGCGGCTTAACCGCTACATGTCCGAGACCCAGGTCCAGCCGGGCGCGCCTTACGCGGCCTCGGCGCTGGCCGCCGAGCGCATCGCCGAGAGCCACCGCCTGATGGCCGAGATGATCAACGCCGAGCCGGAAGAGGTGGCGATCGGGCCCTCGACCACGGCCAACGTCTACATTCTCGCCCAGGCGCTCCGGCCGTGGTTCGCGCCCGGCGACGAGCTCATCGTCACCAACCTCGACCACGAGGCCAACAACGGCGCCTGGCGGCGCCTCGAGGAGTTCGGCGTCGCGGTGCGGGAGTGGCGGGTCGAGCCCGAGAGCGCCGAGCTCGAGATCGAGGCCCTCGAGGCGCTGCTCAACGCGCGCACCCGCCTGGTCTGCTTCAGCCACTGCTCCAACATCACCGGCTCGATCAACGACGTCGCCGGCATCGTCGCCAGGGTCCACGAGGCGGGCGCGCTGGCCTGCGTCGACGCGGTGGCCTACGCGCCCCACCGGCGCCTCGACGTCAAGGCCCTCGACGTCGATTTCCTGCTTTGCAGCCTCTACAAGATCTACGGCCCCCACCTGGCGTTGATGTACGGCAAGCGCGAGCTCCTCGCCGCCGCCCGCGGCCAGAACCACTTCTTCTTCGCCGCGGACGAGTTGCCCCAGAAGCTGATGCCGGGGGGCTACAACCACGAGCTCACGGCCGCCCTCTCGGGCATCACCGACTATCTCGACGCCGTCCACCGCCACCACTTCGAGACCCCGAGGAACGCCGTCGGCGAACGCCTGGGCGAGGTCTACGGGCTGATCGCCGCGCACGAGGAGGGGCTCGCCACGACCTTTCTCGAGTTCCTGTCATCGAAGCCCAAGGTCCGCCTCATCGGCCGCCCCGAGCCCGACCGGGAGCGACGCGTCCCGACCTTCTCGTTCGTGGTCGAGGGCCGCGACTCGGGCGAGATCCCACCCCTCCTCGCGGCCAACAAGGTGGCGATCGACAACGGCGACTTCTACGCCGCACGCCTGATCCGCGACCTCGGGCTCGAGGAGCGCAACGGCGTGGTGCGCGCCAGCATGGTGCACTACAACTCGGAGCACGACCTCGCGCGCCTGATCCGCCGCCTCGACGAGGTAATCTGAAGCGCGCCTCCAATAGGGGAACGACCATGGACTTCGAGACCCTGCTCGAGCGCATGACCGCGGCCGCCCGCGGCGGCGACGGCGCCGGTCTGGCGGCGCTGTTCACGGAAGACGGCGTCTACCACGACGGCTTCTACGGCGCCTTCGAGGGCCGCGAGGCGATCCGCCTGATGATCGAGGAGCGCTTCCACCGCGACGCCGAGAGCTTCACCTGGGAGATGGGGGAAGCGCTGCGCGCCGGCGACCTCGGCTACGCCCGCTACCGCTTCGGCTACACCTCGCGGCTCGCGGGCAGCGCCGGGCGGCGCGTGGTCTTCGAGGGCATGAGCCGCTTCCGCTTCCAGGGCGACGAGATCGCGCGCTACGACGAGATCTTCGATTCCGGCATGGCCATGGCCCAGCTCGGCTTCGCGCCCGAGCGCATCGCCAAGTTGCTCGAGCGCCAGGCCGCGGCGCTGCGCGCCCGACCCGACATGAGGCCCCATCTCGGCGGGTAGAGCTGGCGCCCGCGCCGAGCGCCCGCGACAATGTGTCGCGGTTGGGACCGCGAAGAGCGGGCCGCGCTCGGATAGTGTCGTATGATGCGATCGTCGGCGGCCCTTGCCTCGCCCCGAGGCCGGGGGCCGGCGCGTCGGGAGCGTGAGGTCGGGCGAGAGATGATCGAGCAGCTGAGCGCCGAGCCCGAGGCCGGTGGCGCCGGGATGGCGGGGCTGGCGGTCGCGCTCTCGCTGTGCCAGGCACGGCTCGTCCGCCGCATCGAGGCCGCCGCACCCGGCCTCGAGGTGGCCGATTGCCTGGCCGCCCTGGGCTGGTCGAATAGCGCGCTCGACGGCGCGCTGGCGGGCCGCGCGCTCACCCGGCTCCATTTCGGCAACGAGTTCTGCGAGCGGCTGCTGCCCACGCCCCGGGTGCTCGAACGCCTGCTGGCGCGGACCGCGGGCTGGGGGCTGGCGCTGGTTCTCGCCACCCCCGCGGTCTCGGACCGGGGGCTCGCGCTGCTGCGGCGCCTGTTCCGGCGCCTGCCCGCGGGCGCCGAGGTGGTGGTCAACGACTGGGGCACCGCACGGCTGCTGCGTGGCGAGTTCCCGGCGCTGGAGGCGGTGGCGGGGCGCCAGCTCTGCAAGATGATCAAGGACCCGCGGCTGCCCTCGGCCGAGTGGGCGCGGCTCTACCCCTCAGGGGTCCACGCGGCGCCCTTTCGCCGCCTGCTCGGGCGCTTGGGTATGCGCCGCATCGAGCTCGACGTGCCGCCCTTCGCGAGGCCCGAGGACTTCCACTCGCCCGACCTCGCGGTCTCGGTCCACGCCCCCTTCGGCTATGCGGTCAAGGGCCGGATGTGCAGGATCGGCTCGTTGGGCCTCGAGCCGCGGCACAAGTTCGGCCCCCAGCCGGGGTGCCGCAAGGAGTGCCTGATCTACCTCGACCGGCTGTCGCGCCGGCCCGAGATGGGGGCCGGCGATCTCCACACCTTCCAGCGCGGCACCGCGCTCTTTTACCGCCACACGGCGGAGATGAACGAGGCCCTGGTCGAGGCCGCCGGGCGCGGCTGGATCGACCGCCTCGTGGTGGCGGGGGACTGGAATGAAAATCGCCGCCCCGATTAGCGCTGTCGAGGAGATTGCGCCCCTGGCGGCGGCCGGCGCCGACGAGTTCTACTGCGGCGTGGTGCCCGAGGACTGGGTGGGACGCTTCGGCACCGCGTCGGTGAGCCGGCGGATCTTCGCCAACCTGACGAGCTATGACGCGCTCGAGCGTGCGGTCGCGAGCGTCAAGGGGCTCGGCCGCCACCTTTCGCTCACCCTCAACGCCCAGCAGTACTCGGGAGCGCAGTTGGCGGCGCTCATGGAGCTCGCCGGGCGCTTCGACGACATGGGCGGCGATGCGGTGATCGTCGGCGAGGTCTCCCTCCTCGACGCCATCGCCGGCGCCGGCTTCGGCTTTCGCGTCTATGTCAGCTCGATCCTCTCGTGCCGCAACGCCGAGGCGGCGCGCTTCTACCGCGAGCTCGGCGCCGAGCGGGTGATCTTCCCCCGCGACGTGACGCTCGAGGAGATGGCGCGCATCGCCGCCGCCGCGCCGGCGCTCGAGTACGAGGCCTTCGTGCTCAACGACGGCTGCGTCTTCGAGGAGGGGGTGTGCCACACCCTGCATCTGCCGACCCGCCTGGGCGGCCCAATCTGCCTCGACGCCTACCGCTCGCGCCACGCCCGGGCCGACGGCAAGGGCTTGAGTGAAGGCGTGGCCCGAGCCCTCGCGGACAACGAGGCGAGCTACCGCGCCTGGCTCTGGTACCGCTTCGGCTGCGGCTTCTCGGTCACCGCCGAGGGCTACCCCTTCGGCCCCTGCGGCCTCTGCGCCATGCCGGCGATGGCGAGGATGGGCATCACCGCGCTCAAGGTCGTCGGCCGCGAGGCGCCAACCGAACGCAAGCTGCGCAGCGTCGAGCTGGTGGCGGCGGTGCGCGCGCGCATGGCCGAGGCAAGCGAGGAGGCCGAGGTGGCGCTCTTCGCCCGCGGCCTGCGGGCCCGCGAGGAGCTCTGCGACGAGGGCTACATGTGCTACTACCGCGAGGTCCTCGAGGCCGACGCGCGGCCCGCCGCGGGCGACCAAGAGACCGCGCGGGGCACGGCGCAATAAGGCGCTGCCGCCCGCATTACGGAGTTTCGCGATGCCGCAACGCTCGTGCATGGGACCCTGGCGCGGGGTCCTCGCCGCCGCTCTGGTCGCGGCGGGGCTCAACGCCACTCAAGCCCTGGCCGAGCAGTCCTGGCCCCACCCCGGCACCAAGGTCTTCGCCACCGCGCTGTCCTTCGACGACCTCTGGGCCAAGCTCGAGGCGGCGATCGGCGCCCACCACATGGGCATCGTCGGCCGCGCCAGCGCCAGCCGCGGCGCCGCGGCGCGCGGGGTGAGCATCCCCGGCAACGCCGTCATCGGCGTCTACCGCAACGACTTCGCCGTGCGCATGCTCGAGGCGAGCGTGGCGGCGGGCATCGAGGCGCCGCTGCGCTTCTATCTCTACCAGACCGAGGACGGTGCCACGACCCTGGTCTACCGCTCGCCGAGCGCCGTGTTCGCGCCTTACGGCAGCGCGAAGCTCGACGCCATGGCGCGCGAGCTCGACGCCATCTTCGCGGCCATCGCCGGCGACGCTACCGGCGCCACCGGCGACTGACTCAGGGCCCCTTGACAGGGCCGCGAACGGCCTTACATTTGCATTATGACGCAATCGTGCAAGTGATTCTCGATGGCCGATCCAGACGCCGCCTGTTGTCCCGAGCTCGTCGAGTGCCTGGAGGCGCGCCTCTTCAAGGCGCTCTGCGACCCCACCCGCGTCGCCATCGTGGTGCGCCTGGCGGAGGCCTGCGACGCCCGCACCGTGAGCCAGATCGCGGCCCATAGCCCGGTCGACACCTCGGTGGTGTCGCGTCACCTGGCGGCGCTGCGCGAGGCCGGGATCGTCGAGGCCGAACGGCGCGGCAAGGAGGTCCACTACCGGGTGCGCCACCAGGCCCTGGCCGAGACGCTGCGGACCATGGCCGCAGCGCTCGAGAACTGCTGTCCGCCCCAGCGCCGAGCGCCCGGGTCGAGCCAAGAAAGGAATGGGTGATGAGCAAACAGAGCGAGATCCATCGCGAGGTCGCCGACTTCTACACCAAGGCGGCGACGGCGCCCGCCCGCGGCTGCTGCGGCGAGCTGAAATCCAAGGGGGTGACCGCGCAAAGCGCGGGCTATGACGCCGAGGCGCTCGAGGCCTTGCCCGAGGACGCGGTCGAGAACTCCTTCGGCTGCGGCGACCCGGTGGCCTTCGCGCGGGTCCAGGAGGGCGAGGTCGTGGTCGACCTGGGCTCGGGCGCCGGCATCGATCTCTTGCTCGCGGCCGCGAAAGTGGGGCCCGAGGGCCGGGTCATCGGCGTCGACATGACCGCCGCGATGATCGCCAAGGCGCGCACCAACATCGCCGCCGCCGGGCTCGACAACGTCGAGGTTCGCGAGGGCCTGATCGAGGATCTGCCGGTCGCCACGGGCACCGTCGACTGGGTGATCTCGAACTGCGTCATCAACCTCTCGCCCGACAAGCCCAGGGTCTTCGCCGAGATCGCCCGGGTGCTCAAGCCGGGGGGGCGCATGGTGGTCTCCGACATCGTCGTCGAGGACCTGCCCGAGTGGGTGCGGCGCAACCAGACCCTGCACTCGGCCTGCGTCGCCGGCGCCATCAGCGAGCGCGCCTATACCGAGGGGCTGGGCGCCGCGGGGCTCGAGGAGATCGAGATCGAGGCGCGGCTGGTCTACGACGCGGCGCAGATCGAGGCGCTGCTGCGCTCCGAGATCCCCGGCGTCGAGACTGTGCCGGAGATCGGCGGCAAGACGCTGGCCGCGGTCGCGCAAGAGATCGCCGGCAAGATCTGGAGCGCCAAGTTCTCGGCCCGCAAGCGGGCTGATTGAACGGCGGACGGGGGACGGGGGGCGGACTCCGGAACGGGGTCCGCCGCGCCTCAAGCGAGCTCGGCCACCACCTCGGCGACGGTGCGCGCCGCCTCCTCGACCTCGGCGCGGCCGACGTCGAGGTGGGTGACGGCGCGCATCAGGGTTGGCCCCACGGCGCCGATCCGCACCCCGCGCTCGAGCAGGCGGGCGCGCATCTCCTTGGCCGAGATGCCGGTCGCGCGGATGTCGAAGTAGACCATGTTGGTCTCGACCCGGTCGGTCTCGAGGTCGAGGCGCGGAATCTCGGCCAGCGCCAGCGCCAGCACCCGCGCGTTCTCGTGATCCTCGGCCAGGCGCTCGACGTTGTGCTCGAGGGCGTAGATGCCGGCGGCGGCGATGATGCCGGCCTGGCGCATGGCGCCGCCGAACTGGTGCTTCCAGCGCCAGGCCTCGTCGACGAGCTCGCGCGAGCCGGCGAGCGCCGCCCCCACCGGGGCGCCCAGCCCCTTCGAGAAGTCGATCCAGGCCGAATCGCACGAGGCCACGTAGTCGCTCGCGGGAATCCCGGTCGCCACCACGGCGTTGAGCAACCGGGCGCCGTCCATGTGCACCGCCAAGCCGTGTCCGCGCGCCGTCTGGGCCACCGCCTGAATGGTCTCCAGGGGCCAGATCGCGCCGCCGCCGCGGTTGCTGGTCTGCTCGATCGAGACCACCCGGGACCGCGGCGCGTGGCGGCTGTCGGTGCGCACCGCCTCGTCGACCTGGGTGGCGGAGAAGATGCCGTGGTCGCCGTCCACGGGCCGCGTCATGGCGCCCGACAGCGCCGCCGGACCGCCGGTCTCGGAGTGCAGGGGGTGGGCGCTCTTGTCGAGGATGATCTCGTCGCCGGGGCGGCAGTAGACGCGAAAGGCGATCTGGTTGCACATCGTGCCCGAGGGCACGAACACCGCGCGTTCCTTGCCCAGCAGCTCGGCCACCATCTCGCTCAGGCGGTTGACCGCCGGGTCCTCGCCGGCCTGCTCGTTGCCGACCTCGGCGCCGGCGATGGCGCGGCGCATTCCGGGGCTCGGCCGGGTGATGGTGTCGCTGTAGAGGTCGATGCGTATCTGCGCCGTCATGGACTTCCGCCGCGGCAAGCAATCGGCGTCGGCGGCCGGCAACCGGGCCCGGGGCCGGCCCGCGCCGCGCGTCGCCTCGAGGGGCCAGGCCCCAGCTTAACCGCAAGCGGCGGCCGGGTGCGATATAAAGTCGCCCCGCCGCCGGCGGCTAATGGAGGCGCTCGCCGCCCGCCCCTCCGGTCGCGGTCGAGAGCGCCATGGGGCCGGCCTGGTGGTGGGCGATCTTCCACGACCCGCCCTCGCGCACGAACAGGTTGGCGGCGGCGAGCAGGCCTTCGTCCAGGTCCTCGAGACAGGTCACCAGGGCCGCCTCGCCGAGCAGGTGGGCCCGAGGCTCAAGGCAGCGGATGCGCCGTGGCCCCTCGCTCAGAATCGCGCGCCAGCTTTGCATCACCTCCTCGCGCCCCGAGAGCGGCGGCCAGCCCGGATGGATGCAGGCCACCGGCGCATGGCGCGCCCAGAGCTCGTCCATGGCTTGCGCCTCGCCCGCCGTGAAGGCGCGGTAGAAGGCCTCGTTGGCCGCCAGCACGGCGTGCTCGTCAGCCACGTCCAGGCCCCGGCCCACAGGCCCGGCACGATACGGTGGCCCGGCACGATACGGTGGCCCGACGCGATGCGGCGGCGTCGCCGCCTGGTGTCGTCAAGGCGCTAGAAACTTGGGTCGCGTTTCTTCTTGGCCGGCCGCGTCGCCATGGCCTTGGCGACCTCGCTTTCGAGGCCCAAAATGTAATCCGAGTAGAGGTCGCGGTCGACGAGCTCGAGCGAGAGCGAGGCGTTGCGGCCCTCGTAGCAAAACAGTCTGCTGGCCAGGGCCTTATTGAGATAGGTCTCGACCGAGTCGTACCAGCGTCCGGCGACGGCGCTGGGCTGGGTTTCGACCTGGGTCGGTTCGCCGTACTTGCTCACCACCTTCTCGAACACCTCGTCGCAGCCCGCGGCGCCCAGGTCCTGGGTCAGCGACACCTCATAGACCTTTCCGGCACCCGTGAAAGAGACCGAGAACTCATCGTAACCGCTTGTGAGCCGCCCGCCGATACGGTCGATGAGCGTTCCGGTGAGCTCCTGATAGGTGTCCCGGTAACGGGGATGGAGGTAGTTGGACTGGCGGAACTCCATCTCCGGAAATCGGGACTTGACGACCTCGATCGAGTCGCCGATCCGGACCCCCCGGATGTCGAAATCGGACACCCCCTCCCCACTGGCCGGCAGCGCCAGAGCGGCGAGCGCGGCAGCGGCAATCAAGGTCTTGCGAATCATTTGCGCAGGTTCCTCCACTCACGGCCCGGGCAAAAGGTCGTAGGCGCCCCCGAGCGCGGGCGGACGCCGGCGCCCGAACCCGGACTCCGAGCCCCTGTCGCTGGCCTCGCGCCAGCGGCGAGGGGCGTTAGCGGCGTTCGTGGGCACGCGACCGCACGCCCCGCCGGACGAGGCGGATCTGCGCCCATGCCTCGCGGCTCTCTTGTGTGTGCTGGGCGTCAAGCTCTCGCAACACCTTCCCACGAACCATCACGCGGCAGCCCCCGACCGGGGCTCCCAGAGCGCGCAGAGGTTAACACGAAGCCGCCGCCGAAGCCATTGCCACGGGGCGCGGGGCGTCGGGCGGTGGGCGGCGAGCGTCAACCGTGCGCTCGCCGGCGGTCCCTCGAAGGTCCGTCAGTAGACCGTGGCCAGGTCGCAACCCGGTCGCCGATTGTCCAACGCTCGAGGCGATCCCAGCACCCCATACGAGAGCGGGAGTACGGCCGCCGGCGGCCGTCGAGAGCGGAGCGAATTCGAGGAACGCGAAGGTCGTGATGGCGTCCCCTACGGGACTCGAACCCGTGTTTTCGGCGTGAGAGGCCGATGTCCTAGACCGCTAGACGAAGGGGACGCGGGCGCCGGGCACAGAGATAACCTCTGCGCGCGCCATCATCAAGGTCCAAGATGGGGCCTCCGGGATCGCTGGCGCGGCCGGCGCGCGGCGTCACCACCCCCGCGCTCGCCATCGCGCCGCCACCCGCAGATCAGCGCTTGCCTACTTCTTGGCCCGGTGTTGCTTGAGCTTCTCGAACACGCCATCGATTTCGACAAACCTGAGGTGGGCCTCCTTCTTCTCCGCCTCGGGCACGCGATCGGGGTGGTTCTTGCGCCGGTACGAGCGCCGCGCGGCGCGGAAGACGTGGTCCTCGCACTCGGGCGCCAACCCGACCTTGGTGTAGAGCGCCTTCACGCCCTCCGGCGTGCGATATCTGTCGAGCGCCCTTTGGGCCTGCTCGAGCTGCCACTGGGTATCGGCAAGCCGCTTCTGCAGGATCTCGACCTGCTGACGGGCGAGGGCGAGCGGGTCGTCGAGCGCGGCGGCCTCGGCCGAGCCGGCCTGGTCCGAAGGCAGCAGCGACCAGCGATAGAGGTTGTCCTCCTTGACGCGGCCGGTGGGGCGCAGATCGAGCCGCAGACAACTACTCACCGCGCTCTTCTTGGCGCCCAGCCGGGCGGCGATTTCCGCCGCCGTAAGGGGGGCCTCGGAGTCGCGAAGAAGGGCGAAGATCTGGTACCTGAGGGATCCCGAATCGAAGAGGCCGCTCACCTGATCCTCCATCGTCAAGGGCCGGGCGTCGCGGGGCGGGGCGTCACGGGGCGGGCGTCACGGGGCGGGTCGCTGCGCCGAGGCGCTATCGCTGCCGCCCCTCAGGCGCTCTTGCGGCCGCGCCCGGCGAGCACGGCGGCGGCAGCGACCAAGGCGTCCACGTCCTCGGCGCGGGTGTCGAACGCGGTCACCAGGCGCAGGGTGATGAGGTGCTCGCCGCCGCGGCGTTGAAAGCCGAAGCCCTCCGCCTCGAGGCCCGAGACGACCGTTTCGGGAAGCATCGGGAAGACCTCGTTGGCCTCGACCGGATGGGCCAGCGTGACGCCGTCGAGCGCGGCCAGGCCCTCGCCCAGGCGCCGCGCCATGCGGTTGGCGTGGGCCGCGCCTCTGAGCCACAGGCCGTCGGCCAGGTAGGCCTCGAGCTGGGCCGAGACGAAGCGCATCTTCGAGATCAGGTGCCCGCCGCGCATGCGCAGGTAGGCGAAGTCGCGGGCGAGGCCGGGCTTGAAGAAGACCACCGCCTCGGCCGCCATGGCGCCGTTCTTGGTGGCGCCGAAGGAGAGCACGTCGATGCCGGCGCGCCAGCTGGCGTCGGCCGGGCTGCACCCGAGATGGGCGACGGCGTTGGCGAAGCGCGCCCCGTCCATGTGAAGGCCAAGCCGGTGCGCCGCCGCCACCTCGGCGATCGCCGCGAGCTCGGCAAGCGAATAGACGGTGCCCCACTCGGTGGCCTGGGTGAGGCTCACCGCCGCCGGCTGGACGTTGTGGACGAAGCCCACGCGGAACGCGCGCAAGCCTTGGGCGAGGCCCTCGGCATCGAACCTGCCGTGGGCGCCTGCGACCGGGATCAGCTTGGCGCCACCGGTATAGAACTCGGCGGCACCGCATTCGTCGACATGGATGTGGGCCTCGGGATGACAGAAGATGGCGCCGAAGCGCGGCGCCAGCCGCGACAGCGCCAGGGCGTTGGCGGCGGTGCCGGTGGCCACCGGAAACACCGCGACCTCGGTCTCGAACAGGGCCGAGAACAGGGCGTCGAGCCGGCCGCTGATGGCGTCCTCGCCATAGGCCTTGGCGGCGCCCCGGTTGGCGGCGGCGAGCGCGGCCATGATCTCGGGCGCCACCTCGGTCTGGTTATCGCTCCAGAACTGCTTCACCGTCCCTCTCCCTCCGCGGCGTGGCGGGCGAAGCTCTCGAGGTCGATGTTGGTGCCGCAGACGATGAGCCCGACGCGCTTGCCGGCGAGCCGTTCGCGGAGCGGGCCCGAGAGCGCCGCCGTGGCCGCCGCGCCGGCGGGCTCGACCGCGAGCTTCATCTCGCGAAAGAGCAGCGCCATGGCGCCGCGCATGGCGTCGTCGTCGATCAGCACCACCTCGTCGACGAAGCGGCGACAGAGCCCGAAGCTGTAAGGCGCGGCGTGGGGGGCGCCGAGGCTGTCGGCGATGGTCGCCACCTTGTCGATGGCCTCCGGCTGACCGGAGGCGAAGCTCCGGTGCATGGTGTCGGCACCGCGCGGCTCGACCCCGAAGACCTGGCACTCGGGCCTGAGCTGCTTGATCGCGGCCGAGACGCCGGCGGCGAGCCCGCCGCCGCCGATCGGCACCACCACGGCGTCGAGGCCCGGCGCCTGGCGGCCGAACTCGAGCCCCAGGGTGGCGGTGCCGAGGGCCGTGAAGGGACCCTCGAAGGGGTGCACGAAGCTGCGGCCCTCCTGCTCCTCGATCTCGCGCACCCGCTCGAAGGCCTGGTGGACATCGTCGGCGAGCACCACCTCGGCGCCGTAGCGGCGGCATTGGGCGACGCGGAAGGGATTGGATGCCTTCATCATCACCACCTTGGCGTCGGAGCCGAGGATGCGGGCCGCGTAGGCGGTGGCGATGGCGTGGTTGCCGGCGCTGACCGCGGTGACGCCGCGCGAAAGCTGCTCCCGGGACAGGTTCAGCATCACCGTCAGCGCCCCGCGGGGCTTGAAGGTTCCGGTGTACTGGAGGAGCTCGAGCTTGAGGATGACCTCGGTGCCCTGGCCGACCCTTGCCGCGATCTCGGGCCCGCGCCAGTGGTGCACCGGGGTCTCGATCACCAGCTCGCCGAGCCCTTCCCGGGCCGCTTCGATGTCCGCGATCGTGGGGGGAGAGGTCACCCGATACCTGCGCTCTCTCAAATGCCGCCGCGCGCCATGGCGCGGTCCGGCGCAGAGGTTATCGGCGTGAGCCGAAAACACAAGGCCGGGTCCGGATCGCGGGGCACCGGGGCGCGGCGGCGACGGGAGGGGGGCGCCACCCCCACCCCCACCAATTTCCTTGCCGGCGCTGGCAACCGCGCCGCATCGGATTTATAAGACAGGCTCTTAGCCAGGGCCGCCGGCGCCGAGCCGCGCGCGGCGAACCAGGGCATGAACGCGACCGCCATGGGCCTCACCATCAACTTCAGCACCGCCAGCTGGGAGCTCCAGTTCGCGATCCTCGCCCAGCTCGAGTACCGGCCGGTGCTGGTGCGCTGGTCGAACCCGGAGGAACGGGGCTTCATCCTCAAGTTCCTGTGCTTCGTGCTGCGCTTTGGCGGCGACCGGCGGTGACCGCGAGCGACCCAGCTCGCCGGCACCGCCCCGCCCGGGGAATGCGCCGCGGACATCGTGCTCGAGCTGATCGCCGGTGCCCGGGGGCGGCCCGTAGTGGATGACGAGGCTACGTCAGGTCAGCTGACTGGATGAGGCGAGGTGTCCGACGACGACATTCACTTTGCGACGGTGGGCGAGGTCGGCCGCTTGATCCGGTCGGGCGCCCAGTCCTCCGTTGCCTTGACCGAACTGATGCTGGGGCGGATCGAAGCGCTCGACGGCAAGCTCAACGCCTTCGTTACGGTGACCCCCGATCTCGCGCTCGCGCAGGCCGAGGCGGCCGACAAGGAGCTCCGCCAGGGCCATGATCGGGGCCCGCTGCAGGGCGTGCCCATGGCGCTGAAGGACCTCTTCGCGACCAAGGGAATCCGGACCACCGCCGGGTCCAAGCTGTTCGCGGACTGGATCCCCGATCATGACGCGACGGTGGTTCGGTCGCTCCGCGAGGCCGGGGCGGTCATGCTGGGCAAGACGGGGATGCACGAGCTCGCCTACGGCAACACCAGCATCAATCCCCATTTCGGCGCGGTTTCGAACCCCTGGCGCCTCGATCATCACCCCGGCGGCTCCAGCGGCGGGTCGGCGGCGGCGGTGGCCGCGGGGTTGGCCTATGCCGCGCTCGGCACCGATACCGGTTGCTCGGTGCGCCAGCCGGCCCACTGTTGCGGTATCGTCGGGCACAAACCGACCTTCGGACTGGTCAGCAAGGCGGGCGCGGTGCCGCTGGTGTGGACCATGGATCACGTGGGTCCGTTGACCCGCAGTGTCCGCGATGCGGCGCTGGTGCTCGAGGTCATCGCCGGCGCCGACCGCGCCGATCCCTATTCCGCGGGGCGCCCGGCGGGGGACTATCTGGGCACCATCGGCGACTCCATCGAGGGCGCTCGGGTTGGCGTCCCCCGCGCTTTCTTCTTCGAAGGCGGCGAGCCCGAGGTCGTCGCGCTCGTCGAACAGGCGCTGGAGGTGTTCCGGGGCCTTGGCGCCGAGTTGGTCGAGCTCGAGCTGTCGAACGTGGACGCCGCGTTCTCGGCCGCCGCGACCACCTTCTGCGAAGCCACGGCGATCTACGAGCAGGACCTGGCGACGCGGCCCGAGGCCTTCAGCCCCGAGCTCCGCACGACCCTCGCCGGCTCATCCGAGACCACGGCGGTGAGCTACGCCGCGGCCCAGCACACGCGGCGGCGGTTCGCCGCCCATGTCGAGGCGGCGATGGCCCGGTGCGAGGTGCTTGCAACGCCCACCGCGAACGTTGCCGCGGCCCCGATCGCGGAACAGCCCGAGGGCCATGCCCGCTACGGCTGGCGCAACACCGGCATCTTCAATCTGACCGGGCAACCCTCGATCTCGGTGCCCTGCGGCCTGACCACGGCCGGCCTTCCGGTGGGGCTCATGATCAGCGGACGGATGTTCGAGGATGAGGTCGTGTTGCGCTTTGCCCACGCCTTCGAGCAGGCGACGCCCTGGCACCGACAACGGCCGCCCATTGGCTAACGATGCTTCGAGATGACGTGGGTCGGGAGCGGCGCTCCCCGGGGCGGCGCAGCCGGCTCAGGGGTTGAGACGGGCGATATCGACGTCCCCGTTGGAGCTGCACTGGCGGGTGATGATCAAGGCCGCCTCGAGCGCCCGCCGAGCGTCGCTCGCGGTGACCAACGGGGTCGAGCCGTTCCGAGTCGCCGTCACGAAGCTGTCGATCTCACGCCTGAGGTTGTCGCCGGGCTCGAAGTTCTGCAGCTCCTCGACGATGCGCGTGCGCGAGCCGTTGACGGCGGTGGGATCCTTGCGCCTCACCGACAGACTGCTGTCGTTGAGGTCCAAGAGGATATAGGCGTCGTTCTGGAAGATGCGCATGGTGCGCTCGGTCCGCGAGCTCACGCGGCTGGCGGTGAAGGTGGCGATGCAGCCGTCGGCGAAGCGGATGCGCGCATCGGCGATGTCCTCGACGTCGCTCAATACCGGCACGCCGATGGCCTCGATGCGCTCGATCGGGGACTTCACGATGTCGAGGATGAGATCGATGTCGTGGATCATCAGGTCGAGCACGACGTTGGTGTCGGTGCCGCGCTGGCGATAGGGCGAGGTGCGCCGACACTCGATGAAGCGAGGCCGGCTCAGCACGTGCTCAAGCCCGAGCACCGCGGGGTTGAAGCGCTCGAGGTGACCGACCTGGAGCACCAGGCGATTGGCGTCGGCGAGCTTGATCAGGTCGTCCGCCTGGTCGAGGCTGCTGCTGATCGGCTTTTCGACCAGCACGTGGATGCCCTGCTCGAGGAAGTCCTTGGTGATGGCGTGATGGGCGTTGGTCGGGACCACCACGCTGACCGCGTCGACCCGCCCGTAGAGTTCGCGGTAGTCGAGCTCGGACACGGCCGAGTACTTGATTGCCGCCGAATCGGATCGCTCGCGGACGATGTCGCAAACGGCGACCAGATCGGCCTCGGTCGAATCGGCGTACTTCTCGGCGTGGAGGTTCCCGAAATAACCGACGCCAACGACGGCCACTTTGCATGGCCGTGTCCTAACCTCCAGCCGGCCCGAACACGTTTGCCCTGACCGCGTCTCTACTACCGCCATTTGCCCCCTCGGAGAAATCGCCTACCGCACGGTCTCCGTCGCAGCGGCCCCCAACATCGGCCCGCATCGGAGTACGCCTGAACACGGTCCCGTGCCCCGCGGCGGCACAAAGCCGCCCGTAGCTTGGGCATCCCGAGCGCGAGTGGGGACTTATAACATAGAACATCACGGCCAATCGAAAAAATGCCCCGCCCTTTGCGCCCGGCGCGAGCTGACAAATCTCGCGCCCTCGGGTGGGACGAAACGAGGCCTTCGTTTGGCCTCTTGGATCACCCCCTGATTGAGGGGCGGCGGCCGATCGCAACCCTGCAAGACGGCCCGACATGGTCCAAGAATGGGCTGGCACAGCCTGGGCGTAGACAGTATTCTCCGCCGCGAACGGCCTCCGCCGCCGGGTGTCCGCCCCTCGGCGGCGCCGCGCACCGCGCCTCCCTGGCTCCGGACCGGACGGATTCCCGACCCGCCTTGACCCAAACTGTCGCATCCGAGGTCTCCACCGACTCCGTCTCGCTGCTGCGCTGGCTGTTGGGCTCCTACATCCGTCCCCACGCCGCCAAGCTGGTCGCGGCCACGGTATGCATGGCGCTCACGGCAGGCGCCGCGGCGGCGCTCGCCTGGCTGGCGCAGCCCGCGCTCGACGACGTGATCCAGGCCCAGGACGAGACCATGCGCTACCTGGTGCCGCTTGCGGTGTTCGCCGTGGTCACGGTCAACGGCCTTGCGATCTACGGCCAGAACGTGTTGATGCAGATGGTGGGCCAGCGCATCGTCGCCGACCTCCAGATCGCCTTGTTCCGCCACTTCATCCGGGCCGACCTCGCTTTTCTCAACAACGTTCATACCGGCAACCTAATCTCGCGCTGCATTTACGACAGCGACCAGATCCGCATCGCCGTCTCCGGCTGCCTGATACGCATCGCCCGCGACGTGCTGATGTTCGTGGCGCTCACCGGGGTGATGCTCTACCGCGACTGGCAGCTGGCGCTGATGACCTTCGTCGTGCTTCCCATCCTCGGGCTCGGCATCGGCAAGATCGGGCGCCGCGCCCGCCAGGCCTCGAAGACGATGCTGGAGCACACCGCCGACCTCACCACTTCGCTGAGCGAGGCCTTCGAGGGCGCCCGGCTGATCAAGGTCTACGGCACCGAGGAGCACGAGACCGCGCGCGCCCGCGAGGTCGTCGAGCGGCGGCGGCACTGGCTGATGCGGCTGGCCCACAACCGCGCCCTGAGCTCGCCGCTGAGCGAGATCCTGGGCGGCTCGGCGATCGCCATGGCGATCTTCTATGGCGGCTGGCGCGCGGCGCAAGGCGATGTCAGCCTGGGCGTGATGGCCTCGTTCCTGGCCGCGCTGGTGCTCTGCTACCGGCCCTTGAGGCGGCTCGCCGAGCTCAACGCGGTGTGGCAGGAGGGGCTGGCGGCGGCGCAGCGCATCCGCGCCGCGCTCGACATCGAGCCCACCATCGTCGACCGCCCCGGGGCAGGGCCGCTTCGGATCGCCGGCGGCACGGTGCGCTTCGAGGACGTGCAGTTCTCCTTCGACGAGCGGGGGCCGGTGATCAAGGGGGTCACGCTCGAGGTTCCGGCCGGCAAAATGGTGGCGCTGGTGGGCTCCTCGGGAGCGGGAAAGTCGACCCTCCTCAACCTGCTGTGCCGGCTCTACGACGTCGATTCGGGCCGCATCACCATCGACGGCACCGACGTGCGCGACACCACCCTGGTCTCGCTCCGGCACGCCATCGCCGTGGTCAGCCAGGAGGTGGTGCTGTTCGACGACACGGTGCGGGCCAACATCGCCTACGGCCGCGGCAATGCCAGCGCAGCCGACATCGCCGCCGCCGCCCGCGCCGCCGCGGCCTCGGACTTCATCGCCGAGCTGCCCCAGGGCTACGACACCGTGGTCGGCGAGCATGGGGTCAAGCTGTCGGCGGGCCAGCGCCAACGCATCGCCATCGCCCGCGCCGTGCTCAAGGACGCGCCGATCCTGCTGCTCGACGAGGCCACCTCGTCGCTCGATTCCGAATCCGAGCAGGTGGTCAAGCTGGCGCTGGCGCGGCTGATGCAGGGCCGCACCACGCTCGTGGTCGCCCACCGCCTCAGCACCGTGATCGACGCCGACCAGATCCACGTCGTCGCCGACGGCCGGGTGGTGGAGTCGGGGCGCCACGGCGAGCTCCTGGCGCGCGGCGGGGTCTACGCTCAGCTTTACTCGATGCAAGCGCTCGAGGACTCGCTCGAGGCCCTGGAGCCGGCAGTGCTCGAGAGTGCCGGCACCTGAGATGAGCGCGCCGGGGGCGAGCTCCCGGTCGGCGGCGGCGGCCTGGCCGGTGGTGGTGTTCCTGGGTCTCATGGCCGCGGCCGCGGCGCCGTTCGTGCTGACGCCCACCATCGACCTCGAGGTGGCGCGCTTCGTCCACCGCCAGTTCGGCGCCGCCTTCATGTCCGCCGGGGGGCCGTGGTGGCCGCTCTACGTCGGTCTCGTGCCCGTGGTCTACGCCATCGCCGCCATCGTCCTGGTGGTGGCCGTGGCCAACTTGGTGCTCGGGCGCCGCTGGCTCGGCCTGACGCGCCGGGTCGCCGCCTTCATCCTGCTCTCGTTGGCGATCGGGCCGGGCCTGGTGGTCGAGTTCGGGCTCAAGGACCATTGGGGCCGGGCGCGCCCGCGCGACCTCGTCGAGTTCGGCGGCGGGGCCCAGTTCACGCCCGCCTACCTGCCTTCCGACCAGTGCGCGTCCAACTGCTCGTTCGCCTCGGGCCACGCCGCCATGGCCTTCTACTTCCTCACCTTCGCCGTGCTCGCGCCCGCGCCCTGGCGCCGCCCGGCGGTGGCGGCGGCGCTGCTGTTCGGGTGCCTCACCGGGGCCATGCGCGTCGCCCAAGGCGCCCACTTCGTGAGCGACGTGATCGCCTCCGGATTCCTCATCACCGCCATCGTCTGGACGCTCAAGGCGGCGATCGTCGATCGGTGTCGGCCGGGCCCGTGACGGCGGCGGCGGCCAGGCCCGCCTACAGCTCGTAGAGCTCCTCGAGGCGGGCCTTGATGCGCTCGGCGACGACCCGGTTGCCGCGTTCGGTGACGTGGAACTGGTCGATGTAGAAACGCTCGTCGCCGTCGAAGGCGGCACTGAGGTCCAGCACCCAGGGGAAGTCGCCGCCCTCCAGAAGGGCCGCGAGGGCGCGATAGACCTGGCGGTAATCGTCCCGAGCATGGCTCCTCAAGAGCGCCTCGTCGAGGTGGTCGAGGCGGGGCTTTCCGACCTGGGCCACGGGCTGGAGCACGGCCAGGAAGCGGCCCCCGCGCGATTCCACGATGGTGCGCGCCAGGCGCCAGTTGTCGAGCAGGGTCGCGGCCACCCGCTCGGCGTAGCGGTCGTCGCCCTGGCACCTCGAGAGCGCCCGGAGCTCGGCCGTGGTCGGCTCGCCGGCGAGCGCGCCGCGGACCGCCAGCGCCATCCGCGCCGCCGAGGCGGCGAGGATGCGCCCCAGGTGAGCGCCTTCCAGGCGCGCGACGATGGCGTTGTCCGAGGTCGCCCCGGGGAGCTCGAGCGCCCGGCCGATCTTGGCCTCGCGGGCGTGGCCATTGAGGCTCACCTTGGCCCGGCACAGGATGTCGGCGTCGTTGGCGCCATCGTAGAAGACCACCAGGTCCAGCGCCGCGCCCTGATTGGCGAGGTTGACGAGCCGGGCCAGGTTCTGCCGCGAGGTGAACCCCGACTCGCCATGGTTAAGGACCCGGTGGTCGGGCGCCCGGGCGTTGAACAGCGCCGGGATCGTCCCGCGGTCGTCGGCGCCCGTGCCCCACAGCGCCGAGCCGCCGAAGAAGCGTATCGTCAGGCGCGGCGTTTCCGTGGTCGCCGGGTGCTCGCGATCGCCCGCGGCGTTGATGGTGATGGTCTCGCCGGCGAAGGCGTTGCGCGACCAGCCGACGAAAGGGGCGTAGCGGAAGCCCATGGCGAAGAGCTCGCGGAAATGGCGTTGCGCGAAGGCCTGGTCCGGGTAGAGGGGCGAGGCGCTTCGCGGATCGGGCCGGACCGCGAGCACGCCGCCCTGGCGCAGCGGCTTGAGCAGCCAGCGCTCGCCGTCGATCAAGGCGGCGCTGATCACGTTGAGCCCCAGCACCAGGAGCACCAGGACGCCCAGATTCACCAACCCCAGCCGGATGATCCTCATGGCGGTTCTCCCTCGCGCGCGGGTACCCCTACCACGGGGTTTCCCGTGGCGGTTCCCTACCACTAGGCTTAGGCGAGGTGAAGTCCTAGAGCGATTCCAGGTTAATTGGAATCGCTCTCAGGCCGCGCCGCCGCGGACCCTCGGGCCCGCCTGTCGTCCGGCGCGCCCGCGCCGGCGCGGACCCTTCGGTCCGGTGCGGTGAGCGAAAAGAATCTAGCGGGAATTGCCCCATCTTAGCGGTCATTCCGCCAAGTCTTAAGAAGCGACTTGGGCCGCCCGACCAAGCCTAGAGCGCCGCAAGATGGTCTGCGAGACGCAATGTCATCTGGACAATGGAAAGCGTCGGATTCGCGTGACCCGAGGTGCGAAATACACTCGAGCCAGCGATATAAAGATTGTTACTACCGAAAACTTGGCAATCTTGGTTGACCACGCCGTCCCGCTCGGTAGCGCCCATTCGGGTGGTTCCCATATGATGATTGCTCGCCGTCTCTTCGCCCTCGGCCAATCCGGGAATGCTAGTATCACCGTCATCGAGGACCCAATCGAACAGCTTGATGCGGCCGATGTCGCGCAAGGCAAAATAACGAGCGATCTCAAGCGCGCCTAAACGAATGGTAAGCTTGTCCTGCGCAGTCAGACGCCAATCCAACTCGACGCGCCGGCGGCCAAAGCGATCGTTGGCCGCTCCGAGCGATACCCGGCTGTTCGCGTTCGGCACCTGCTCACATGCGACTCGAAAGCGGCCCGTGCCCGCACGGTAGAAACAATCTAATGAGCCCAAAGTGCGTACGAGGTTTCCCACCGCGTCGTACTCGCACATCAGATGCTTCATCCCGATTAGGGCCCGGGCCACCGTACCGAACTTCTCCGGCTCGACGACCGGCAATAATCGAAAGCCAGCGTTTGCGATCTTGGCCTCTTTCATGAGTTTTCCGCTCGGCGCCAAAAAGCGCCGCCTCTTGCCGTAGCCCGCCGCTTGCACTGTCAAGATGTAAAAGCCGACGTCGTGCACCAAGTGCTCCATGAAGAAGCGGCCCACCAAATCGTTTTGGTTTCCGATGCCGTTAGACATCTGGTTGTTCGCGAGAAGCAGTGCCCGCGGGTTCTCGATGCCACCCAAAGCCAGAACATATCGCTCGGCCGTAACCTTTTCAGCCGGCGCATCGTCCTTGTAACCGCGATACAGGAAGGAAGTAACGCCCCCGCTTGCCGCATCGAGCTCGATATCGATGAGATTTGCGTTTAGCAATATATTTACGGCTTCACTGGATTCCAGTTCGTCGCCGAACTTTTCGGCAAATCGCACGGGTGGGCTTAGAAGAAAACCGAAGAAAACCTCCTTTAGCCGGCCATCGGAATCGGCCAAGGTGATCGATGTGGGAATGGGCGACAACTCCAGGATCCGCAGCGCTTCCGTCAAATAGGGATCCAAATCTGTTAGGTCGATTGGCCAGCCTGATCCGTCAATGTGGTCATGGGGCGCGAAATCGGAAGCATCGAGGGGCCGACACATCCCACCCCAGTGATTCGATGTGCCACCGAAATAGCGCAATCGCGTCACGTCGAGATCGAAATAGCTGCGCCCGACATTGTCGCCGCGATAAACATCCTGAGACAGGTCGGAAGCCTCGCGGCCGCCCGCTTCCAGAAGCAATACCCGCTTTCCTCGACGCGCCAAGTCGCGCGCCAAGGTGATGCCCGCGACGCCGGCTCCGGCGATGCAGACGTCGTGTCTTCCCTCCAGCGCCGGCGGTCCGGATCGGTTGACGTCGTAAATCATCGCCGATATCTGCCAAGGTCGGCTCTCTTCAGGACCCAGCCATTGACAATTACGATAGGATCTTCGATCCGCGCCTTTTTTCCGCCAGGTGTGAGCATTGGAAACAGCATTAGCAACAACGTTACTTGACCCAGAAATGTGCGACGTGCAATTTTCTTCATTTTCAGTGTCCCACACTTGGCCAATCAATTGCCACGGTCAAACGACACCAAAATTCATTCCGACACTAGACGATGCCCATCTTCGGAGTAATGATTGCCCAACCGACTCCAGAGTACCGATTCTTTGGGTAAGATATCACAATTTTTGCGAGGTCGCAAGTTGGCCAAAATACTCACCAAGTGCATTAAATTCCGGTCAATTATTGCTACGCAATAGATTTCGAGAACCGTGATTTTCTTAGGATTCTTCTCAGATCGCCCAAATCGTCTGAGGTCTGCTTATGTTAAGCCGGGATTCCCCAGATGACCACTCGCGGTCACGGGTAGCGTACCAATAACGGCGGTTGACATCAAATCCGGTCCTGATCCGGCAGTCTGCACTGCGATCTCCCTTCCTCGTCGGGCCGATTTGGCGATCAAGAGCCCGGCCAGTGACCTTTGCGCACTGTGAGGGCGCTGTGAGGGCGCGCTTCGACTCGCGCCGCACACACCTGTCCTGTCGGGCGAGCAGGATGCTACTGGATGGGCCGCCGTCATGGCGGCAAAGGGGCCGGCCGCAGCCCATCGATGAGGCGGAGGATTTTTCGGAACAGCTCCCTCGGCACCGCAACCTCCGCCAGTTGGAACGTGACATACCGGCCGTGGCTCACGACCTTGGCGCCAATCTTGACCAGCTTCTCCCGTAGCGTGGTCAATGACCAATGCTCCACCGCCTTCGGCAAGGCCGGCGTCCGCATGAAGTTGGCGAGATTGTAGGACGGGGCGTGAAGCTGGAGCCGGACGGCGCTGTCGCGGAACTTGAGGCATGACAGCCGCGTCCATTTGATCGCGTTCTTGCCTTCCTTGATGTATTGCCCCGCTTTGCCCCGCTGATTGTGGAAGACCACCACCTGCCCGGCTGGCCGGGACAGGTTGGTGACCATGAAGCCGACACTGGGAAACAGCTCGCCAGGATGCCATTCCACCTTGGCCACCACGCGCCGCTTCCTCTCCCAGCTTCCAGCCTGATAGCTGAAGCTGGCGTAGTATCGCCGCACATGGTTCGGCGGACGGCCAACAGGACGTGTCAACAGATGTACGATGCTCTCCTGGAGTACACGGTTGGCAGGGAGGCGGATCGCGTACAGGAAGCCCTCGGCTTCGAGATATCCGTACATCTCCGACGAGGCGAAGGCGGCGTCGCCCCGGAAAAACAGCCGTACTTTCCTTCCCTTATAGCGAACGACAACCGGCTTCAACACGCCTTCCCAATCATCGGCACTGTTAACGTTGCCGGGACGCAGGGAACACCGTTCCAGATCACCGAACTGGTTGAACAGGAATAGGGGGTGGTAGCAGGTGCATCCGAAGTGTCCGTTGTAGGCCGTTCCTTCCTGGTCGCCATGGCTCGGGCTGACGCTTGAGTCCCTGTCGAGGATGATCCTCGTCGGCGGGTGGCGGTCATGCACACGGTCGATCCAAGCGCCGGAAAGATCGGCAAGCGCCGCGAGGTTTTCCTCGGTGGCCAGAACCTCCGTCTCGAAGCGCCCCATCTGACTGGTCGAGGCAGCCTGTTTCGTGACAGCATGGCCGCCGACGATCCACCGCATGACCGGGTCGAGGCTGAGCCGGTCGGCATCGTTCACGTCGTCGTACCCGCCAAGGCGTCCGAAAACGGACTGGCGGAACTGCCCGACAAGACCGTGGCGACCGTTCTTCCCACGACGGGTGTCCGTGAGCACGTCCCCGGCAATCTCGGTCAGTCCGACCGCATCATCCAGTTCCCGGTACGGCAACAACCCAGCGTCGGAAGTGACCTTGGAACCGTGGAACTCAAGCTTCAGCCGACGGTCAAAATCCAGCCTCGGAACTCCCTCTTTCGATTCACCCATCGGGTGAGCCATATCAACACCCCAAATTCATCTATAACGTAATGATTCTTATACCAGAATCCGGGTGCGCCGTCGTCAAATCACAAGGTCATCTGGGCAATGCGGGTCTAGAGCGGTTCCGATCAATGCGGAACCGCTCTAGACTTTGGCCGAGATCTGGCGAGGCCGTGCGCCGGGGCCGCGCCGCCCCCTGGCAACCGGGCCCGGTGCCGATCGAGCGAACCAGCGCCTGAGAGCCATGGCCGACCGCGAACACCGTTCCCTGCCCTGCAATATTTGCGGCGCCCGGGATGTCGACGTGCTCTCAGCCCGCGATCGGGACGGCAACGATCTGCGGACCGTGATCTGCAATCGCTGCGGCCTGGTGTGGAGCGACCCGCGGCCCGACGACCTTGGCGCCTATTACGAGCGCCGCTACCGCTTGGACTACAAGGGCGCCTTCACGCCGCGGCTGAAGCATGTCTACCGGGCGGGACGGGTCGCGATCGATCGCTATCGGAAGATCGCGCCGTTCCTGAAATCGGGCGCTCGCGTGCTCGACGTCGGCTCGGGAGGCGGCGAGCTCCTTTATCTCCTGGCCTCGCTCGGTTATCCGGCCTCGGGGATCGAGCCCAACCTGGGTTACGCCGAGTATAGCCGCGCTCAGTACGGGCTCTCGGTCGATATCGGAATGGTCCAAGACGTCGATCTGGATGGCGAGGGCTATGACGTCATCATGATGTTCCACGTCCTCGAGCATACCGGCGATCCGGCCGCGGTGTTGGCGCGACTGAGGGCGGGCCTGCGCGCGGACGGAAAGCTGATCGTCGAGGTGCCGAACGTCGAGGCGACCTGCCAGGCGCCGAGGAACCGGTTTCACCTCGCCCACCTCTACAACTTCAATGCCGAGACCCTGCGATTATTGGCCGCTAGGGGAGGCTACGAGCAGACTTATTTGAAGGTTTCCCCGGATGGCGGGAACCTGCTCGTGGTGTTGGCGAGGAATGACCTGAGGGCGCCCACCGAGCCGCTCGAAGCGACGACCAATGCCCAAACCATAAAGACCACCATCAGGACGCATACCGCCTTGAAACATTACCTGACCCCCGAGCCCTACCGGAGGGCGCTGAGAAAGATCGCGCGATCGCGGGACGAGAAACGGTGGTCGCGACGGTTTCGGGACGGCAAGGCGTTGTTGGATACCTTGTACGATGAGCTACGGGTGGGTCTCGCTTGAGCGCCGCTCCCGCGCCAGCCGCTCGATGAGCTCGGCGGCGACCTCGCGGCCGCTGAAGAGGTCGGTGCGCTCGCCGTAGGCGACGCCGTTCCGGGCCCATTCGCCGTGGCGCGGCGAGGCCAGCATCTCGGTCAGCGCGCTATTCAAGGCGGCCTGGCGGAAGGGCTCGGGCAGCACTCGGCCGGCGTTGGCCTTCTCGACGTGCCAGGCGTAGCCGCAGGCCGCGCTGCACAGCACCGGCAGGCCGGCGACCGCGGCCTCGAGCAGCACCGCGCCCATGCACTCCTTGCGCGCCGCGTGCACCAGCAGGTCGGCGGCCACCAGGAAGCGCGGGATGTCGTCCCGTCCCGGCAGCACCCGTACCCGCTCGCCGAGCCCGAGCCGGCGCGCCAGGCGCTTATACGGCGCCGCCTCGTCGTCGCCGATGGCCACCAGCCGGGCCATAGGCCCACCGCCCGCCGCGAGCGCGGCGAACGCCCGCATGGCCCGGTCGAGCCCCTTGGTGTGGAAGTCCGAGGCCACCACCAACAACAGCCTTTCCTCCTCCGATAGGCCCAACTCGGCGCGCGTCGCCCGGCGCACGGCCTCGGCGTCATGGGCCCGCCGGCGGTCGCGGGGGATGCCGGGGGGAAGCGGGTGGAAGCGCTCGGCCGGGGTGCCGTAGCAGCGCTGGAAGGCCTCGCGCTCGGCCTCGTTGGGCAGCAGGATCTCGGTCTCGGCTCGAGGCCCGAAGACCGCGCCCTCGAAGGCGACCAGAGTGCGGTAGCGCGGCGTCAACCGGTAGAGCGGGCCGTGACGGCGGCGGGCGCCGGCCTGATAGCAGCGGTCGCCGACGTAGTGGAGGTCGAGACCCGGGACCCGGTCGAAGCCGACCACGGCGTCGAAGCCGGCGCCGGCAAGGGCCGCCCGCGCGGCTCGGGCGAAAGCGCGGAGCCGGCCGTGGTTGGTGAGCCCGGGGGCGCCGAGCACCCGGACCGCGAGGCCCTCGGGCCGCTCCCCGCGCCACGCCCCGGTGAGTATCTCGACCTCGTGCCCGCGTTCGCGGAGAAGCCCGGCGATGGTCAGGCAGCCCCGTTGCAGGCCGCCGTGGGGAAAGTAGCGCGCCAGCAGCAGCGCGAGCTTCATCGCCGCGCCCGCCGTTCCTCCGCCACCGGCCGCAACGCCTCCCAGACCAAGGACTCGGTGATCTCGGCCATGCACCGCGAGGGCGCGCGGAGGTTGCCGGTAAAGTTGCAGATCTTGTTGCGGCAGGGCGAACAGGGCATGCCGGCGCCGAGGTGGATCTGGCCCGCGCCGGTGGTGCCGGTGCGGTCGCTCCCGGTGGCGCCATAGAGCGAGACCGCGGGGACACCGAGCGCGGCGGCGAGGTGGCCGAGCCCGGTATCGACCGCCACCACCCCGCTGGCACCGGCGATCAGGCTTCCCATCCCGTTGAAGTCCATGGCCGCCAGGACCCGGGCGCCGGTGCTCTCCCGGGCGCCCGTGCTCACCCGCGCAATGGCCTCGGCGGTGCGGCGGTCCTCGTCGCTCGCGGTCGGCAGGCAGACCGTGAAGCCGTCGCCTGCGGCGAGCTCGGCGAGCGCCCGCCAGCGCTCGACCGGCCAGCGCTTGGAGCGCCAGGCGGTGCCGTGGAGGAAGACCAGGTAAGGGCCCTCGACCTCGGGGTCGGCGAAGCGCCCGGGGTCGAGGCCGTAGTCCGGCGCGCCGTCAGGCAGCGGGTAGCCGAGGACGGCGGCGAAGAGGCGGCGCCCGCGCTCGATCGCGTGCAGCTCGCGCGGCACCCGATAGCGCCACTGATAGGCCAGCGGGGCCAGCTTCTCGCGGCACGAAAGCAGGTCGAGGCCGTGGCGAGGCCCGTCGGCGATGGCGGTGATGATCCCGCTCTTGTAAAGGCCCTGGGCGTCGATCACGGCGTCGTAGCGGCGCGCCCGCAGGCGCTCGCGAAAGGCCCGGAAGGCGCCGTGCGCGATTCCCCTCAAGGCGCGGTGGCGCCAGTAACGGTAGTTGACGGTGATGGCCTGATCGACCGCCGGGTGCCAGCTGCAGATCTCGGCCAGCCCCTGTTCGATCACCCAGTCGAAGCGGATCTCGGGCCGCGCCGCGACGGCGTCGCTGAGCGCCGGCAGGGTATGGATGACGTCGCCCAACGACGAGGTCTTGACCACCAGGACCTTCACGGGGCCTCCAACGCCTGTCGCACGGCCTCGGGTGCGATCCCGCGCAGGCAGTCGAGATGGCCAAGCGGGCAGCGCCGTTGATAACAAGGGCTACAGGGCAGTTCAAGCGAGAGCACCGTGGCCCGCTCGGAAAGCGGCGGCGTCATCGCCGGGCTCGAGGAGCCGTAGAGCGCCACCATCCTGCGATCGAGCGCCGCGGCCACGTGCATGAGGCCGGAATCGTTGCTGACCACGGCGTCGGCGAGGCTGATGAGCGCCACCGCCTGACCCAGGTCGGTGCCGCCCGTGAGGTCGCGGCAGGCGCCGCCCGCCTGGCGCTGGACCTCGGCCGCGACCGCGCGATCGGCGGCCGAGCCCATGAGCCAGGCCTCGCCGCCGCGGCCCACGTGGTCGCGGGCGAGGGCCGCGAAATGCGCCGCCGGCCAGCGCTTGGCGGGCCCGTACTCGGCGCCGGGGCAGAGCGCGAGCAACGGCCGCGTCGGCCGCTCGATCCCGAGCGCCGCGAGGCTCGCCGCCAGCGCCGACCGATCGACCTCGAGCGCCGGCGCCGGCGCCTGACGGGGCGGCCCCGCGCCCCGGGGCAGGCCCAGCGCCACGAAGCGCTCGACGGTGCGCGGCAGCGCCGCCCGATCGAGCCGCCGCCAGTCGTTGAGGAGGCCGAAGCGGGCCTCGCCGAGGTAGCCGGTGCGCCGCGGGATGGCGGCCCAGAACGGAACCAGCGCCGACTTGAAGCTGTTGGGAAGGACGATGGCCCAGGCGTAAGACCGGCGGCGCAGCTCGCGTCCCAGCCGGCGGCGCTGCGCCAGCTTGAGCTCGCCATGGCCGAGGGGGAGCGGGAGGGCCCCCGCGACCTCGGGCATGTGGGCCAGGAGCGGCAGCGTCCAGGGCGGCGCCAGCACGTCGATGCGGCGCCCAGGTCGCGCGGCCCGCAGGGTCTTGAACAGGCTCTGCGCCAGCACCATGTCGCCGATCCAGGCCGGACCGACGATCAGGACCGGGTCATCCGTTGCGCTCATCGCCTGGGCCGCACTGGGATCCCCGCCGCCGCCCTAGCGGCACCGCCCGCGCGACGCCGCCGGCATCAGATAGCCGATGCGGATCACCCGCTTGGCCGCAATCGCCGTGTCGCTGTGGGGCACCATGGCCTCGATATAGCGCGGCGCCCCCGCCGCCGCGAGATCGAGGCCGAGGCTTCGGGCTGCGAACAGCTTGAGCCGCGGCGAGACCTCGGGCACCTGCTCGGCGTGCCACAGCACCAGGCACTGCCCCGGGGTCTCGGGCGCGCGGGGCAGGAACAGCGGATAGCGGCTGGTCAGCACCCGCGCCGCCGGGAAGTGGAGGCGGAAGTTGCCGGCCAGGTACTGATCGTCGGCGACGATGGTGCCGCCGCCCTGGTAGCCGGCGGCGGCGATGGCGCGCGCCACCTCGGGGTAGGGCGCCTGCAGGCGACAGACCTTGCAGAAGGCCGGGCCGATGATGATCTGCTGGACCCGCGCCTGCACCACCACCACGAACACCACGGCCAGCGCGATCGCCATCCAGCGCACCCGGCGCGCCTCGACCCCGGCGCGCTCGGCGCGCCAGAAGGCGTAGAGCGGCAGGGTGATGAGGAGCGGATAGATGTCGAAGGGCGTGACCCTCGGCACCCCCAGGAGGACCAGGAAAAGGCCAAGCAGGGCGAGGGTCGCGAGGTGGGCCGCGGACAGCACCCGGGCGGCCGGAGAAGGCCCCTCGCCGCCCGCCGGCAGGCGCGAAAGTGCCCGCGGAAAGAGCAGCGCGAAGATGACCCAGAACGGGAACTGGGACAGCACCACGGCCAGCGCCAGGTTGCCGAGGCCGGCGGCGGCGCGCCCGAGATGGGGCTCGAGGCTGGAGCCGCGCATGGTCTGGTCGAAGACCAGCATCACTCGCTCCCAGTGCTCGGCGAGCCACAGCGCGTGGGGCAGCACCAGCGCCGCCGCCACCACCACCGCGAGCGCCATGCGCCGGTCCTTGAGCGCGGCCCGCCAGCCGCGGTGGGCGGCGGCCGCCAGGCCAAGGCCGGCGAGCGCGAACGGCACCAAGGCGCTGGACAACAGGCCGAGACCCGCGGCGAGCCCGAGCAAGAGGTAGTCCTTGAGCTTGGGCCCGGTCGCCAGGCGCAGCACCAGGTAGCTCGCCGCCGCCACCAGGGCGCTCGCCAGGACGCCGTGGGAGTCGGCCTCGTGGACGCGCCAACCCAGCGGATAGATCAGCATCGGCGAGAAGGCGGCGAGGAAGGCCAGCCTGGGGTCCTCGAGCAGCCGCCGGGCACCCAGATAGACGAAGGCGTGGATGAGGAAGACGAGGCCGTACTTGAGCAACGCGGCGGCGGCGTTGCTGGGCCCCATCACCTGGACCACGGCCCACATCAGCCAGCTGTAGAGCGGCTGCTGGCGCACGCTGTAGCCGAGGTCGAGGGCCTGGGAGAAGAAGATCTGGTCGACGTCGCCGGAGCCCGCGGTGGCGGTGAGCCAGGGCCGTATCAGCCAGTGCAGGAGGAAGTAGCCGGTGAGCAGCAGGAAGAAGCCGCGCGGCCGCCACAACAAGGCGGAGGCGGGAGCGAGCGATGTGGCGGTCACGGGCGCGGATCCTGCAATGCCGGGGAAGATGGCGGATGGGGGATGGGGCGGCGGCCGCATCGCCGCCCGCGCGGCGCCGGCGGCGCTATCAATATCGGCGGCTCCGAGGCCCGTCAAGGCGGGGCCCCGAGCGATGATGGCTGGCCCCGGGTTGCTGTGATAGGGTCCGCGCCGCCGCTTCGACCGACCCGGGAGCCATCGATGACCGCGGCTAGGGCCATGATCACGCCGCGCGCCGCACGCCGGCCCACAATTACGCCCTGTGCCGCGCGCGCCCGCCTGGCCCCGGCCCGGCGGGGAGCAGGGCGGCGATGACCAGAACGGCGGTGACCCGGTTCTCGCTCGCCACGCCCTGGGGGCCGATGCCGGCCGGCCATTGGCTACGGCTGCTATGTCACGTTCCAGATGACGGAGGGAGAAGTGTGTTCGGATGAGACGGAATCGGCCCCAACGGGGCACCACAGGTGGTTCGTCTGCCAAAACTGAGCCAGTCGGGCCAAGATGGGGTTCACGATTTCTCAAAGGAGCCTGTTCGGCTATCATCGGACTCTAATTTCCCAGTCATCTGGGGAATGTCGGGTAAGGAGCATTCATGACAAGACGGAAACCCGCCCGCGGGCGCGATGGCTTCCTGCGCTTCTTATCTGATGTCTTGGGCATCGAGCATCTGCACTTTGGACTTTGGGATGGTGATCCCGAGACGTTCGAAGGCCTCAAGACTGCACAGAACCGATACGCCGACCACCTGAGCTCCCTTATCGACCCGAATGTAAATCGGATTCTGGACTGCGGCTGCGGCATTGGAACAACGGCGCAGAAACTTAAAGCGCTTGGCTACGAGGTTGAAGGTCTGACGCCAGATGCCTACCAAAAAGAGCTGTTCGAGGAGCGCACCGGGTTGACCTGCCACCTAGCAAGATTCCAGGATTTTCGGTCCGACCGGCCTTACGATCTGGTGCTGATGAGTGAATCATGCGGCTACATACCGGTCGATCAAATCTTTCCAGCACTGAAGCGCACCGCCGCTGGCGGTCGCTGGCTGCTGGCCGACTTTTTCACCCACTACAAGGATGGCACCGTGTTGACCAATAGCGGTCATCTTCTGCAGGATTTCCTGGCCCAGTGCACCAAAGCCGGACTGAGTCGTGAGTACGAGGAAGACATAACCGATCAAGTTATTCCGACACTAAAATTTGTGCACGACATACTTGAGCAGCGGGTGTGGCCAACCTCACAGATGCTGAACGAATACCTGTCCGATCGCTATCCGATACTCTATCCGCCGACGTTCAAGCTGGTCCGCTATTTCACCCGCAAATTCTACGCCAAGATGGAGCGCCAGTTGGTGTTAGTGGACCCTCAAGCTTTTCGCCAGGCTAAGAGCTATATGATTTACAAGTTCTTGATACCTTGACCGTTAAGCGGTGACCGTGAAAAGTACGATCAAGAGGTTATCTGGAAAATGTCGGACAGCACGGCTAGAGAGCCCCGTCCCTTATCGTCTACCCTCTCAGATCTTTCCGAACCTGGTCAGGCGGGGCCCCGAGCGGTGATGGCTGGCCCCCGGTTGCTGTGATAGGGTCCGCGCCGCCGCTTCGACCGACCCGGGAGCCAGCGATGACCGCGGCCAGGGCTACGATCACGCCGCGCGCCGCACGCCGGCCGACAATTGCGCACTGTGCCGCGCGCGCCCGCCTGGCCCCGGCCCGGCGGCGAGCAGGGCGGCGGTGACCAGGGCGGCGATGACCAAGTTCTCGCCCGCCGCGCCCTGGGGGCCGATGCCGGCCGGCCATTGGCTGCTGCTGGTGGCGGTCTCGGGCCTGCTCTACGGCTTCAACCTCGGCGGCGCCAGCACGCTGACCGTGCACGAGACCCTGGTCGGCGGCATCGCCAAGCAGATGGTGCTGGACGGCCGCTGGGCCATCCCCTGGATCGGCGACCATGCCTGGGTCGAGCGCCCGCCCCTGCCGCAGTGGCTGGCGGCGTTGGCGATCGTGCTCCTGGGCGAGGCCAGCGAGGCCACGGTGCGACTGCCCTCGGCGCTCGCCGGCATCGGCGTCGTGCTCGTGGTCGCCGGCCTGGCGGCGCGCTGGTTCGGCCCCGGCATCGGTCTCTCGAGCGGCCTGGTTCAGGCCACCGCCTGGTACGCGGTGCGCCACGCCCGCCTGGCCGGGGCCGAGATCGAGCTCTGCCTCCTGGTGGTGGCGGCGATCGCCGCCTTCGTCCGGCTCCAGGCGCCCGACGCCGCGGCCGGGCCGGCGCTGATGCGGCGCCGGCTCCTGTTCTGGGCCTTGATCGGCGCCACCAACCTCGCCAAGGGCCAGCTGTTCGGCGCCGCGATGGTGCTCGTGCCCTGTCTCGGCTGGCTCGCCTGGCGCCGCGACCGCGAGGGTTTGAGGCGCCTGCTCTCGCCCGCCGGCATCGCCCTGGCGGCGCTGATCGCGCTCGCCTGGCCGGCGGCGATGGCCGCGCTTGGCTACGGCGAGGTGCTGCTCGAATGGTGGCGGCAGGGCATGCTGGGGCGGATCGACGGCAGCTATTTCGAGGAGATGCAGCCGCTCTGGTACTACCCGTGGTCGCTCAGCTGGCAGCTCCTGCCGTGGACGCCGCTGCTGCTGATCGGCGCCGGCCCCTCGCTGCGCCGCGCCTGGCGCGATCCCGACTCGCCCGACCGCTTGCTGTGGTGCTGGGCGCTGCTGCCGATGGTGCTGTTGTCGCTGCCGGCGCACAAGCACCAGCACTACCTGATCTACGCCCTGCCGGCGCTGTCGCCGGTGGTGGCGCTGGGGCTGGCGCGGATCGGGGGCTGGGCGCGCGGGCTCGGGGGGCGCGGGCGCGCCTTGGCCGGGGGTGCGGTGCTGGTGATCGCCGCGGGCGTCGCCGTGGGCGCCGTCGCCGGCGCCGCCCTGTTCCCCGACTTCCGTATCGAATCGCTGCTGCTCGGCGGCCTCGCCGCGCTTGGGCTTGCCGCCGCCGGCGCCTTGCTCATGGGCGGCCGCGTCGGCGGAGCGGCGGCGGCGCTGATGGCGGCGGTGGTGGTGGTGTCGCTGGTGCTCAAGTCGCCCTGGCTCCCGAACCGCGATCCCTCGGCCGCCGACCACGCCTTCCTCACCCGCGTCGCCGCCCAGGTGCCGCCCGAGGCGACGCTGTTCGTGAGCGGCCGGCGGCGCATCACCGGCCACCTCTTCTATATCACCCGCCCGGTCGAGGCGGCCTGGCGGCCCCGCGACATCGCCGGGCGGCCGGGCACCGAGGCGCCGTTCTACGTCGTGGTGCGGGCCCGCGACGCCGCCCAGCTCGCCGCCCTGGGCACGGTGACCCGGGTCGACCAGAGCGCCCACGCCCGCTTCGAGCGCTCGGCCGGCGAGCGCTTCACCCTCTACCGGGTCGAGCCGCCGCCGCGCTGAGCGGGCCCTGCTCGGCCACCTGCCCAGGCGCCCCCGCCCCCTCCCCCGCCAGCTCCAGCACCAGCTTGTTGAGGATCGCGGCGGCGAAGCTCTGACGGCTATCCGCCGTCATCACGAAGGCGCCGGGCCCGCCGATGATGTCGCGGCGGTAGTGGGCGTCGAGGGGCATGCCGCCGGGGCCCGGGTAGCCGCCGCCCGCCGAGACGATCACGAGGGCGTTGATGGTGATGCCGGCGAGCACCGCCTCGGCGCGCGCCGCCGCGATCGGGCGGCCGCCGATCTGGGGCCCGTCGCCCGAGATGTCGATGATCTTGCGCGTGCCCTCGTAGTCGTTCGAGTGGATCATCGCCGCTGCGTAGTCGAGCGCGGCCGAGATCGAGTTGTAGCCCCAGACCACGCGCGGCGCCTTGAGCAGCCGCTCGGCGAAGGTGCGGGCCGAGGCCTCATTGTCGATCAGCGCCCAGTCGACGATGGTGGCCTGCGACCCGGGCGCCCCCCACTCGACGTAGCTGAGCGCGATGCGCCGCAGGAAGCCCGAGCGGATCGCGCTCAGCACCCTGGGGTTGGTGATCGCCGCGGCATAGCCCGCGCGCTGCAGGCGGAACTCGTGGTCGTCGATCGAGCCCGAGCCGTCGGCCGCCAGCACCAGCTCGAGATCGACCGCCTGCTCGGCCGCCGCCGCCCCCGAGGCCAGGAGCGCGGCGGAAAGCGTGGCGGCAAGGCGCGTGGCGGCAAGGCGCGTGGGCTTGGTCCAACCCATGTCATCCGGCTCCCCTCCGCGAGGATACAGGATACGCGCCGCCCGCCGCCCGCTTTGATTGCCCCGGCCCGCGGGGTTAGGATGCCGGGAGCGGTAACGGGAGCGGCGAGCGGGCGATGATCGAGCTCTACATCGTGCTTGGGGTGGCGCTGCTGCTTGGCCTCTGGGCGATCGCCATCTACAACAAGCTGGTGCGCAACCGCAACCTGGTCGAGGAGGGCTGGAGCGGCATCGAGGTCCAGCTCAAGCGGCGCACCAACCTGATCCCCAACCTGGTCGAGTCGGTCAAGGGCTACATGGGCCAGGAGCGCGGCGTGTTGACCCGGGTCACCGAGCTCCGCGCCCAGAGCCTGGCGGCGCGCACCCCGGGCGCGCGGGGTCAGGCCGAGGGCCCGCTGGGGCAGGCGCTGGCCAACCTGTTCGCGGTCGCCGAGGGCTACCCCGACCTCAAGTCGAACCAGAACTTCCTCGACCTGCAGAACGAGCTCTCCGAGCTCGAGGAGCAGATCCAACTCGCGCGGCGCTACTACAACGGCACGGTGCGCGACCTCAACATCGTCATCGAGTCCTTCCCGTCCAACCTGGTGGCGCGCGCCTTCCGCTTCATCCAGGCCGAGTTCTTCGAGATCGAGGAGGCGGCCGATCGCGCGGTTCCGGACGTGAGCTTCGAGGCCGCGCCGCCCGAGGCGCCATGAGGGCGGCCCTTCGCGGGCTCCTCGTCGCCGCGCTGATCGCGCTCGCGCCGGCCTTCGCCCCGGGCGCCTATGGGGCGGCGGCGCCGGGCGAGGACGAACGCATCCTCGACTTCGCGAGCCGCATCCGGGTGCACGGCTCCGGCGCCGTGACCGTCACCGAGACCATCCGCGTCCTCGCCGCCGGGCGCCAGATCAAGCGCGGCATCTACCGCGCCTTCCCCACCACCTACCGCGACCGCTTCGGCAATACCGTACGCGTCCGCTTCGAGGTCCTGAGCGTGCACAAGGACGGCCGGGACGAGCCCTACTTCGTGCGCGACGTCGCCAACGGCAAGCGGGTCTACATGGGCCGCGAGAACGCCTTCCTCATGCCCGGCACCTACACCTACACGCTGACCTACCGGACCGACCACCAGATCGGCTACTTCGACGCCTATGACGAGCTCTACTGGAACGTCACCGGCAACGGCTGGGACTTCTACATCGACCGCGCCCGGGCGGTGGTCGAGCTCGCCGCCGGCGCCGATGTCCTCGAGACCGCCGCCTACACCGGGAAAGCGGGGGCCAAAGGCGGCGACGTCACCAGAGACCGCGACGGGGCCGGGAACGCCACCTTCGTCACCACCCGGCGGCTCAACGCGGGCGAGGGGCTCACCATCGTCGTCTCCTGGCCCAAGGGCTTCGTCGACGAGCCGGGCCTGAGCGAACGCACCGGGCTTCTGCTCCGGGACAACGCAAGCCTGCTGGCGGCCATGGTGGGCCTCGGCATCCTGGTGATCTATTACCTTTTGGCTTGGCTCCGGGTCGGCCGCGACCCGCCGCGCGGCACCATCATCCCGCTCTTCGCCCCGCCCAAGGGCTTCACCCCGGCGGCGGTGCGTTTCGTCATGCGCATGGGTTACGACCACAAGGTGTTCGCCGCCGCGGTGGTGATCATGGCGGTCAAGGGCTACCTCACCATCGACGAGGGGGCGGACGACAGCTTCGCCGTGCGCAAGACCGGGGCCGGCCAGGACCGGCTCTCGGCGGGCGAGCGCAAGCTCGCCAACGAGCTCTTCCGGTCGGATCGGGAGGTCGAGCTCACCACCGCCAACCACGCCCGCGTCGGGGCCGCCCTCAAGGCGCTCAAGAAGAGCCTCAAGACCGACTTCGAGAAGCTCCACTTCGCCCGCAACGCGCGCTACTTCATCCCCGGGCTGGCGCTCACCCTGCTCGCGCTGGGCGCCGTGGTGCTGAACTCGGACGACCGGGAGCAGGCCGCCTTCATGACGGTGTGGCTCAGCGGCTGGACCGGGGGCTGCTACTTCCTGGTCACCCGGGCGTTGAAGTCGTGGCGCGGCGGCAGCAGGGCGGCGGGGCTGGGCGGCATCCTCTTCGCCACGCCGTTTGTGTTCGGCGAGGTGGCGGGGCTGGTGATATTCTCGCAGACCACCTCGCCCGCCGCCGCCGCGGTGCTGCTGGTGATCATCCTCGTCAACGCGCTCTTCTACCACCTGCTCAAGGCGCCGACGGTGATGGGACGCCGCGTCATGGACCAGATCGAGGGCTTCAAGCTGTTCCTCTCGGTGACCGAGCGCCTCAAGATGCTCAACCCGCCCGACAAGACGCCGGAGCTGTTCGAGAAGTACCTCCCCTACGCCCTTGCCCTCGACGTCGAGAACGAGTGGAGCGAGCAGTTCGCCGCGACCCTGGCGGCCAGCGCCGCCGACGGAGGCGGCTACGCGCCGGGGTGGTACCGCGGCGGCTCGTGGAGCGGACGCGGGCCGGGCGGGCTCGCCTCCCAGCTCGGCGGCTCGCTGTCGGGCGCCATTTCGTCCTCGTCGGTGGCGCCGGGCTCGTCGTCGGGGAGCGGTGGCGGCGGCTTCTCGGGCGGCGGCGGCGGGGGCGGCGGGGGTGGCGGCTGGTAGCCGGCGGCGCCCGCGCGCCCTGAGCCAAACGAACTCCGTGCAGCACCCATCGAGACCGCACCGCCCGCGCGCCGTGCCCTTCGCCGCGGCCGCCGCCGTGCTCGCTTTCGGGCTCCTGCTCTCGGGCCTGGGGGCATGGGAGGAGGCGCTGCTGGCGGGCGCCCTCTACGCCGTGCCGCTGGCCACCCAGCTCTCGCACCGCGACCTGGTACGCGCCTACGGGCTCTGGTTCGGCGTCCTTCTCATCGCCCAGGCCGCGCTCACGCCGCTCTTCCTCGACAAGGACTTCAAGACCCTGCCGCCCCATCTCAACTACGCCATGGAGGTCCAGGGCGACGAGCTCAGGGGCATCTCCGGCCTGCAGCGGGTGACCACCGACGCCAAGGGCTTCCGCGCCACGCCAGCGGTGGACTACGGCGCCAAACGCGGCTTCCGCGTCTTCGCCGTCGGCGCCTCGACCACCGAACAGATCTACCTCGGCGACGAGCACACCTGGACCTACCTCCTGCAAGAGGACCTCAAGTCCCGGACCGGCGCCACCGTCGAGGTCATCAACACCGGGCTCTCGGGGCTCCGCGCCGTCCATCACTTGGCGACGCTCAAAGCGATCCTGCACTACGAGCCCGACCTGGTGCTCTTCCTCATGGGCGCCAACGACTGGAACCACCAGACGCGGAGGCGCTTCGACCCCCCCGGTTGGCAAGACCAACCGGTGCTCGGCCTCACCTTCGAGGACACCCTGTTGTGGGTCGCGCTTTCCAACGCCTTCCATCGCGGGCGCGGGCTGCTGAACACCTACGCCGGCGCCGGTGCGAAGGCCCGGACGCGGATCGAGAGAGGCGCCTACTACGCCCGCCAGCGGGGCTCGCTGGCCAAGCCGACGCGCCGCGAGTTCGACCCCGACACGGTCTCGGACGATTACGCCGCGCGCCTCGCCGAGATCAGCGAGCTGTGCCAGCGCGCCGGCGTCGTCTGTGCCTTCGCCACCCAGCCCACGGGCTACCGGCCCGAGGCCAGCGAGGACTACAAGGCTTCGTTCTGGATGACGCCCTCGAACCGGGACTACACCCTGAGCTTCGAGTCGATGATCGCGCTGGCCCGCACCTACAACCGCTTCCTGGCCGAGTTCGCCGTAGCGCGCAACCATCCGCTGTGCGACCTCGCGCCCCAGGTGGCGCCCGGCTTCGCGGCCTTCTACGACGACATGCACGTCAACCTGCGGGGTGCGCGCCGGGTGGCCGAGCTGCTGGCCGAGTGCCTGGCGCCGCTCTTGTGAACCGCCCGGTCCGGCTTGCGGCGCGCCCCGGGCTGGCCGAAACTCGTGCTCCGCGCCGGGCAACCGGCGCCGCTCCCTGAGGGACCCTTGAGATGTTCGAGAACCTGCGCGAGAGCGCGCTGAGCTACCATCGCTCGCCGACCCCCGGCAAGCTCGCCGTCGTCGCCACCAAGCCGCTCGCCAACCAGCACGACCTCTCGCTGGCCTACTCGCCGGGCGTCGCCGCGGCCTGCGACGCCATCGTCGCCGAGCCCGGCGAAGCGATGCGCCTGACCGTCCGCGGCAATCTGGTGGCGGTGATCAGCAACGGCACCGCGGTGCTGGGCCTCGGCGACATCGGCCCGCTCGCCGCCAAGCCGGTGATGGAGGGCAAGGCGGTGCTGTTCAAGAAGTTCGCCGGCATCGACGTCTTCGACATCGAGCTCGACCAACGCGATCCGGACAAGCTGGTCGAGATCGTCGCCGCGCTGGAGCCGACCTTCGGCGCCATCAACCTCGAGGACATCAAGGCGCCCGAGTGCTTCGAGGTCGAGGAGCGCCTCAAGGAGCGCCTCGACATCCCGGTCTTCCACGACGACCAGCACGGCACCGCCATCGTCACCAGCGCCGCGCTCAGGAACGCGCTGCGCGTGGTCGAGAAGTCGATCGAGGAGGTGACGCTGGTCTCGACCGGGGGCGGCGCCGCCGGCATCGCCTGTCTCGACCTCCTCGTCGGCATGGGGCTTCGGCCTGAGAACGTCACCCTGGTCGACCTCCTGGGCGTCGTCTACGAGGGCCGCGCCGAGGACATGAACCCGCGCAAGGGGTGCTACGCGCGCGACACCGCGGCGCGCACCCTCGACGAGGTGATCGCCGGCGCCGACGTCTTCCTGGGGCTCTCGGCGCCGGGGGTGCTGAGCCCTGAGATGGTGGCGCGCATGGCCGAGCGGCCGATCATCCTGGCCCTCGCCAACCCCGATCCTGAGATCATGCCCGAGGCGGTGAGGGCGGTGCGCCCCGACGCCATCATCGCCACCGGGCGCTCGGACTTCCCCAACCAGGTCAACAACGTGCTCTGCTTCCCGTTCCTGTTCCGGGGGGCGCTGGACGTCGGCGCCACCACCATCAACGAGGAGATGAAGCTCGCCTGCGCCGCCGCCATCGCCGACCTGGCGCTGGCCGAATCCTCCGAGATCGTGGCCACCGCCTACCGCGGCGAGGAGCTGCGCTTCGGGCCCGAGTACCTGATCCCCAAGCCCTTCGACCCCCGCCTCATCGCCGAGGTCGCGCCGGCGGTGGCCAAGGCGGCGATGGCGAGCGGGGTGGCGACACGGCCGATCACCGACTTCGAGGCCTACGACGACAAATTGAGCCGCTTCGTGTTCCGCTCGGGCCTCTTGATGAAGCCGGTGTTCGCCCGCGCCAGCCGCGAGCGCAAGCGGCTGGTCTACGCCGAAGGCGAGGACGAGCGGGTGCTGCGCGCGGTGCAGGTGGTGGTCGACGAGGGCCTGGCCGAGCCGGTGCTGGTGGGCCGGCCCGAGGTGGTGGCGAAACGTCTCGAGGGCCTGGGCCTGCGCGTCCGGCCCGGCCACGGCTTCGAGCTCGTCAACCCGCACGACGACTCCCGCTTCGGCGAGTACTGGAGCCTCTACCACGAGCTCATGGAGCGCGACGGGGTCTCGCCCGACGCCGCGCGCACCCTGGTGCGTACCAACACCACCGTGATCGCCGCCCTGATGCTGCGCCGCGGCGAGGCCGAGGCGATGATCTGCGGCACCTACGGCCACTACCACGAGCACCTGCGCCACGTGCTCGACGTGATTGGCCTGGCCGAGGGGGTGCGCGAAGTCTCGGCCTTGAGCGTGCTGATCCTGCCCAAGGGCACCTTCTTCCTCTGCGACACCTACATCACGCCCGAGCCCAGCGCCGAGGAGCTGGCCGAGATGACCATCATGAGCGCCGAGCAGGTGCGGCGCTTCGGCATCACGCCCAAGGTGGCGCTCCTGTCGCATTCCAACTTCGGCAGCGCCAAGGACGCCTCGGCGCGCAAGATGCGGCGGGTGGTGGAGATCCTGCGCGCCCGCGCCCCCGAGCTCGAGGTCGAGGGCGAGATGCACGCCGACGCCGCGCTCAGCGAGGAGATCCGCGAGCGCATCTTCCCCGGCTCCCGGCTCAGCGGTCCGGCCAACTTGCTCGTCATGCCCACCCTCGACGCCGCCAACATCGCCTTCAACATGGTCAAGGTCCTGGGCGACGGGCTGCCGGTGGGGCCGATCCTGGTGGGCACGGCGCGCCCCGCCCACATCGTCACGCCGTCGGTGACCGCCCGCGGCCTGGTCAACATGAGCGCGCTGGCCGCGGTCGACGCCCAGCTCCACGCGGATTAGGGGGAGGGGACGCACACGAAGGGGATACTAGGGCGTGTACCCATAGCCTGAGTTGTCGAGGGCTCTGGAAAACGGCTCATCCATCTCCGCTTCCAGGTGGCAGGCGGACCTACAGGAATAGTCCTCCGAATTTCGCCTCCTAGAGCAATTCCAGGCGATCTGGAACCGCTCTAAGCGCGCCGCGATCGGGTTTCCAGGGCGTCGTCCAGGTCTTGCTGGGCGCGCAGCCAGATTTCCTCTTGGCGCACCATGGTGCGGTCGATCTCGGCCAGCTTGCGGGTGAGGCGTTCGATCTTGGCCCCGTCCGCCGTCTCGTAAAGCGCCGGATCGGCAAGACTGGCTTCGGCCTTCGCCCGCTCGGCCGTGAGCTCGGCCATCCGTCGCTCGCAGGCCCTGAGGGCGGCGCGCCGGGGGGCGCTATCCTTGCGCCCGGCCTTGCGCCCGGCCTTGCGCTCTTTCCCGTCGCGCCGGTCGCCGCCGCGCCGGCCCTCCCGCTGGGACAAGAGCAGGCGCCTGTAATCGGCCATGTCGCCGTCGAACGGGGCGACCGCGCCGCCCTGGACCAGCCACAACCGATCGGCCACCGTTTCCACCAAATGGGGGTCGTGGCTAACCACGATCACGGCGCCCGGGAACTCGTTCAGGGCATGAACCAGGGCTTCACGGCTTTCGATATCGAAATGGTTGATGGGCTCGTCGAGGATCAGGACATGGGGCTCATCGAGCGCGGCCAGCGCCATGAGAAGGCGCGCCTTCTGCCCCCCCGAGAGGCGCTCGACCGGATTATCGGCGATCTCGGATGGGATGCCCACGGCCGCCAAACGGGCGCGCAGCTTGGCCGGCGTCTGGTCGCGACGGCGGTTGGCGAGATGCTGAAGGGCGCTCTCCCCCGGCATCAGTTCGTCGAGCTGATGCTGGGCGAAATAGCCGATGCGCAGTTTCGCCGACTTGGTCAGCTTGCCGCCCATCAGGGGCAACCGCCCGGCCAGCAGTTTGGTCAAGGTGGATTTGCCCTCGCCATTGGCGCCGAGCAGGGCGATCCGGTCGTCGGCATCGAGCCGCAAGTTCAAATTGCCCAGCACCGGGACACCGTCGTAGCCGACGCTGCCGCCCTCGATGGTCAGCAGGGGCGGCGCCAGCGCCTTAGGCGCGCCAAAGTGGAAGGGGGCGACAGCGTTCTCGGAAAGTCCGGATATGGGCTCCATCCTTTGCAGCATCTTGAGCCGGGATTGGGCCTGACGCGCCTTCGTCGCCTTGTAGCGGAAGCGGTCGACAAAGCTTTGGATGTGGGCACGCTGGGCGTCCTGGCGACGCTTCATCGACTTCCGCTGTTCCAGCCTTAGGCGGCGGACGGTATCGAACTGATCGTAGGTGCCCGAGTAATAGCTCAGCTTTCGCCCGCTGAGGTGCAGGATGCCGGTGACCGAGCGGTTTAGGAGGTCGCGATCATGGGAGACCACCAGCGCGGTGCGCGGATAGCGCGCCAGAAATCGCTCCAGCCACACCGTGCCCTCGAGATCGAGGTAGTTGGTGGGCTCGTCCAGCAACAACAGGTCGGGCTCCGAGAACAGGACCGCGGCGAGCGCCACCCGCATCCGCCAACCGCCCGAGAATTCGCGGCAGGGGCGTCCTTGCGCCGCCCTGTCGAAGCCCAGCCCCGCGAGCACAGCGGCGGCGCGGGCCTCGGCCGAATGGGAGTCGATGTCGGTCAGACGGTCTTGAATCTCGGCGATACGGTGCGTCTCGCTCGCGCTCTCGGCCTCGGCGAGGAGCGCGGCGCGCTCGGTGTCGGCCGCGAGCACTGTCTCCATGAGGCTCGAGTCGCTGGCCGGCGCCTCCTGCGCCACCCCACCGATAGAGAAGTTCCGCGGCACCTCGATGTCGCCGCCGTCGACGGCCAGCTCGCGCCGGATCAGCCTGAACAGGGTGGTCTTGCCGGTGCCGTTGCGCCCCACCAGGCCCACCTTGTGGCCGTTCGGAATCAGCGCCGAGGCGTCATCGAAAAGATGGTGCCCCCCGAGCGTGAACGAGAGGTTGCGGATCGCCAGCATGTCGCGGAGAGGTGGCCCTTGGCGCCCGTCTTGTCAACGCCGACGAGGGCGCGGTGGCGGCTCGGCAAGGGGCGAGGGTGGATTAACCCGTTCGCGGACGGAGTCAACCCAGATTGGGGGCGAGGAGTTGGCGGGCGTCCTCCGCCTTGCCCCGATCGCGCCAGAAACGGGCAAGGAGCGTGACGGCGCGCGGTTTCCAGAGCCTCGCGTCCGGTTCATCGGCCACCGCCATCGCGCGCTCCAATAAGCGATCAATGGTTTCGAAACTGGCATCGCCGGCTGACGACACGACCCGAGCGTTGAGTCTCAGCGCTTCCGCTTGAAACCACCGCTCGTCCGCCTCGGCCACGGCCGTAACACATTTTTAAACCAGAGTTCTATGATTACACATCCTAGCGCCGCGATCGGGAATCGCGTGCGAACCGCTCGACCTCGATCTCGTCGGCCCGCCCGCGGACCTGAGCCAGGTCATGGGCGAGCTGCATCCGCATGAGATGGTCCATCTTGGGACCGAAGGCCTTCTCGACCCTGAGCGCCATCTCAGGCGTCAGCGCCGAGCGGCCGTTCAACATCCGCGAGAGGGCCGGCCGGGTGACGCGCAGGGCCTTCGCGGCATCAGTGACGCTGAGCCGCAGCGGCGCCAGGATCTCGTGCCGGATCAACTCTCCCGGATGCGGCGGGTCCTTCATTGCCATGGCCCGAATTCCTAATTCCCACCGGTTGCCGGCGAGAGCCCGAATCCCCCGCCCCTACAAATCCTTGCACAGCCTGAGCGCGTCGTAGATGGCGGCGTGGATGTTGCGGCTGGCGACGGCGTCGCCGACGCGGAAGAGCTGGAATTGGCCTCCCGCGTTGCTCTCGATCGCCTGGGGCCGGCCCGCCACCAGGGCCTCGAGGTCGAGCTCGCCCAGGTTGCGCGAGCGGGGCTTCAAGGCGAAGTAGAGGTCGTCCTCAGGGATGGTGCCGTGCTCGATCACCACCTGGTCCACGGCGCGCTCCTCCTCGCCGTGGTCGTACTCGTTCCTGAGCACCGCGATCAGGCGATTACCCTCGCGGCTTACCTCGATGAGCCGGGTGTCGGGGGTCAGCACCACGCCGGCGCGATAGAGCTCGCGCAGGTGGACCGAGAAGTTCGACGCGCCGAGCTCCTCGGCGATGGCGCGGTCGGGTGAGACCAGCTCGACCCGGGCGCCGGCCTGGGCCATGAACTGGGCGCACGAGACCCCCTGGTGATCCGCCTGATCGTCGAACAGGAGCACGCTCCCGGCCGGCGCCACCCGGCCGGCGAGGATCTCCCAGCTCGAGACCGCGAGCTCCGAGCCCTTGGCGACTTCGGCATTGGGGCGGCCGCCGGTGGCGATCACCACCACCTCGGGGGCGCACGCCAGCACCTCGTCGAGGCCCGCGTGTGAGCCGAGGCGCACGTCGACGCCGAGCTTGTGCACCTGGCCGTCGAGCCAGCGGCTGATCCCTGAGAGCGCCTGGCGCCAGGTGGCGCGGGCGGCGAGGTTGATCTGGCCGCCGCTCTCGGCCTCCTTCTCGAACAGCACCACGGCGTGACCGCGCTCGGCCGAGACCCGCGCCGCCTCGAGCCCCGCCGGCCCGGCGCCCACCACCACCACGCGGCGCGGCGTTGCCGCCTTGGGAATGACGTGGGGCATGGTGGCCTCGCGCCCGCTGGCCGGGTTCTGGATGCAGAGCGCCTCCTCGCCCAGGTAGATGCGGTCGAGGCAATACGAGGCGCCGACGCACTGGCGGATGTCCTCGACCCGGCCTTCGCTAAGCTTCTTGACGATGTGAGGGTCGGCGAGGTGGGGCCGCGTCATCCCCACCATGTCGACGTGGCCGTCGGCGACGGCGCGGGCGGCGGTCTCGATGTCGGGGACGCGGCCGGCGTGGAACACCGGGAGCTCGCTGATGCGGCGCACCGCGCTCGCCAGATAGAGGTAGGGCGCCACCGGATAGGCCATGGTGGGGATGTAGTTGGTGAGCTCCATGTGGCTGAAGACCTCGCCGCCCGAGACGTTGAGGAAGTCGACGAGGCCGCTCTGGGCCAGACACCGAATGACCTCGAGACAGGCCTCGTGGTCGAGCCCGCCCTCGGCCAGCTCGTCGCCGGTCATGCGGATGCCGACCACGAAGTCCTCGCCCACCGCCGCGCGCACCGAGCCCAGCACCTCGAGGGCGAAGCGCAGGCGGTTCTCGAGCGGCCCGCCGTAGGCATCCGCGCGCCGGTTGGCCCGGGGCGAGAGGAACTGCATGATCAGGTGGTTGGCCACCAGCACCTCGCAGCCGTCGAGGCCGCCGTCGCGGCAGCGCCGCGCCGCCTCGCCATAGGCCCTGGTCACGCGGCGGATGTCGTGGTCCTCCATGGCTTTCGGAAACGAGCGGTGGGCGGGCTCGCGCACCCCCGAGGAGGAGACCGGCGCGAGCCAGTTCTCGGTGTCCCAGCGGGTGCGCCGGCCCATGTGGGTGATCTGGCACATCAGCGCCGCGCCGTGGGCGTGGACGCGCTCGGCGAAGGCCTGGAAGTGGGGGATGATGGCGTCGTCCCAGAGCGCGAGCTGGCGCCACGGCGTGGCCGGCGAATCGATCGCCACCGAGGACGAGCCGCCGAACATGGTGAGGCCGATGCCGCCCTTGGCCTTCTCCTCGTGATAGAGCTGATAGCGCTCGCCCGGCATGCCGTCCTCGCCGTAGGCCGGCGCGTGGCTGGTGCTCATCACCCGGTTGCGCAGGGTGAGGTGCTTGATCTTGAGCGGCTGGAGCAGCGCCTCGTAGCTGGCCATCGCTGACACGCCTCCGTCTTGCGGGGCCGCCCCGCTGTTCGAACCCAGGCTATCAGGAAGCGCCGGCCGGGGCCAAGCGGCGGCGCGCCGCCTCAGGTCACGGCGTCGGGGAGCTCGCGCTTGCGCCGGGCGACGAAGTCCCCGAGCGCCTCGGCGACGGCGGGGTCGAGGGGCGGCGGCTCGTACTCGGCGAGCATCTGCTTGGCGATCTCGAGGGCGCGGGCGGCGGCGTCGTGGCCGCCCTCCTCCTGCCAGCGCTCGAAGCTCTCGTTGTCGGCCGTGACCGGGGTGTAGAAGGCGCTCTGGTAGTGGCGCCGAGTGTGGGCCGCGCCCAGATAGTGACCGCCGGGCCCGACCTCGCGCACGGCGTCGAGGGCCTGGGCCTCCTCGCTCAGGTCGAGGCCGCCGGCGAAGCGCGTCAGCATGGCGATCTGGTCCATGTCCAGCACCATCTTGGCGTAACTCGCGGTGAGCCCGGCCTCGAGCCAGCCGGCGGCGTGGAGCACGAAGTTGGTGCCCGCCATCAGCGTCGGGATCATGGTCTGGACCGACTCGTATGCGGCCTGGGCGTCGGGCAACTTGGAGCCCGTGAGCATGCCGCCGGTCCTCACCGGCAGGCCATAGCGCCGCGCCAGCTGGGCCGCGACGTAGATCATCATTGCGGGCTCGGGCGTCCCCGACATGGGCGCGCCCGAGCGCATCGACACGGTGGTCACGAAGCTGCCGTGGACCACCGGGGCGCCGGGGCGCACGATTTGAGCGAAGGCAAGGCCGGCCACCGCCTCGGCGTTGAGCTGGGCGATGGCACCGGCGGTGCTCGCAGGCGCCATGGCACCGGCCATGATGAAGGGCGAGACCAGCAGCGCCTGGTTGTGCCGGGCATAGACCTTGAGCGCCCCCAGCATGGTGGCGTCCCACACCAGCGGCGAGTTGCAGTTGATCACCGTCGTCGTCACCGGGTGCTCCTCGACGAAGGCCTCGCCGAACACGAGCTTCGACATCGCCACGATGTCCCGGGCGCGCTCGGACCCGGTGCCGATGCCCATGTAGGGCTTGTCGGAGAGCGTGATGTGGCGCTCGACGATGTCGAGGTGGCGCTTGGGCACCGCGACGTCCACCGGCTCGCAGATGATGCCGCCCGAGTGGTCGAGCGCCGGCGCCAGGTAGGCGAGCTTGATGAAGTTCTCGAGGTCGGCGAGGGTGCCGTAGCGGCGCTCGCCCTCGAAGTCGAGCACGAAGGGCGAGCCGTAGCACGGCGCCATCACGCTGTGGCGGCCGCCGATGACGACGCTGCGCTCGGGGTTGCGGGCGTGCTGGGTGAACTGGCTGGGCGCCAGGGCGAGCGTCTCGAGCGCGAGCTCGGCGGGGATGCGCACCCGCTCGCCGTCCACCTCCGCCCCGGCCTTTCGCCACAGCTCCAGCGCCTCGGCGTCGCGGAACTCGATGCCCACCTCCTCGAGGATGGTCATCGAGTTCCGGTGGATGAGTTCGAGGCCCTCGGCGTCGAGAAGCTCGTAGAGTGGGATCTCGCCGAGCGTGCGCCGGGTGCCGATCCGCGGTGCCCGGCGCTGGCGCGCCGCCCGTCGCGCCGCCCGCCCGCCGCCGCGCCGCCCCTGCGCGGTCATTGGCTCATGCCCCGGTCCGCGGCAGCGTCGCCTCGACCAGCAGGCCGCCGCCGGGGCGCTCGGCGAGGCGCACGTCGCCGCCGTGGCCGCGCACCACCGAGCGGGCGATGGCGAGGCCGAGGCCGGTGCCGCCGGTGTCGCGGCTGCGCGAGCCCTCGAGCCGGAAGAACGGCGAGAACACCCGCTCCCGCTCCGCCTCGGGCACGCCCGGCCCGCGGTCGGCCACGCTCACGCGCACGCTGTCGCCGCCGTCCACCAGGGTGACCGTGGCTTCGCCGCCATAGGCGACGGCGTTGTCGATGAGGTTGGTGAAGGCGCGGCGCAGGGCCCCCGGCCGGCACTCCAGCGTGATGCGGTCGGGCCCCTCGTAGCGCACCGGGGCGCCGCCGTCGGCGAGGTCGTCGCACAGGCTCTGGAGCAGCGCCGCGAGATCGACCCGGGTGCCGGCCTCGCCGGCGCTGTCGTCGCGGGCGAAGCTGAGCGTCGAATCGAGCATGGCCTGCATCTCGTCGAGGTCGGCGAGCGCCTTCTCGCGCTGCTCGCCATCGTCGATGAACTCGGTGCGCAGCTTGAGCCGGGTCAGCGCGGTGCGCAGGTCGTGGGAGATCGCCGCCAGCATCAAGGTGCGGTCGTCGATGAAGCGCCGGATGCGCTCCTGCATCTGGTTGAAGGCCCGCGCCGCCTGGCGGATCTCGCTGGCGCCGCTCTCGGCCAAGGGCGGCGCCTCGACGTCGGTGCCGAGCCGCTCGGCGGCGGCGGCGAAGCGGCCCAAGGGCGCCGTCACCCGGCGCCCCGCCCACACCGCGAGTAAGACGATCCCCGACGCCAGCACGAGGATCGAGAGCAGCACCCGGAAGCGCCAGGCCCAGCCGAAGTCATGGCCCTCGGTGGCCAGGGCCAGCCACGAGCCGTCGTCGAGCCGCACCCACACCGAGAGCCCGCGAGGGCCGGCGGCGCCCGCCGGCGTCCGGCCCACCACCACCCGGCCGAGCTCGAACTCGGCGAACGGCCGCTCGAGGTGCTCCTCGAGGTGCGAGGCGGTCCAGTCCCGCACCGTGTTCTGGGGCGGCCTGGCCTCGGGCGACCAACTGACCTCGAGGTCGGTGACCGAGATCGCCGCTACGACCTCGGGGCGGATCGCGGCCGGCGCCCGGTTGACCACACCGGCGATGCTCGCCACCCGTTCGCTCAACCGCACGAATGGGGGGGCGCTGCCGCTGCCGAAGGGGTCCGGCGAAAAGACCGCGACACTGGCGCCCAGCGTCAGGCAGACGCCGGCGATCAGGATCAGCACGGTGCGGCCGGCGATGCTGCGGGGCAGCAGGCGCATCACCGGCGCTCCACCGCGGGCGTGAAGAGATAGCCGCCGCCGCGCACGGTCTTGACGATCGCCGGCGCCTTGGGGTCGGCCTCGATCTTGCGCCTGAGGCGGCTGAGCTGGACGTCGATCGAGCGGTCGAATGGCTGCGCCTCGCGCCCCTTGGTGAGATCGAGGAGCTGGTCGCGGCTCAAGACCCGGTGGGGGTGCTCGGCGAAGGCGACCAGAAGATCGAACTCGCCGGCGGTGAGCGGCGTCAGCACTCCTTCGGCCGTGCGCAGCTCGCGCTTGGCCAGATCGAGCCGCCAGCCCTCGAAGGACAGTACCTCGTCCCCCTCCTCGGCGGCCTCGCGCCGGGGCCCGCCGGTGCGCCGCAGCACCGCCTTGATGCGGGCCAGGAGCTCGCGGGGATTGAAGGGCTTGGGCAGGTAGTCGTCGGCGCCCATCTCGAGGCCGATGATGCGGTCGGTCTCCTCGCCGACCGCCGTCAGCATGATCACGGGTAAATCGGAGCTCGCGCGCAGCCGCCGGCACAGGCTCAGCCCGTCCTCGCCCGGCAGCATCAGGTCGAGCACCACCAGGTCAAAGCGCCCCGCGTCGAGAAGCTTCATCATGGCGCGGCCCTCGGCCGCGGTGTCGACCCGGTAGTCGTGCTTCTTGAGGAACCGCGCCACCAGGTCGCGGATCTCCCTGTCGTCGTCGACGATCAGGATGTGCGGCGAGCGGGATATGGCTCGATTATAAGTAAGCGGGGCGCGCCCTCCGGGAAAATTTGTAACAAAGCGTTGCAAACGGCGGGCCGGAAACAGCGCGTTACCAAACCCCGGTCCCCCTGACATGGCGCCGAAACATTGGCCCACTACATCTCGTCCAGGCGTGGCGTCGCGCCGCGCCATCCCGGGGACGGGAACGGAAATCGGAGAGGCGATGATGACCACAAAAGCAACGGCATCCAGCGGCTTCGGCACGGTTGGCCTCGACGTCGGCGTTACCGGCCGGTGGCTGAGACTGGCGGCCGGCGTGGCCACGGTGGCGGCTGCCGTCGCCGCCCTGGCGACAATCCCTGCGGCCGTCGTCGCTCCAGGGCAGGTAGTGCTCGCCTTCGCCGCGGTGCTTACCCTCTACACCGTGGCCGTTCTCTTTCTCGGAGACCGCGTGCTCGGCCGCATGAACCCCTGGATCGGGAGTGCCCTTTTCCTGGGGCCGGTGCTCGCCGTCTACGCCTTCCACCTCGACCAGCCGGCGCTCCGGATCGGTCTCAGCCTCTACATCGGCGTCTCGCTGATCTTCGGCTTCTTCCTCAGGTATGGCGGTTGCGAGGTGCTCGCGATCCCGAGCCTGCTGCTTGGGAAGAGGTACACGGTCTATTGCCCCTACAACGCCGTCGACGTGGTCGAGAAGGCCGTCGTCGACCGGCGCGCGCGGCGCTGAGCTTCCGTCGAGCCGATCCGCGCCACCCCAACCGCACGACCCCAACCGCACGACCCCAACCAAGGAACAGAACCATGACCAGCAAACGAACCATTGCCATCGTCGCCGCGACCGCCGTCGGCCTCGCGCTCGCCGTCGGCGCCGTCGGCGCCATGCGGCCCCAATTCCCGGCCTACGCCGCCGCCATCGTCGGCGAGCAGATGGCCTTTGGGGGCCGTCATCACGGCTCGCGCCACGGCGGCGGGCACGGCATCGACCATTTCTGCGCCCAGGATCACGAGGACAGCATCGAGGAGGTGATCGCCTTCGTCGACGGCTTCGTCGACTTCACGCCTGAGCAGGCGCCGGCCTGGGCCGACCTCAGCGGCGCGTTGCGCGCCGGCAGCGCCTCCGTGGGCAAGGTCTGCGACGAGCTCACCGCCGCCGGCAAGCCCGAGAGCGCGCCCGAGGCCCTGGCCCGGATCGCGACCGTGATGGAAGCGGGCCTCGAGGTGGTGCGCGAGCTGCGCCCCCCCTTCGACGCCTTCTACGCGGCGCTCGACGCCGAGCAGCGGGCCTCCCTCGACGGGCTCGTCAAAACGGGACACCGGCACTAGAGCATTTCAAGATTTGGTAGAGCCATATCCGGCGTGTCTGATGAAGTTGTG
>CBDUZE010000005.1:0-168089 GCA_965371625.1 uncultured Alphaproteobacteria bacterium
AGGAGCTGCCGAACCGGAGCATCGCCGGGATGGTCCGCTCCCTGAGGTGAAGCGGACGAAATTGGGGGCAAAGCGGAACTCGCGGCCCGAAGGTCAGCTTTCGGGGGTAGAGCGGACGTGGCGGCGGCATGGCCCAAATAGCCGCTCCTAGCCACAAGCAGACATCCTTGGTGCGGCAACACCGACCAGTGTATCTTGCTTGGTGGCCTCCTCGATTCGTGCAAGACAAGCAAATGACTAAAAGCTGGGACGTTTTCATCTGCCACGCCTCGGAGGATAAGGAGAGCTTCGTTCGACCCCTTGCCGAAGCGCTGCGCAGAATCGGTGTGTCAGTCTGGTACGATGAATTCTCGCTTGGACCGGGAGATAGCCTGTCGAAGGGAATCGATAAGGGAATAGCTGGCTCCAGCTTCGGAGTTGTAGTAATCAGCAAAGCTTTCATTGGAAAGGCTTGGCCTGAACACGAGCTTCGCGGTCTGGTCAATCGCGATGTTGAGGAAGATCTGAAAATCCTACCGATTTGGCATGGGGTGAGCAAAGAGGAGGTGATCGAATTCAGTCCGTCGCTATCTGACAAGTGGGCGATAGACACACGAAAAGACGATGCGCAAGAAGCTGCCATCAAACTCCTGAGAGCGGTTCGGCCAGACCTTTATAGTGCTCACCCTCGGGCAGAGTTAGAGAAGTTAGTAAGCGGGGAAGCCGTTCGGGAACTCCAAGATGAAATTGAGGAATTGCGGAGCCAATTAGCCGAGTATCAATGCCCATACTGTGGCTCCGCGATGGTTGGCCAGCAATATATTGAATACGATGAACATTCTAGCGGCGTTATTGAGACATTTGAGTGTGGATACTCGACAGGCGGATGGCAAGAAAGTGCCTGCCCCTTCGATCCCAAATTTCCAAAGTTAGAGGACTATGAGCTGGTTTTCGATTCGGTGACCGACGAACCTAGGAACAAGTGGCAGTGTTACGCGCGTCCCAAAACTACGATGGCTCGCAAAGTACGTTTAGAGGTGGGCTACGGAAAGACCAAAGAAGAAGCAAAGAAAAAGGTTGAGGCGAGCTACCTATACAGTGCAGGACGGATTACAAACCAGGAATGGTTCCGCATTCAGATTGGCGCTGATGGTTAATATCTACATGTACACCACTCTTCAATTTCCTCGTGAAGCAACACAGTGAAGATCCCCAACTGCAGATGACCGAAATCCGAGATGACCCACCATGATCAATGGAAAGCGCTGTCCAGTCGCATCCGTGGCCTGATGCAAGCAGGGCAGCTGCATGCACAATTCCTCGCTATCCGGTCAAGCGACACTTACGGAGTGGGGAAGCACCTCCGTGAGCAGTGCGAAGAGGTGCTTTCAGCCCTAAATGTCTTTCGAGATCGCTTCCGACACGAGCTTTCGTCTACAGCGCTAGCCTCCATTGAGAATCACGTAGCGAGTATTGGCGGCTTGATCGGTGATACCGGCGGCGGAACAGGCGCCAAACAAGAACGTGTATGGGCGGTACTGGTTCGGCTTTCCGCGTTCGAGACCGAGATGTCATTCATCTTGTCCGACGCCCAAGAGACTATCCGCACTCGCTCCGAGCGGGCATTTTCCCATCTGCAGCGCCTAATCGTTGCTGATCCAGCATTCCGCGACAGCTGGAATAGGGCGTTTGAGGAAGGGGAAGTAGCATGTGAAAGGCTCGGCGCCGCTCACCTCCTGTGGCACGGGATTTGGGCTTTTAAAGTGGATGCCGCTGGGGCACGAACAGATCTAGTTTTTCAGGAGCCCGCTGGGGATCTCGTTGACGAGCAACGGTATGCTGATGGTATTGTATTAACTGAGTGGAAAAGGGTGAACCCTGACGACAATGCAGAGGAGCGATTCAACCAAGCTCGCTCCCAGGCGCGACGGTACGCACAAGGTGTGCTCGCCGGCAGTGAGTTGACTGCCTACCGATACGCGGTTGTTGTTTCTCGCCAGCAGGTAAGTATACCTGACGACATCATGGACGGCGGAGTGGTGTATCGGCACATCAACGTTGCGGTAGACCCGCGGACGCCGTCACGGGGTGATTAACGCCGATTTAGGTCAAAAGGCCGTTGGGCTCATTGACAACGTAAACGTCCGGAACGGGTCACAAGCGGTCCTCCGGCGGCACCGTCAGGAAGGTCTGCTCCTAGGGGTAGAGCAGACGAAATCGGGATCAAAGCAGAAGTCGCCGCTCGAAGGTCGGCTCCTGAGGGCAAAGCGGTCGTGCCGGCGGCATGGCCCGAACTTCAGCTCCTAGCCACAAGCGGACATTAGGATGAAGCTCGGACGGTGAGAGTGTCAGAAGGATAGGTGTGCGGTGTGAGGCTGCCGGCGATGGATAGCGGTGGTGGCAATTTCGGCGGGTGCGATTGCGGTTGCGGCTAATTTTTTGACGCCGTTGGACTTTCAGCAGATGGAAAATCTAGGGAGGCAAGACGTACTCTAAACAACCATTGGCCAAACTCTTTTTTGCCAATATCGAGGGTAAATTTATAAGTGGTGCTTATATGCCCAGGTTCCCCTTCTATAATTATAGTATTGGGTTCCTTATCTTTTCTTTTAAACTGTTCGCTCGTGATTTTCTTGTGTTCGTTAAAGGACGTGACTAACTGGAAATTTACTGCGTTTTTGGCCATATAGATTTTTTCAAAAACATTAGGATTCAAAAAAATATCGACTTGCGCGCGACTTTCATTCTCCGCGTAAACCAGAGCGAATGAATAATCTGCCCTGTCATTTTCAAAGACGCTTCCCAATATTCCGTCAGAGATTCTTGCTTCTTCGTAACCATGACATTGGCAATTTATCCCAAAATTCTCGTCAGGGTATTTGCCTAAATTATTGCGCCCAAAGAAGCACCTTCCGAAAAAAACGGGCTCACCCAGGGTATCTAATTCGGAAAAATCGGATGTCGGCCGGCTAATCTCCGTGCTTACATGCTGCCCGAATGAGAGTTGAGATAGTTGCAGTTTGAGCGCCACTGCAAATGGAAGATCGCCAACGTCAGATTCCATTTTGCACCCCCCTATCGCCGCGACTTAGTCTTCGGTAAATGCATCACCGATTCCCACAATGATGGCACCAATCATAGCAGGCAGAAGGCCAACTTTGATAGGGGGCTTATGTCCGCCTTGGGTCAACTCCGGAAGTCGAGCGGGCCGCCAGGAAGGTCTGCTCTTGAGGGTGAAGCCGACGAAATCGGTAGGAAAGCAGACATCGCGCCTCGATGTCGGCTTAGCGGCCCAGGGTGATCGCCCTCGGCATCCAGGACAGACCTGAGCGGCCTGGGGAAGGGCGATGGTCGCGCGTGGGCCGGGTGGGCGCGCGTATCACCGTCCGGCCACGCCTAGGCGGCGGGCCGCAGCGACACCCGCAGAGGCGAGGTTAAATAAGTCATGTATCGGGCCCCCACAGCCAGCCATCATAGGATCGGCACGTATGCAGAAACTGTTGTACGAAATCGTTGGTATCCTGCCCCCGCAACCACCTTTACCGAACTCCGGTACGGAGCAGGAACAGCCGACCCTTCGGGGGCGGCTTTTTTGTTGGTGGCCTTGGTGTTGGCGAGGTCGATCATGTTGGCGATCTCGCCCACGAGCTCGATCTCGAAGCTATCCTTTGAGGCGACGACATTGACGACCTCGACGAGGCCGTGAAGGATCTCCGCGGCCTGTCCCTCCTGAAAATCCCGTCCGCCCATAAGGCCTGCAATTATCTGGGTCTTGCGGTTCCTGAAGATGCTATCGGTGCGGCGTTGCGCCGTGGACCGCTTGGCATGACAGGCGGCAGGTCTGGGTGGGGCCGGCTTTGGTCTGACTTATGAATGGTCCGACCGGATCATATGTGGCGATCGGGCGCGATGGCCTCGATACCCGACCACCGGTCGTGCCGGCGCACCTTCTCGGCAGCTGGGGGAACGGCCGATCAGGCGGCGAGCCGTTCGTAACGGTGATGTAGCCCACCCACCTGGGGGAAGGCGATGACTTTCCCTATGCTCGCCGGCGTGACGGACCGTCCCTCCGGCGTATCCTTGTTCAGAGACAGATGTGTACGGGACCTGTGGTAGTACGTGACATAGGATCCGAGGATCCGACGCAGGTGCCGTTCGTTCAAGATCATCACGTGGTCCTGGCACTCGCGCCGGATCGAGCCGATAAGCCTTTGGACGAAAGGATTCTGCCACGGTGATCTGGGCGCGATCACGACTTCCTCGATGCCCAGGACAGTCGTTGTCGCCTGAGAGCTGACGCCGTAAGCGCCGTCTCGATCTCGGATCAGCTCCCGAGGCGCGTTGTCCCAGGGGAACGCCTCTCGAAGCTGCTGCGCGGCCCACGACACCCTGGGATGTGCCGTGACGCCGAAATGCACGATCCTGCGCCGGTCATGCCTCAACACGATGAGGACGAAGAGGATGGCGAAGGTCGCCGTCGGCACAGCGAAAAAGTCGATCGGGGCCAGGGAGGCAACGTGGTTATTGAGAAACGTCCGCCATGATTGCGACGGTGACTTCCGATGCCGCGTCATGTACTTGGAAACAGAGGCCCCGGAAACCTCTATCCCCAGCTTGAGCAACTCGCCGTGGATCCGGGGGGCGCCCCAGAGCGGGTTCTCCCGGCTCATGCGGCGAATGAGGTCCCGGATCTCGCGAGATACAGCCGGTCGTCCGGGCGCCCTGGGACGGGATCTCCATCGCCAATAGCGCCGAAACCCGTCTCGGTGTCAGCGGATGACGATCTCGGGCTTGATGATGACGCGGGTGCCCAATGAATGCGGCCACGGACGGTAGAGCCAAACCAAGAGTGTGCGGTCCACCGACGTGAGCCGAGGCCGCGGGTTCCGCTGGCGCTGAAGGATTGCCAACTGGTGGCAAAGGGCCAGATTCTCAAGCGGGAGTCGGGCACGGGTTCCAAACCGAAATCGTACGATCGAGAGCACAAGGAGTAGCGCATCACGCATGCCCTGACCTTACCTTACCTCAATTCGCCGAGAGGCAAGGATTTCCGCGGCGGATGGGATTTTCAGGAGCGACAGGTGCTCATTGGCGCCGCCCCGGGGGACTCAGTATTGCTTCGCCGTTGACAGACCATCCAACTCCGGAATAATTGGTCTGATACCGTCTCGGGGGCACGGGAAACATGCCGGCACAACTCGACAAGGACGTTTTGCGCGGCGTGCGATCGCCCGATCAGCTCGACCGCGCCATCAAGCTGGCGTCGCCCGCCAACTGGCTGGCCAATCTCCTGCTGTTGGTCGTTGTCCTTTCCGTCCTGGCCTGGAGCGTGCTCGGCACACTGCCCACCAGAGTTACGGGCCTCGGCCTGGCTCTGACCTTCGGCGGCAAGGTCTTCATTGTCACCGCGCCGCAGTCCGGCAGCGTCAGCGAGGTCAGAGTTCGTGTCGGCCAGGAGGTCAAGAAAGGCGACGTGATCGCCCATATCATCCGCGGTACGGCGATCGACCAACTGGTCGCGGAGGAGAAGAAACTGAAAGCGCTGCAGGAGCAATTTGCCGAGTCCTCGACCCGGGCCGACAAGTTGCTGGCAGATCGGAGGGAGACCAACCGGAAGCTGATCGACAGCGTGAAAAACAAGATCGAGACCTACCAGGCGCGGCTGAACTATCTGCAGAACACCTTGAAGCAGCAAGAGGCGGATTTGCAGGCGGGCTACATCACCCGCAAGGAATTCCGCCAAACTCAGGACGATATCGATGACGTCCACTTCAAGATCAGCGACGCCAGACAACAGATCGCCAATGCCAACGTCGATCTAGCCGAATTCATCGATCAGCAGCGCCAGTCGCTGAATACGCAAGAGCTGCAACTCACCGAGCAGCGCATTCAGGTAGAGCAGTTGCGCGCGGACGAGCGGATCGAGGAGACCGTGACCAGCCCGGTTGACGCCAAGGTTGTGGAGGTCAGCGTGCGACCGGGCGATAGCGTGTCAGCCGGCGGGGCCATCGCCGAGCTGCTGAGCGGCGGAAGAGCGCTGGTGGTGCATGGCTTCTTCCGCGCCGCCGACGGCAAGAAAATCGCCGAAGGCATGGATGCGCGGATCTCGGTTTCCTCGGCCGAAGCCGCGATCTACGGCACGGCGATCGGCAAGGTCGTCGAGGTCAGCAAACTGCCGGCGACGGAGGCGTTTATCTTGGATATCTTTGGCAACGAGACCTTGGCCCGGCAGATGATGCAGGATGGCGCACCGATATATGTCCGTGTCGAGTTCGTGCCAGACCCGAGTACGCCGAGCGGCGTCGCCTGGTCGTCGTCGCGCGGACCGCCCTTCGCCATCGATGCCGGCACCTCCGCCAGCGTCGTGGTAACCGTGGCATCGGAACCGCCGATTAACTACATCGCCCCGATCCTGCCGGAAAAGCTGGGCCTGGCGCAGCACGGCAATGGCTGACGACGACACCGCAGACGCTAAAGCGCCAAAATACAAAGGCAATCGTTCGGCGACACCGACCATCCTGCAGATGGAGGCGGTGGAGTGTGGCGCGGCGTCCTTGGCAATGGTCCTGGCCGGATATGGCCTGTGGGAGCCGCTGGAATCGCTGCGCGTCGAGTGCGGCGTCTCGCGCGACGGCAGCAAGGCCTCGAATCTGGTCAAGGCGGCCCGGCGTTACGGCCTGCAGGCCAAGGGCTTCATGGTCAGGGGTGATGGCGTCTTCGAACAGGGCCGAATGCCGGCCATCGTGTTCTGGACCTTCAACCACTTCTTGGTGCTGGAGGGCGTGCGCGGCAACACGGTCTACCTGAACGATCCCGCCTTCGGCCCGCGCAAGATCGATCGTGAAGAGTTCTTCAGGGGCTACAGTGGCATCATTCTGACCTTCGAGCCCGGGCCGGAATTCAAGCCGGGCGGCAAGCCGCCGGGGATGATCGCCAACCTGATGCGCCGCATTCGCGGCTCGTACGACGTCCTCGGCCTTGCCATTTTCGCGAGCTTGATGCTGGTGCTGCCGGGAATAATCCTGCCGGCCGGACTCAAGGCCTTTGTCGATGCGGTAATGGTCAAGAACATGACCCACTGGATCCTGCCGCTAGCAATCGGCCTGGCACTGGCGGCCATCCTGAACACGGTGCTGACCTGGCTGCAGCAGGCTTATTTGCGGCGCATCCAAAACAAGTTGGCGATCACCTCGGCCAGCGAGGTGTTCTGGCACCTGCTGCGCCTGCCCGTCGTCTATTTCACGCAGCGCCAAGTGGGGGACGTGGCCTCGCGCGTGGATGCCTGTAGCCGGGTGGCGCAGCTTCTGGCCGGGCCTTTGTCGACCAACATGGTCGGTGCCCTGTTGCTCGGCTTTTACGCCGCGGTAATGGCCGCAATCAGCGTGCCGTTGATTGCTGTCGTGATCGCGCTGTCGCTGCTGAATGTGGTCGCGATCAAGCTTGTTCAGCGCAAACGCAAGGACCTCAACAGCCGACTGCTAAACCGACGCGCCCGCATGAACGGTGTCTCGATCAGCGGCCTGCAGGCGATCGAGACCCTGAAGGCGACGGGCACCGAGCACGACTTCTTCACCAAATGGGCCGGCGAGCATGCCAACGTGGTCGAGGCACAGCAGTCGCTGGGCGTGTTCTCGTTCGGCCTCGACGCGGCGCCAAACCTGTTGAACCAGCTCATGCTGGCGTCGGTTCTAGGTGTCGGCGGTTTCATGATCATGGAGGGGAACCTGACGCTGGGCGGCCTAGTCGCCTTCCAGACCCTGCTGCCCCGCTTCACCGGACCGATCCAGCAACTTGTCGGCTTCTCCAGCCAGTTTCAGGAGATCAAAGGTGATCTGACGCGGATCGACGATGCCCTGCGCTTCGAACCCGACCGGCTGACCAGCGGCATCACGGCCGAGACCAAACCGGTGGCGGAGAGCGGCCAGGCCCGGCGCCTGACCGGCCAGCTGGAGCTGCGCAACATCCATTTCCGTTACGGTCCGCGCGACCCGATGCTGATCGAAGGCTTCCACCTCAGCCTACGCCCCGGGGCGCGCGTCGCCCTGGTCGGCGGCTCGGGCAGCGGCAAGTCGACCATCGCCAAGTTGATCGTCGGCCTCTATGCCCCGACCGACGGTGAAATTCTATTCGACGGCCGGCGCCTGGAGGACATACCCCGCGAGGTCTTCACCGAATCGGTCGCCTATGTCGATCAGGACGTCTACTTGTTCGAAGGCACGGTCCGCGAGAATATCGCCATGTGGGATCCCAGCCTGTCGCAAGAGCAGGTGCGGCAAGCGGCGATCGATGCCTGCACCCATGATGTAATCGCCGCCCGGCCCGGCGCCTACAACTCCTATGTCGCCGAAGGCGGCAACAATTTCAGCGGCGGCCAACGCCAACGTATCGAAATCGCCCGGGCGCTCGTGCGCGACCCGCGCCTGATCGTGCTGGACGAGGCGACGGCGGCGCTCGACCCGTTGACCGAAGAGCTGATCGATCAGAACCTCCGCCGCCGCGGCGCTACCTGCGTGATCATCGCACATCGGCTCAGCACCATCCGCGACGCCGACGAGATCATCGTCTTGGACCGCGGCCAAGTGACGGAGCGGGGCACCCATGACGAGCTGATGGCGGCCGCCGGCCGCTACGCCCAACTGGTGAAGATGGGATGACAAACGGCGCCGATCCCGCCGGGCACATCGACCTGGAGCCGGGCGCCAGGGCCTTGGCACTCGCCGCGATGCAAACGCGGCAGGCGGTCACGCCGTCCAAGCAGTTGCGCCTGGTCGATCCCTCTATCTACCTCCTCGTGGTCGCCGGCACCGTCGATGTCTTCTTTCGCACCGCTGACGAGAGCGTTGGGTATTCCCGGCACATGATTCGGCTTGAGCCCGGCGGCCTCGCCTTCGGCCTGCCGGAGGGAGGGGAAGGATTTGAGCTCAGGCTGGTCGGCCAGGACGCAACGGTGGTCTCGGGCCCTCTCACGCAGCTCTCCGAGGCCTTCAACGACGGCGCGTCGGGCGACCTGACGCACGCGCTGGCGCGCTGGATCGACTTGCTGGGCACCGCCGCGGCGGGACGGCCGTCGCCGCATGACGCCGTGACGCTTTCGGTCGGCATGGAAAAAAGCGTCGAGGTCGACGATACCCTCGAGGCCGTGGACAGCGTCGTTTGGCTGACCCAGCACGGCGGCGAATACTGGTTCCTGGGTCGCCGGCCGGTCGAGCCGAGTCTCGTGCTGCCACTCTGCGAGCGCACCTGGGTGGAGGCACATGAAGCTGGCATCGTGCGAGGCCATGCCACCTTGGATGCGGCGGTCGATCTCGCGCGCGATCTGCCAGCCTATCACTTTATATTGCACTCGTTGCTGGTGGAGAACGCGAAAGAGTCGCTGGCGGCGGAAGCGATGGGCATAGAGGCAAAACGTCAGCGCAATGCGGAAACCCTGTCACAAGCGACGCGCATGCTGGCGGTGGCGGGTCGCGCCGAACGGGAACCCCCGGCCGCGGCCAGCGGCGAGCCGTTGCTGGCGGCGATGCAGCTGGTCGGCCGCGTGACCGGCATCGACATAAAGACGCCGCCCGGCGGACCGGGCGCGCTGGACCGCTCGGCCGATCCGCTGGGAGCCATCGTCGAGGCTTCGGGTTGCGAGATGCGCACGGTGCAACTCCAAGGCGCTTGGTACAAGGACGACATGGGACCGCTGCTCGGCTTTCGCGACGAGGACCTTACGCCGGTGGCGCTGCTGCCGGTCGGCGCTGGCGCCTACGATGTGGTTGAGGCCGACGGTAGCAGCAGCCGCAAAGTGAATGCCAAGCTCGCCGCACAATTGTTCGACGCCGCGATCATGCTCTATCCCGCCACGCCGACGCGCCCCGCGAGCGTGGGCGACCTGCTGAGCCTGGGTCTCAATCGTACGGCTCGGGACGCCGTCACCCTGGTTGCGATGCTCCTCCTGGTCGGGGCCGCCTCGATGGTCATGCCGATAGTCATTGGCCAGATCACCGGCTCGGTGGTTCAGGAGGCGCAGGTCGATCAGCTGATCATCCTGATCAGCGCGCTGGTCGTGGCCTCCTTCGCCTCGGTTGCCTTCACCTTCGTTCAGTCCGTTGCGGGACTGCGCATTGAGGGCCAGATCGACGTGCGAGCTCAGGCGGCAGTCTGGAACCGCATATTGCGCCTGCCGGCTTCGTTCTTCCGCGACTACACCGTCGGTGACCTGGCCATGCGAGCGCTGGGCATCGACGCGATGCGCAAGCTGATGACGACAGGCGCCTTGTCGGCACTGCTGTCGATAGCGACCGGCGTATTCAGCCTGGGACTGATGTTTTACTACGACTGGCTGCTGGCCGCGGTCGCAACCGGTGTAATGGCGATATACGGCGTCGGCGGCATTATCCTGGCCCGAGCGGCTGCGAACAAGCAGCGTCAGGTGCTCGATAATCAGGGCAAGCTACATGCCTTGGCGCTGCAGCTTTTGCAGGCGGTGGCCAAGCTACGGGTCACCGGCAGCGAGACCAAGGCCTTCAGTATCTGGGCAGAGCAGTTCGCGCGGACCCGGCGCCTGACCTACGCCCAGCAGCGTTTGGTCGCCATCGTGCCTGTTGCCAGTGCGGCGTTTTCATTTATCACGTTCCTCGTCTTCGTCGTCATCATTGCCCTGCAGGCCGGTCAGTTGCTGGCGCCGTTCGAGACGGCCTACGACTGGCAGGGCATCGACAGGGCAACGGTTACGCGGGTGATCGCGCCTTCCAGCTTTATCGCCTTCTATGCCGCCTTCGGACAGTTTTACGCGGCGGTGACGGGTATCGTGCAGACCACGCTCAGTCTGACCATGGTGGTGCCGTTGCGCGACCGTCTTGTGCCACTGCTTGAGGCCCAACCAGAGGATAGCGAAGGCGGCGAGGACCCGGGCGAACTGCGCGGCGAGATCGAGATCAACGCGGTGGAGTTTCGTTACGTCCCGGACATGGCGTTGGTCCTGCGCGGACTTTCCATGCATATCCGCGAGGGCGAGTTCATCGCCGTGGTCGGCCCGTCTGGGGCGGGTAAGTCCTCCATCATCCGCCTAATCCTCGGCTTCGACGAACCGGAAGCGGGCTCCATCTTTATCGACGGGAAGGATATCAGCCGACTCGATAAGCGGGCCGTGCGCCGTCAAATCGGCGTCGTGCTCCAGAATGGCCGGCTGATGTCCGGCTCAATCTTCGACAACATCGTCGCCGGCGGCAATTCCAGCATGGACGATGCCTGGCGCGCGGCGCGCATGGCCGGCTTCGACCAGGATGTCGAGGACATGCCGATGGGTATGCATACCGTAATCAGCGAGGGCGGCTCCACCATCTCGGGCGGTCAGCGGCAGCGCCTGATGATTGCACGGGCCATCGTGCGCCAGCCGCGTATCCTGATCTTCGACGAGGCGACCAGCGCACTCGACAACGAGACCCAGAAGATTGTCGCCGACAGCCTTGCCGAGCTGAACTGCACCCGAATCGCCATTGCCCACCGGCTCAGCACAGTCATCGACGCCGACCGCATCTTCGTGATCGATCAGGGCGAAATGGTCGAAGCCGGCAGTTACGACGAACTCATGAAGCTTGACGGCGTGTTCGCGCAGTTGGCGAAACGTCAAATCGCCTGACCGCACCGCTGGGCAATTCGGTTGGCGCCATGATATCCCAGGGCCGACGCTCCGGATCGATCACCAGGTGCGGTGCCGTCTTATTGTCGACCACCAGATAACCGAGTACAGGCTTGCGCAGAGCCAGGAACGGAGCCGCACCTAGGACCACGTGCGTCATGCCGCCGGCTCCACTTTGCCGGGTTCGCCGGCCACCAGTCGGCCGAAGTGAACCATCGCCGTTACGCTAGCCGGATCGAGCTGTACCGCGCGCTCGCCGGCCCAGACCGCCGCCTCGCCGCACCCGGCCGCTTCGAGCTCCCGGCTCATCTCCAGCAAATCCTGCGCGGAGCCAGTAGACAGGATAGCGCGATGGACGGTCTCTAGAGGGAGGCGACCGGTCTCGCGAAAGGCGACGAAGGCGGCGCGATGCAGGTCCCTGGCCCCCTCGCCCTGTTCCTGGAGCATGCGTTCGTTCCGGGCCAGCGCCAAGTCGTCGGCGCCCTGCGCCTTGATCTCCAGCTCCGTGATCGCCGGTCCCGGCTGCTTCGGCGGATCGAAGCGGAACGGCCTGCAACCCAGGGCCTGCACCAACCACCGCGCGTCGTCCCGCACGGCCCGCCGTATCTTCGCCAGCGTCTCGGTCGGCAGACCGAAGCTCTCACCAGGCAAGTCTTCAAAGCTCCGCGCCAGCAGCAGCGCCCGGCCGGGATTTTGGACACCGCCAGGAAACGTGCGGTTGACCCGGTCCAGCGCTAGTATTGCCGACAGCGAGAGCCGACGGTTTGAATCGCCACTGCGCGGCGCCGGCCGGGCGTCGCTGGCAAGGCCGACGGCAGCGGCGAAGTCGTCCACCACATCCCAGTCCCGATCGTCGTCGCGGCGGAAGATCCGGATATCGACCTGATCGGGCGGCAGCCGCTTCAGATACGGTTCCAGAACACGGCGGAACGGCGGGAAAGGCGGCCGCTCGAGCAGCGGCTGCAGTGGCGCGCCCTCGCGAACAAGCTGTTGCACCAGGCTGGTGGCATAGGGCCAGGGATGGCGGACATAACAGATGACCTTCAGGCACTGGCAATAGTCAGCGAGGAAATCAAGCAGGCGAGCGACGCCGTCATCCGAGAGGGCGGAGAAATGCTCGCCTGATAGTACCAGGGTCGGGCTGTCGTTGTCTTCGAGGGCCTGCGCGAGCGCCCGTCGATATCCCTCGTTTATGGCGCGCGCCAGCCGGCCGCGGGCAAGCCTGACGTTCGCCATCCATGCGCTTTCGCGCGCGGACGGCTCGAACGCCGGATACAAGGCCAGACCATGGTTCCAAGAAAATCCCGGATAATTGACGCCATGATCGGCCAGCGCGTTGCGGGCACGAAAGAAGCTCTTCTGGATCGCGGTACTCCCGGTTTTAAAGAGGCCCACATGCAGAATGATGGTCCCGGGGTTCATTGGGCGTGCTCGGGCACGGACAGTTGCAAAACCGACAGCATTGTGGTGTGAGCTTCGGCAAAGTCCAGGCGCGCCGACAGATTTTCCGCCGGCGGCGCACCGTCGAACAATTCCGCCAGGGGATGCCAGATGGCCCCTGGCAGCGCCCGGCCGAGCGGCTTCGCGGTACTGACGAGGGTGACGCCCTGCCGGAGACGGTCCAGCAGGTCGTCCGGCCAAGTCAGGTATCGGACGCCCCCCAGCAGCATGGTGCGTCCGTCGCTGCAGCGTGTCAGCACCGCGGTCCGGACCATGGCTTCCAGCAGCAGCTGCACGGCTTCCGGCAGGCTCCGCGGCAGCAAATCGTCCGCGCTCGTTTCCGCCGGCCCGGCGAGGGTGATGGTGTGCCGGCCGGGCGCGTCGTCGACCGGGGCGACCCGGGTCAGGCTCGCAACTTCTCGATTGTCGATCCAGGCTGAGACCGGCGGACTACCTTCGATCCCGGCGAAGGCAATGACGTCGCCGTCCCGGCCGAGCAGGGTACCGCGGACCACGGCCCGTGCGGCGATGAGGGGATCGGCCGGTGCGCCGCGCCAAAGGTGGAGGATCAGATCGTGACGCACCGGGCGGCGGAACTTGATCCGTTTGACTCCGGTGAGGTGAAAGTCCGAGCACCAGAGCCGTTCGGCCACTGCGCAGGCCCGGCCGACCATGATCGGGCCGTGCACGATCAATACCGATTCTGGACAGAACGCCATTGGCGCCGTGGCCACCGCCCTATCGTCGCTGCGTTCGACGACGGCGAACTCCTGCGTTCTGAGGCCAGTCGGTGCCGGCAGGTGGCGATGCGCGTCGACGACGGCATGCACCAGATCACGCACCTTCAGCTCGGCCGCCATGGCCGCCAAGTCGGACTCTCGGCCGTGTTTGAGTGCCCCAGCGATTGCGGCCGGGACAGTGTCGCGCAAAAGACGCTCAGGCGGCGTTTTGCTCGGCGTGGCGCGTGGCGGCAAGACCGGCGCCACGGTCAGATGTCGATGTCCTTCATCTTCAGCATGCGCCGGGTGTTACCCTGGCTCCGTTCTCCGCAAGTCGGGCTCGACCGTTGCGGCGTGCCAAAGGCGAAATAGGTCTCCGCGCGGCAGCCGCTGCCGCAGGTCGACATGAAACTACAGCTGCTGCAATTGTCGATCTCGTAAGACTTCGTCCGCCAGCCCCGCACGTGCCCCTCCAAAAAGATCTCGTCGAAGCTGTTTAGGAAGATATTGCCGAGCGCCAAATTTTCGCCCTTCAAGAGGTGGCAGGGATAGATGTCGCCATTCCAGTCGATGTCGACCAGCGAATAGGCGACGCCGCAGATAAAGTGCGAATTGATCGGATCTGCCGAGCAGGAGCGGGTGTTAAGACTCAGCACCCGGTCATGAATTTGCTCGTCGGCCTGCATGACCCGGGTCAGGAAGTCGGAAAGCTCGGCCTTCACCCGCATTCGGGTTTCCGGCGACAGCACGAGGCTGGTATTTTCGTCCTGCGGCAGTTGCTGCAGATCGTTGGCGCTGATGCTGCCACCGAGTGAAAACGCAAAGCGCGCGATGTCGAGAATTTGGTGCGCGTTGCCGTCGTGGATCGTCGGCGCGAGCAGCAGCGGCGCACCGGCCTTGGCCAGCGCCTTGATCCCCGCCATCGTCTTGGCGTAGGAGCGCGGCCCGCGGCTGATCGCATGGACCTCCTCGGTCATGCCGTCAAGGCTGACCTGGACCCGCTCCAGGCCCGGCATAATGGCTAGGCGGACGGCAATCTCGTCATCGATGTAGCCGCCATGGGTCAGCAGCGACCAGCTAAAGCCATGACCGGCTATCAACTCCATGATCTCGAGGAACCGCGGGTGCATCATTGGCTCGCCGCCGGTAACGATGACGTGGGCCTCATCGTTGACCGCGGCAATCTTATCGAGAATCTCGGCGGCAGCCTCGGTCGACATGATCTTACGTGCGCGCTTGCGGAGGCCCTGGTAGCAGTACGGGCAGGCCAGATTACATTCTCGTGTCAACGTAAAATAGACGGCGGACAGCGGCCGGGTCTTTGAGACCGGATATTCGCTCCGCGTCCAGCCTTCGCTGGCCAGCCGTGTGATCAAGCGGTTGATGTTGCCGGTCGCCTCAACCTCGCTTTGCCCCAACATCATCAGGAAGGCTCGAGCTGACAGCGCTGAGCCAGCGGCCTGCCCAAGCCATTCGAAAGCAATCATCTCGGCATTGTTGAGCGCGCTGAGGGCACCGGTCTTCGGATTGTCAACGATGAAGATCCCGGTGCCGTCGACTTCGCCCGCCACGTGGCCGCGAAGGTCAAGGCGGATGTCGGTGAGTACGCTGTCGTCCGCGGCGCCGGTCGCCGGAGCCTTTGCTTGAACGTCAGTGGCCGGCGAAGGAATCTGATCGGTAGCGGCGGGTGTGGCGGTCCCAGCCATGTCGCGACTCCGGCCTGCTCTTCTACGGTCTACGGATTGACCCGAGCTTGAGCGAGGATCCGCTCAAGCGTCGGTCGAACGGGTCCGATCAAGTCATCGTTTTGAGATCGCCCCATGCCGGGGGGCGCTGGACGCAATGGCCCCGCGCACCACCCGGTCAATGTCGTCAGGCCATTAGACTCAGCTGTAGGAGATGCAAACCACACAGCCAACGCTGACGCCAAAGCCGCCGCCGGCGACTTTGTCGAGATCGCCTTCGCTCATCTCGCGGCCCGTCTGGGCAATGGCCTTGAGGTCTTCCGCTGTTACGTCAAACCCCTTGGAGGTCGCGTAGCTGGCGACGCCCTCCATGCCTTTCTGGGACTCTGCTTCGCTCTTCATGCCGGCGTCGTTGCCGAGCGCTGCAAAGAAAGCTTTCGTTCCATCACTGCTCATGACTCATCTCCTTACGGTTCGCGTTTGTTTGTCACTCGCTGCAAGAGGCGAAGACGCCTCCCGAACCCGCGGCAGATCCCTGGCCACCAACGTGAATCACCCGGTACTGGCACTTTCCACCGACATGGCCAAGAAAAGGCTAGCAGACGGCCCGCCGGGTGTCATCGGTTCTTTTCGGGGGGAGTCAGTCGCGCTGGGCGGCATCCGAGAATTCAGCTAGATTTAGCCCGGATTTCCCGGATGGTAGCGGCAATTGCTGACCTATTGAGGCGATTCTGTTATAAGAATCAATAAGTTGAACGCGTGTTGGGAGATCGGCGATGGCGCACCCGATGGCTGAAGCGAAGCGAGAGCCTCTCAGGGTCGGTTTCGACCGGCGGTGAAGCTGGATTCCATGGCAGCCAGATCACCTCCGATGCCGGGCTGCTCCCGTATCGCGAGCTGGATGACGCGCTTGGGCTAAGCGCGCTGGCCGGGGCCGTTCTTTCGGAGGTATGGCGGGGCAAGAACACGCGCCATCTTCTGACGGGTCTATTGCGGCAGTCCGTGTTCGGCCGTCTCGCCGGCTACGAGGATGTCAATGATGCCGAGCGGTTGGCCCGCGATCCGGTAATGCGGGCCATCGTCGATCGCGGGGGGCTCGAAGGGTCGGCGGCGTCGAGCAGCCAGATGGGGCGCTTCGAGACGGCATGGCTGGCGAGCGACGACAACCTGGCCGCACTGATCGACCTCTCCGGTGCCTGGATCGACAGGGTACGAGGTGGCTCGAAGACGATCATCCTCGACATCGATTCGAGCGTCAGTCCGACCCATGGCGAGCAGGAAGGCAGCAGCTACAACGGCCACTTCGGCTGCACCTGATCACCCCCTGTTCGTCTTCAACCGGTTCGGCGACCTGGAGCGGTGCGGCTTGCGCTTTGGCCATGGCCACTCGGCCGAGGGATGGCGGGAGCTGATGGAGCCGGTGGTCGGGAGATACAAGGATCGAGCGCGCCGGCGCTACTTTCGTGCCGACGCGGCCTGTCGGCCGCCCACCGCAGCACGTCCGGCGCTATTACTTCAGCTTCGACTATCAGGCCCGGAGCTGGGACCGCTCGCGCCGCGTGGTCGCCAAGATCGAATGGCATCCGGGCCAGCTGATCCCCACCGTCGGCTTCATCGTGACCAACCTGAACCGTCCCGCCGAGCAGGTGGCGGCATTCTACAATCAGCGCGGCAAAGCGGAGCAATGCATCAAGGAAGGCAAGAACGCGATCAATTGGACGCGCCTCTCCTGCCAGAAGTTCCGCAACAACGAGGTCCGGATTCACCTTCACGCGCTCGCCTACAACCTCGCCAACTTCATGCGCACGCTGGCCTTGCCACGAGCAATGGCGCACTGGTCGCTGACCACGCTCCGAGGGAAGCTGGTCAAGATCGGCGCGAGGATGGTCTGCCACGGCCGCTATGTCACGTTCCAGATGGCCGAGGTCGCGGTGTCGGGAAGGATGTTCGGGCAGAATCTGGGACGTATCGCTCGGCTGCGCGCGCCGCCGCTGCCGGCTTGACCCAAGCGGCGGTCGCCGTCGAGAGGAAAGCCACGGGGGACGTGCGCCTCGATGACAAGAAAGCTGGCCGTGAGCACCATGAAGCTACCCTTCACGCCCGTCCCGGCGGCGAGCGGAGCGTGCTACCTACGCGCATCGATCTCCAGATTGCCATCGCGAGCCCCGATGGCTACGCTGATGCTCGGAACCGGCGGCCATCTGGGCGGGCGAGCGCACCCATAGCCTTGATCCGGACGATGGCGCCGCAATGATCCATCTCGGCCAACTTCTGTGCGTTGATGACGGGTCACAGGATGGGGAAGCATCGTGACAAAAGTCGTTCTGATCGCGACGCCCTTCTTGTCGTTGCAACGCCCCGCGTTGGGAATCAGTCTCTTGCAGGCGGCGCTCGTCGAGCGGGGAATCGCGTGCGATCTCAGATATCTCAACCTCGAATATGCGGATTTCGAGGGTCCGGACTTCGGCCAGCTATTTATCCACGGGGACCATCTTCCGCTCGGCGAATGGATTTTTTCGCATTTGGTCCACGGGCCGGACGATGGCGCGTCACTCGATCGCGGTTGGGATTGGGTCAAGTCGTGCGTCATACTCAGCTTCGCCGAGCAAATGATGGCTGCAAAGGAACGTGCGGCCGAATTCGTCGAACGATCGGCACAAGCGATCCTCGGGGCCGAGCCGGACCACGTCGGCTTCTCCACGAGCTTCCAGCAGAACTGTGCCTCGCTTTCGATTGCGCACCAAATCAAGTCCGAGCGACCGGAGATCGTGATCAGTTTTGGCGGTGCGAATTGCCAGGGCCCGATGGGACAGGCGCTGTTGTCGTCGTTCCAACAGATCGATTTCGTATTCTCCGGCGAAGCGGACGAGATCTTTCCCGACTTCATCGAGCGTGCGGCCGATGGAGACATCGGCTCGGAGAGATACCTCTCCGGCGAGCCGATCACGAATATGGACGCACTGCCTATTCCAACCTTCGACGACTACTTTGCCGAACTCGATCGCACATCCTTCAAAGACCGGATCGTGCCCTCGCTGCCGTTCGAAAGCAGCAGGGGATGCTGGTGGGGAGCGAAGCATCATTGTGTCTTCTGTGGCCTGAACGGAGAGGACATGGGTTTCCGCTCCAAGTCGCCGAAGCGGGTCATCAAAGAGATTCGCCATTTACGTGCGGCCTGGAACGTTCCTCGCTTCTCGGCCACCGACAACATCATGGACATGCGCCATATCGACAGCATCTTCGCCGAGTGGCGCGACGAATTGTCCGATACCAGCTTCTTCTATGAGATCAAGTCGAACTTGTCGGTCGAGCAACTGCGGACCATAGCGGCCGCCGGCGTAATGTCCGTTCAGCCCGGTATCGAGAGCTTGGACGACGACATCCTGAAGCTCATGTCCAAGGGCGTGCGCGCCCTGCAGAACGTCCTGTTGCTTCGAACCTGCCGCGAGATTGGAATGCGGGTCTACTGGAACATGCTGGCGGGCTTTCCGCGTGAGAGCCCGGAACAGTACGCCAAGATGGCCCGAATGATTCCCCTGTTGCAGCATCTCGAGCGACCGGGCGGACTGAGGCCGATTCGGATCGACCGATTCAGCCCGTATCACAACAACCCCCAGCAGCTTGGATATTTGGAGATTGCGCCCTTGAGCGCTTATCGCGAGATATACGACCTTCCGGCCGAAACTCTCGAGGACCTGGTCCATTTCTTCGAAGGAACGCGCGACGACGCTCCGAACCAGGGCAATTATCACGAGTCGGTGAGGCGCGAGTTGCAGGCATGGTGCGACCGGGCGGAAGGCGGCGACCCGGCTCGGTTGAGCTTGGTGAGGCTGGGTCCGTTAAAAGTCGTTCACGACACGCGCGATTGCGCCGTCGAGGCTGATTACGTTCTTCCACCCCACGCGGAGCAGGTTCTTCACGCGTTCGACCGACCTTCCTCGATCGATGGCCGGATGGCAGAGCTCAACCGATCCTGGCAACACGAACGCCGCCCCGAAAGCTGCTTCACGGAACTGGCCGATCTCGGCTATATGGTCGTGGACGAGGATAGGGCCGTTCATGTGGTCGTCGATCCCGAACTCCGGGTCCAGGGCGTCGAGGCACCGAGAACATTTCCCATAGGCGCACTGCTCGAAATCGACACTTAAACGAAAATAGTGCTGCACCTCGGCAAGATCTCCGTTAAGCGCACCTTTTTCCCAACAGAATCGAGCCAGTCCTTCACCACTTGCCCGAACGGCTCCTCAACCTTCCCCTCGACGCCGATGACGCCATAACCCTCCGTCAGCTTGACGAGCACCAAGAGGTCGGTCTGGCTGTCACGGCCTGCGGTGCGAAGGTCGGTATCCTTTCGAATATCCCTCGGATGAACTCGACACCCTGGTATTGAGGGCAGGTGTCGAGCACGATGCGAACGCTCGGGGGAATGCCGTTGACATTGACCCAGCTATGAGCCAGTTCGTACGCTGAGTATCCCTTCTTCCAATGGCTTTCCCCTTTGCCCAGGTGAGGGATGATATCTTCGGGACGGGAAATCTCCCTTTAGTGGACTTGAGGGGATGTATGCCTGTGAAAAGCTTCTTCTATGGGAATCCCGGGAACTTGGAGACAGTCCGAGGCCTGTGATATGGCGTCGGTCACTAGACGTGGTTGATAGCCATTTGCAGTCCCGGGGGCGATCAAGCCGTCAGGAATGGCGTTGCGGGCCGCTGCGTTGCTTGCAACGGTCGGCCATACCGGTCGCCATCGGGCTGGACGTGGGACAGGCGACGTTATGACTCGAGCCAAGTTGCGCTTGCTTCTGCTGTGCCCGGCCGCCGTTCTGGCCACTGGGCCCGCGGCGGCGCAAAGTCTGCAGGACGTGCTGTCGAAGACCTATCTCAACAACCCAGAGATCGCTGTTCAGCGTGACGCGGTAAACGTGGCGGCGGAGACGATCGCCCAGGCGCAGGCCGGCTGGTTCCGCCCGACGATCACCGGAACCGCGGCCGAAGGTGTCCAAATCATCCAGCAGGAAGTCGACAAAACCGCTGCGGCGGGGACCATGATCGAGGACCTGGACGAAACAATCACCGATCGCTCACTGACGATGAGCTTGTTGCTGCCTCTCTATGAAGGCGGTGCGACCATGGCGCAGATCGCCTATTCGCGCGAGATCTTCTCCGCCGCTACGGCGGCGCTGCTGGTTACCGAACAGGACGTTCTGGCCCGCACGGCGAAGGCGTATCTCAATGTCGTGATGGCGCTGGAGATACTGGACTCCGCGCGCCACCACGCCGGCGATATCAGCGAGCTGCGTGACCGCATTGCCAAACGGCTGCAGGACCACCAGGCGACGGTGACCGATCTGCACCAGGCTGACGTCTCGGTCGCGGTGGCCAAGATCGCCATGCAGACCGCGACCGTGTCACTACAGAACGCGTATAGCAGCTTCTACGAACTGGTCGGCGATTATCCACAGGGCCGGCTCGACTGGCCGCCTCTGCCGGCGCCGCCAGCCGACCTGGCCAGCGCGATCGATATGGTACAGCAGTCCAACCCGTCCGTCGCCGAGGCGCGCCATATGATCGCGGCAAGCGATGCCCTGGTGCGTGCAACGAAGGCCGGCTTCCTGCCCAAACTCAGCCTCAGCGGCTCGGCCGAACGGCTTTTTGAAAGCACCCGCTTTACCGGATCCACGAACTTTCACGAGTTCGAGAGCGAGACAATCTACAAGTTGGGCGTCACCCTCACGGTCCCGCTCTATCAGTCCGGTGCTCAATCGTCCCGGGTGCGCGCACAGATCGGTGAGGCGAAGAAGTCCCGCAATTCGCTGCTTGTGACCCAGCGCGCCGCCCAAAACTCGGTGATCACGGCGTGGCAGACCTATGTCGGTGCCCAGCGTGCCATTCAGCTGGGCTACGAACGCTGGCTGGGAGCGACCAAGATCGTGGAAGGCAAGGAACGCGAGTATCAACGCCAGAAGGCGACAATCGACGATGTGTTGGATGCGCATACCGCCGTGTTCACGGCCAAGCAGTATATCTCCCAGAATAAATACAGCGAGCACGCGGGATTGGTGAGCCTGTTTCAGGGTATCGGCGTATTCGGCGTCGAGAGCCTAGGCGTCCCCGTGGAGCGCTACGATTCCGAACGCTATCGCAAACGCATCGAAGCCCTCGGGTGGCTACCGTATTTGGAATAGGCGGCTTCGCGCGGCGCCTGTCCGGCGCTATCGAGATTGGGCTAACGTAGAGGTTGGTGCGAAGACTCGGGGCAGGCCAAAAGCCCACCGAGCTGCCATGGGTCCGATGATCGACGAGTATGGCGGGCGGATCGTAGGCACGGCCGGGGACAGTTTGCTCGTCACGATTCAAAGTACTGCTGATGCCGTCTCTTGTTTCTTGCAAGTGCAGGCAGTCGTGGCGGAACGCAACAGCAATGTGTCCCATCGCAAGCGAATGGTGTTCCGCGTCGGCGTGAACTCGGCGACGTTCACCTATTCCGGCCAAGCGCCAGCGCTTAGGGGCAGCCCGCGCAATGGGCCATCCGCACCCAAACAATCTGTGATACGAGAACTATCGGAAGGTCTTCAGCCATTCAGCCGCCGTGAGTTTTTTGAGTTCCTCGTTGTACTTCTCGTTCGCTCCCGGCGCGGCATCGCCGCCGTCGATATCGTCGATCGTTATGTGATCTGGGCCGCCGCCGGTGGCGTTCTGCCGATTCCCATCGTCGATGTCGTTGCACGCTCCGTCGGGCATCCAGCCATCATCCCTGTCGGGGCCCCGCGCGGTCAGCCCTTCGTGACGTCCTCGAAGTCGATCCGCGCGTAGCGCATCCGGTTCAGCCACGAGGCCAGGATTCTGCGATCGAGCGCCGAGTCGGTGAAGCTGACGCCGATCGAGTCCGCCGAGACGCGCATCACCTCGCCCCCCACCTTCCCATAGCCCTCGAACATCAGGACCACGGACGCGCCCTCGTCGATCTCGCCGGCGCTCTCGGTCCACAGCGCGGCGCCGTCGGGCGAGATGTCGTGGACAAGGCAAACGTGCTCGGTGCCGCTCACGGTGAGCGCCAATTCGAGGGGCCGCCACCTGGAAAGGTGGCGAAAATCCCCGCCGTCCTCGGGCCAGAGCCCGCTGTCGTCGCTCTCGTCGCCGCTCATCGCGGAGCCAACCCAGGGACCTTGCGGGCGGCGCTCAGGCCTCCTTGCCCTTGTCCTCCATCCCCAACGCGTCTCGAATGCGCGCCGTGATGACGCGTCGGATCTTGCGTTCGAAGACCCCCTTGTCCGGCGGCTTGACGACGAAGCCGTCGATCTTCAGCATCCGCGCCCGTCGCACGTTCTTTTCCGAGTCCTGACCGGTGAGCACGATGATGGGCGTGTCCTTGAACTTCGGCACAACGCCGTAGCGGACGCGGCGGACGAACTCATAGCCGTCCATTTCCGGCATTTCGACGTCACAGATGACGAGATCGAGATCGCCCTCGCGTTCGGCGAGCTTCTCGAGCGCCTGGGCGCCGTTGTCGGCGGTGATGATCTCGCCAATGCCAATCCCCTCCAGAAGGCGTGATACGTAGCGCTGGGAGAACGTCTCGTCGTCGATGACCATCACGCTCGCCAAGCTAAAGAGCTTTTCCATGAACCCGGCTCCGCCAACTTCGCCTTTTCGAGAGCAGCATAGCATGGGGTCGCAACAGGGTCATCCGGGCGCGGCAGCCGAGCGTGGGCCTAAAGAGCCGCGATATAGGCCTCGACTTTCGCGAACAGGCCCGCCACCTCGGGGGCGCGGCGATCGATGGTCTCCCAGTCCGCCGCTTTGCCGGCCTGCTCCAGAACCCGGCACACCTCGGACAAGTCATGGGCGCCGACCGTCTTGGCCGAGGACTTGAGCTTGTGGCCCGCCGCGCCCACCGCCGTCGCGTCGCGGGCCTCGTGGGCGGCGATGATCTCGGCCACGATGTCGCGCGCCGGCGTCACGAAGTCGTGGAGGATCTCCTGAAAGACCTGCGGGTCGTCGCCGAAGACGTCCTTAAGCGCCCGTTCGTCGAGCGCCGCCGCCGGGTCCGCGGCGCCGCTCTCGGTCGGAGCAGCGTCGCGGTCATCGTCCGCGACCTCATCGGCGGCGGCCGCCGAAGGCGCCCACTTGGCCAAGACCTCGCTCAAGCGCGCCATCTCGACCGGCTTGAAGAGGTAGTCGTCCATGCCGGCCTCGAAGCACTGGTCCATGTCGCCCCGCAGCACGCTGGCCGTGATCGCCACGATCGGCAGGCGGGTTCCGCTGCCCTCCTCGTTGGCGCGAATGCGGCGCGCGAGCTTGTAGCCGTCCATCTCGGGCATGTGGCAATCGGTAAGCAAGAGCTGGTGGCGGCCCGATGACAACGCTTCAAGCGCCTCGCGGCCATCGCCAACGACTTCCACGGCATAGCCCAACATGTTGAGTTGACGCCGGATCACATCCTGGTTGGTAACGTTGTCCTCGGCGATGAGCACCAGCTCACCGCGCGCCGCCGCCTCCTCGGCGCTCGGCGCGGCGCGCGTCGCCAGCCGGGCGGCGCCCGCGTCTCCCTCGGCGATGGCGGCTTCCCGTCCGCCCGCAACCGCCACCGCCCGCAACAACAGGGACGGCTTCAACGGGTAGGCCGGAATCGTGATCGCGCCGCTTTCGCCGCCCGAGGGCCGCGCGCTCCGCGCCGCGCTCAGGACCACGCAGGGGGGACCGTCAGGCTCGGCCGGACCGTCATGGTCGGTCACCACCACCGGCCCATCCGAGGCCGGGGGCGAGTCCCTGCCCGCCCCAGGGGTGGGGTCGGTCGAGACCCGGCAGCCGTGGGCCTCCAGATAGCGGCCCGCCAGATCACTCAAGTCCGCCTCGCTCACCGCCAACCGCACGGGAATACCCGATAGATCGAGCGCCTCCGAGGCTTCGGCCGCTGCCGGCTCGGGCTCCACGGGTAGGCGCACGGTAAAGGTCGAACCCTCGCCCGGCGCGCTCTTCGCGGTTATCTCGCCGGCCATCAAATCGGCCAGATGGCGGCAGATGGAAAGGCCGAGCCCGGTGCCGCCAAAGCGCCGCGTGGTGCTTTCGTCGGCCTGGGTGAAAGGCTCGAACAGCTTGGACACCGTCGCCTCGCTCATGCCGATGCCGTTGTCTTCCACGGCCAGTTGGAGGGTGCCGCCGCCGTCCGGCCTCGGGGCCACGAAGTCGGCGCGCACCAAGACCCGACCCGTCCGGTCGGCGCTGCTCTGGGTGAACTTGAGGGCGTTGCCGGCAAGGTTGAACAGGATCTGGCGCAAGCGGACCGGATCGCCGAGCAGCCGATCCGGGATCGCGGGATCGACGAAGATTTGGAGCCGAATGTTCTTGGCGTCGGCGGCTGGGCTAAGGATGTCGGCCACGCCCTCGACGATCTCGGAGACCGAGATCGGCACCTTTTCCACGTCCAGCTTGCCGGCTTCGATCTTCGAGAAGTCGAGAATGTCGTCGATGACGCGCAGAAGGGCGAACGCCGAGTCGCGCATGGTCGACATCATTTGCCGCTGATCGGCGCTGAGATCGGTGTTGGTGAGCAGGTCGATCATGCCGACGACGCCGTTCATGGGCGTCCGTATCTCGTGGCTCATGGCCGCGAGAAACAACGACTTGGCCCGGTTGGCGGCTTCGGCATTGTCGCGCGCTTCCGCCAGGAGCCCGCCCTGCCGCGCCAGGGACTTGGTCAGGCGGTTGAGATCGCCCTCGATACGATCGCTCAAGCGCACCATGCGCTTGAGCTGTCCGAACACGTTCTCGAAATCCTCGAGCAGCCCCGCATAGGCGTCGCGGGCGGCGGGATCGACGTCGGCCGCGCCCTCGAGCCAGGTCCGCGCGGCGTCCAATATGTTCTGTTCCTTGGCAAAAATCTCGAAGCTCATCTCGGACCTCCGTGAGCCGGGCGAGGTTCCGCTTCCCGCGGCATCACTTGGGGAGATCGCCCGGCACCGACGGCGGGCCCGGCGGCGCGCGCCGCTTCCGCGAGGTCTTCCGCTTGGCCGTCGTCTTGCGTCGGACGCTTCTTCGATCGATGGTGGCGATGGTCTCCTGCATGTCGGCGATGGCGGCCGCGCGGTCGAGCCCCTCCATACGATGGAGATCGATGAACAGCTGCATCCCCGGCTGCTCCTTGCGGATGAAGCGGTCTTCGATCGCCAGCTCGTCTTGAAGTCCGATTACCCGATAGGGACGGACCTCTCGCGGAATCCCCTTGACCCTGATCGGCTCGCCCGCCTCGGCATAGACCCGGTCGCGCACCAGGGCAAAGGTCTCGTAGGCCATGACGATACCGCCGGGCTCCGCGATCCCCTCGAGCCGCGCCGCCAGGTTCACCTCGCCACCGATGATGGTGTAGTCCATGCGGTCCTCGCTGCCGAAGTTGCCGACGTTGCAGAAGCCGGTATTGATGCCGATGCGCACCTGAAACGGCCGCTCGTAACCCATCTGGTGCCAGACCTCCTGGAGCTCGTTCATGCGTCTCTGCATGGCGACCGCCATACGCACGCAGGCCAGGGCGTCCTCCTTGACGCCGCGGGTTTCGGGGTCGCCGAAGAACAGCACCACCGCGTCGCCCACGAACTTGTCGATCGTCGCCCCGTACTCGAGCGCAATATTGGACATCTCGGTGAGGTAATGGTTGAGCAGGTTGGCGAGCTCCTCGGGCTCGAGATCGGCGGTGGTCGCGGTGAAGTCCTTGATGTCCGAGAAGAACACCGTGAGCTTCTTGCGCTCGGTGCTGAGAGCGACGTCCCGCTCGCCAGTGAAGATCGAGGAATAGACCTGGGGCGAGAGGTACTTGGAGAGCTTCTTGGAAAGCGTCTCCAGCATCCGGTTCTTCTCGTTGAGCGACTTGGCGAGCCGGCTGAGCTCGTCCTGGCTGCGGTCGCTCATGCGCACCAGGCGGCGCGTCTCCTTGAACAGCTTCTCGTAGTTCTTGAGCAGCGCCCCGAAGACCTTGGCTTCCTCCTCATCCGCGAAGCCGTCGCCTTCGAGACGCTCCTTGGCGCCGGCGAGGACGCTCTTCTCGCGCTGGAATAGCTCGTAGGCCATGTCAGCCTTCATGCATCCTCAACTCGAACTTGGCGTGCTCCAGGTCCTCGGCGAAATCCTCTCCCAGTTCCTCCATGGTGTCGTCCTCGGCGTCGTAGTGCCAGTTGATGGTCACGGCGACGCCGCTGGCGGCCAGTGACTCCAGTCTGTCGAAGAGGTCCATGAGAACCTTCGCACTCGAGCTATTGAAGTAAATCAACTCGAAGTCGAACTCGACGGTGCCGCTGGTCACCGTGGCCAAGTGCGATTCCAGCTTGTTCATGAGCGGTCCATAGAACGCGGCGACGTCTTCGGGATAGGACTCGCCACGGAAGGCGAAGCGATTGGCGACGAACTGAAAGTCGATCTCCGGCGATCGCTCGGTGGCCTCGATCTTGACGTCATCCATCCATCCTGCTCCCTTCCTTAAGCGAACACCTTCAAACTGAAAAAGCCGAAGTCGCCGTCGAGCCCCTTGAACGCGAACTCGATCGGTTCGCTCGCCCGGCGCACGACGTCGATCAAGCCGACAGACGCCCCTTTGCTGCCTGGAATTGGCTCGCCTCGCAGGGTCTCTCGGTAGAGCGACTTGAGTTGCTGCCTGTCCATGCCCTGGAGCTCGGAAAGCAGCCCGCGCAATTGATCCATCTGCTTGGCGGTCACCCTGTTGCCGCAGGCCACGAAGTACTTCCCACCCTCGTCCCCGATCACCACCACGCCCACGCCAGGCCCAGAATCGTTGGCGCCATCGTTGGCGACCCGTTCGGCGGAGTAGCGCACGATGTTCTGAGCGAGCTCGACGTAAATGGCGAACAGATTGCGCGCCGTTCGCTTGTCCACCTCGGCTTCCGACAATCGATCCTTGAGCTCGTTGCCGAGTTCCAGAACCACCCCCTCCGTGACCACACCCTTGTGAAAGCAAACGACGTGCTCTTCGTCCGCAACGGTGGGGGTATCGTACAAGCTATAGAGGCGCTCAGCGAACATATACGGCCCCGAGCCTATCGGCGATCCAGGCTGTTTCCCGACGATCCCATCCCGTCAGCCCGACCCTCATTGACTGACGCTGTCGCTCGACCTCGCGTCAGGGTTCGGGGCCAAGCCCTTGCACGGCCCTCCCTATCGAGAAACCGCCGGAGGGCGAAACCGTTGGCGTGCCGATTGTGCCGAGACCTCGGGGCGCGCCCCAAGGGCTTTCCGTCGCGCAGTGTGGCCAGAGGTTGGGATGCTGGCAAGGGGAAATACGAACGCCTACCCGTCCAGATTCCCTCAGGAACTGAAAACGCCCAATATGTCCGAGAACCCTTAACAGATTGGGACCTCCTGCGGCATCGCCAAGAGGGTCCGCTCCCTGAGGTGAAGCGGAAGGAGCGGGTCGAAAAGCGGACGCTGCCATCCGAAGGTCGGCTCTTGAGGGCAAACCGGTCGTGGCGGCGACCTGGTCCGAACTTCGGCTCATAGCCCAAGGCAGATATTTCATAGACCTCCAATACCGTACGATTTGAGTTGCGAATGAGCGATGAATCGGACCACCTGCGCTTGCCATGTTGTCCGATTTACCTAAGCTCTATCTCAAGAACAGGACAAAATACGGGGGCCTCTTTGTCGCTCGCCTCCTTCCCCGGATCAGATCCGGAACATAGCGGAGATCACCAATGTTCAGATTGGCTCTCGCAATAGCGCTGATCTCATTGACCATAGATGCGGCCGGGCCCGCCCAAGCGCAAACGGCAGCGGATTTGACCCTGGCCGAACGCGAATGGCTCGCAGCGCACAAGGTCATCCGCATCGGCATCGATCCCGCCTATCCTCCCTTCGAGTTCATCGACGACAGGGGCGTCTACGTCGGCATGGCCTCGGACTACGTGAAGCTAATCGGAAAACGGCTTGGGGTAACTTTCAAGGCCGTCCCCGGCCTGACATGGACCCAGGTGGTGGAAGGAACCAAGGATGGAACCGTCGACGTCGCCCCCGTCATGACACCCACCGAGAAGCGCCGGGAATTCCTTAATTTCACCCGGTCTTACCTCAACTTTCCCCAGGTGATCGTGACGCGGAAGGATTATCCCCCAATAGACGGCATGCAAGATCTCGCCGGAAAGACCGTCGCCGCGTCAAAGGGGTATACCGAAGTCGAGGATATCGGCCGATCATACCCAACGATTGAACTGCACGTCGTCGACAATCCTCTCGAGGAATTGAATGCCGTCGCCACGGGCAAGGCGGACGCCACTCAAGGGAGCCTCGCCGTCCTCAGCTATCTCATCGAAAAGAACAACCTCCTCAACCTTCATATCGCCGCGCCTTCGGACATCCCGGGCGGGGAAATGGCCATGGGGGTGCGCAAGGACTGGCCCGAACTGGCCTCCATCATCAACAAGGCGCTGGCCACCGTCACGGAAAAGGAGAGGCGGGACATCCAGGCTCGATGGGTCTCCCCCGAAGGCCCGAAAACGACGGGCCAGGCCGGCGAGCGGCAGACCGACACCCGCACCCTGGTCCTGCAGATCGGCGGCGGAGCCGTGGTCCTTATCGTCATGTTGTTGGTGATGAGCCTGTTGTTGAAACGGTTCGGCGCCCGGGACTCCACGAAGCTTTACGAGTCCCGGGAGGTCAAGGGGTTAGGCATGGTGCTTGTCGGTCTGTTCCTGACGATCGTGGTCCTGTCGGCCTGGTTCACGGTTCAAAGCGCGGGACAGCGGGAGCGAAAGGATGTCGGGGCCTCCCTGCGGACCATCCTCCAGACGACGAATGAAGCGTTGCGGATCTGGGTCGATGAAAAGAAAAACAATCTCTTGTGGATTTCCCAGGACCCCGTCCTGCGCACCCTCGTCGAGAAGTTGCTGAGCGTTCCCCGCAACCGTGACGACCTGCTGGCAAGCTGGCAACTCATGGCTATCAGGGACCTGCTCTCCAAGGAGAGCGAACGACTGGGGGATATTGGTTTCTTCGTCATCGCTCCGGACAGGATCTCCATCGGCTCCATGCGGGACTCGAACGTCGGCACGATCAACCTCATCCATAAGCAAAAGAAGGCGCTTCTGGACAGGGTGTTCCTTGGCGAGACGGTCCTGATCCCACCGATCCTTTCCGGCGTCCCCCTGAAAGCCGAGGAAGGAGATTCCTCCGCCACGGAGCGGACCATGTTTTTAGCGGCGCCTCTCCGCAATCCGGCGGGAGACAGGATCGTCGCCGTTCTAACCATGCGCTTGGACCCCTCCCTGGATTTCACCCGCATCGCCCAACTGGGACGCACGGGACAATCGGGGGAAACCTACGCTTTCGACAATGAAGGCCGTCTCATCACCGAAAGCCGCTTCGACCTCCACCTCCGTCAGGTCGGACTCATCGCGGAAGGCGAAAACGGAATCCTCAACATCCATATCCGCGATCCCGGCGGCAACCTGTTGCAAGGCCACCCCTTGCCCTCCGACACGAAAAGCCTGCCGTTGACCGTGATGGCCGCCGAGGCAATCGCCCGAAGAAACGGCGGCAACGTCGAGGGCTACCGGGATTACCGGGGCGTGCCGGTCATGGGAGCGTGGCTCTGGGACGACATGCTCGGCTTCGGCATGACCACCGAAATCGACGTCGACGAGGCGCTGGCGTCCTACCGGAGCACCCGCAACACGATCCTGATCGTTCTCGCCGTCACGGTGCTTGTTTCCCTGGCCCTCACCGGCCTGTCGGTCTGGATCGGCCAGAGCGCCAACCGTTCGCTGCGCAGGGCGCGCGACGAACTGGAGCTCAAGGTCGAGCAACGGACCCAGGAACTCGCCACAAAGGAGAGCCAACTACGCGCCGCCATGGAAAACATGCCGGGCGGAATGTTCATGCTCGACAAGGACGCCAAATTCGTCCTCTTCAACAATCAGTATTCGGAACTCTTCGACTTCCCGGACGGGCTCATCGCCGAAGGCGCGCCACTCGCCAACATGGTCCGGTTTCAGGCCGAACGGGGGGACTACGGGGCCGGCGACGTCGAGGAACTCGTTGTCGATATGACCGCAAGTCTTTTCAGCGGCGAACGTGCTCAATACGAACGACGGCTGGCGAGCGGAGCGGACTTGGAGATCAACCTCGCCCCGACGCCGGAGGGCGGCACCGTCGTAGTCGCCGCCGACATTACCGAGCGCAAGAAGGCGGAGGCTAGCCTTCAGATGCAGGAACAGCGCCTGAGGGGGATCATGGAAAACGTGGCGGACGGGGTTTCGACCATCGACGATAAGGGCCGTATCCAGTCCTTCAATCTGGCTGCTGAGAGGATTTTTGGGTATGCCGCAGATGAGGTGATTGGAAAGAACGTGGCCGTGCTCATGCCCGCACCGGATCGGGATCGTCACGACGGCTACATCCGCGCCTATCTCGAGACTGGTAAGGGCAAAATCATCGGGGTCAGCGTACGAGAGGTGACCGCGAAGCGCAAGGACGGAACCACGTTCCCGATGGAGCTGGCCGTTGACGAGTTTAAGCTCGGAGACGAGCGTGTGTTTATCGGCGCAATGCGCGACATTACCGAGCGCAAACACGCAGAACAGGCGCTGAAGGAAAGTGAACAGCGCCTCCGAGGCATCCTCAGGGACAGTCCCATAGCGGTTGGGATCGCGTCACACCAAGGGGATCTCCACTTCGCCAACTCCCGCTTCACAGAGAGCTACGGCCTGTCCCCGGACGACCGGCAATCACGCAAGGTGCAATCTATTTACATCGATCCGGCGGTCGCTCGCGCCTTGTATCGGCGGTTCCAGGACGAGGAGGCCATACAGGACGAGGAGGTGAAGTTGCGACGGTCCGACGGGTCAATAGGTTGGTCCCTGGTCTCGGTGAGCCCGATTGAATACAAGAAAAAGTCGGCGGTCTTGTTCTGGAACTACGATATCACCAAGCGCAAGCATGCCGAGGATGCCCTCAAGAAGGCCTACGCGCTGATTCGCGAGAGTGTCGAGTACGCGAGCAACATTCAGCGCTCGGCGCTGCCCTCCCCTGATGTTCTTACCGGGGCGCTCGGCGAGCATTTCGTCATCTGGGAACCCCGGGACGTGGTTGGCGGCGACATTTACTGGTCACGCCCGGTGCAGGATGGCCACATTCTGGCGGTCGCGGACTGCACCGGGCACGGCGTGCCCGGTGCCTTCGTGACCCTGATCGCCACCGGCGCCTTGCAACAGGCCCTCGCCGAGCACCCGGACGGCGACCCGGCGAAGCTCATCGCCCGCATGAACCGGTTCGTGAAGAGCGCGCTGAGACAGGACCAGGATGAAGGGCAGGCCGATGACGGTCTGGAGCTCGGCGTCTGCCGCATATCGGAACGGTCGGGCCGGGTCACCTATGCGGGCGCGCGGTTCTCTCTCTGGATGCTGCCGGGCGGCGCCGTTGAGGAGATCAAGGGGGAGAAGGCCGGCATTGGCTACCGGCGCGCCCCGATGGATTTCGAAATTACCAATCACAAGCTGACGGTGACGCCAGACACCGTACTTTACATGGTTAGCGACGGCATCACCGATCAGATCGGTGGTGAGAAGCAACGCTCGTTCGGCAAGAAGCGTCTCGCGAAACTATTCCAGGACCATCGAGGTCTACCGATGGAGGAGCAGAAAACAAGGTTCCTGGATGCCTTTCAGGCATACCAGGGAGACCAATTGCGACGCGACGACGTCACGATGATCGGCTTCCGGCCCTCATCGTGAGCGGATTCGACGAACGCCCGCGATCCCTGGGCCCGCCCGGCCGGAGAGGGCGTCGAGCATCCTATGCGGGGGCTCCGGCCAGGTAGCAGCCGAGCCAGCGGCGTCCTTCATTACCAAGATTTAATGGCCCGGACAGCCGCTCGTAGGGCTGGGTTCCATATTGTCAGACCACCCCCCGAGAGACGGCGGCATCGGCGCCGGCCGGCGGGGACTCGACGACAGATGCAAAGCAAAGGACCCGAGCAATGGAGCACTCAGACCTGAACAAGGCCTCGCGCGGCAGGCGATTCGACGCCCGGCCGCCCGACGCCTTCAAGACCCAGGCGCTGACCGCGCTGGTGCTGGCCGGCGTGGCCCTGGCGGCGCCGCTCGCCTACGCCGCCCTCGACCGGCAACCCGCGGCCGTCCCCCAGGCGGCGGCGGAGCGCCTGGCGGCAATGAGCTTTTCGGCCGTCTTCAAGGAGGTGCTGCCGGCGGTCGTCAACATTTCGACCACGGCGCGCGTCGATAACCGCCACGGCCTGCGGATGCCGGGCTGGCCCCAGGGCTCGCCGTTCGAGAAGCACTTCCGCGAGTTCTTCGAGGATGGAAGCCCGAACGCCGTCCCGCGGCGGCCGCACGGCAAGATGACCTCGTTGGGTTCGGGATTTGTCGTCGACCCGGACGGCTACGTCGTCACCAACAACCACGTCATCGCCGACGCCAGCCGGATAACGGTCACGATTCAAAATGGCGAGTCGGTCGAGGCCGAGGTCGTCGGGCGCGACGCCAAGACCGATCTGGCCCTGCTCAAGATCGAGGTCGACGAGCCCCTGCCCTTCGTGGCCTGGGGCGATTCGGACCGGGCCACGGTGGGCGACTGGGTGCTGACCGTGGGCAATCCGTTCGGGCTCGGCGGTACGGTCACGGCCGGCATCATCTCGGCCCGCGGCCGCGACATCCACTCGGGCCCGTTCGATGATTTTCTGCAGATCGACGCACCAATCAACCGCGGCAGCTCGGGCGGTCCCGCCTTCGACGTGAACGGCCGGGTGATCGGCGTCAACACCGCCATCTTCTCGCCCAACGGCGGCAACGTGGGCATCGGTTTCGCCATCCCCGCGTCCGTGGCCGAGCCGGTGATCGCCGAGCTCAAGGCCAACGGCGAGGTGCGGCGTGGCTGGCTCGGCGTCGAGATCCAGAAGGTCACCCCGGAGATCGCCGAGAGCCTCGGCCTCGAGACCGCGGAGGGCGCCCTGGTGGCGCGCGTGCGACCCGGCGGCCCGGCTGATGAGGCGGGGATCCAGCAGGGCGATCTGATCCTGCGCTTCGACGGCACCAAGGTCGCGCGGATCCGGGATCTGCCGCGCATCGTGGCCGGCACGGCGGCGGGCAGCACGGTCGAGATCGAGCTTCTGCGCAAGAGCGAGAGCACCACGGTGACCGCGACCATCGGCCGGATGAAGAACGAGCAGCGGCACGCCGACGCTGGGCCCGAGCGCTCGGGCCCTGGCCGGGTGGTGCTCGAGGACCTGGGCCTGACCGTCGCTTCCCTGACCCCGGAGGCTCGCCAGCACTACGGCATCGCCGATGCGCTCGAGGGCGCCGTGGTGGTCGCGGTCGCCGAGGACGGCACCGCGGCGAAGAACAATCTGCGCCGCGGCGACGTCATCATCGGCGTCGATCAGTCGAGGGTGTCCTCGGCGGACGACGTGGCGGCGAAGGTGGAAAATATCCGCAATCAGGAGCGCCCCGCCATCCTGATGCTGATCGACCGCGGCGGCGAGCAGCGCTTCGTCGCACTCGAGTTCGCGGACGCCTGAGTTCCCTGGGGCCTCCGGTTCACCCCGTCGCGGGCCCGACCGGAGGCCCCCTCCCCCATTCTTGCGCACCTGAGCCGAGCGGCCGATCCCCTCACAAACCTACCGGGGGGATCGCCGCTCGCTTATAGTTGTCCGACATGAAAGTACTGGTGATAGAGGACGACGCGCGGGCCGCCGCCTACCTGGTGAAGGGCCTCTCGGAACACGGCCACACGGTCGACCTCGCCGCGGACGGCAACGAAGGCCTGACCCGGGCGAGCGCCGATCCTTACGATGTCATGGTCGTCGACCGCATGTTGCCCGGCCTCGACGGCCTGTCGGTGATCGAGATTCTGCGCAAGAGCGGCAACACGACGCCGGCGCTGATCCTCAGCGCGCTCGGCAAGGTGGACGACCGGGTCGAGGGGCTTCGGGCGGGCGGCGACGATTACCTGGTCAAGCCCTATGCCTTTTCCGAGCTGATCGCCCGGCTGGAGGCGTTGCAGCGTCGCGGCAGCGTGTCGCCGGTCGTGAGCAGCCTCGCGGTCGCCGACCTGACCATGGACCTGTTGTCCCGCACCGTCACCCGCGCAAATCAACGCCTCGAGTTGCAGCCGCGCGAGCTCAAGCTGCTCGAGTGCCTGATGCGCCACGCGGGCCAGGTGGTGACCCGCACCATGCTCTTGGAGAAGGTCTGGGACTACCATTTCGATCCCCAGACCAACGTCATCGACGTGCACATCTCGCGCCTGCGCCAGAAGGTCGACAAGGGCTTCGATCGTCCGCTCATCCATACCGTGCGCGGTGCCGGATACTGCCTCCGTGCTCCAGACTAGGGCCTTCCGCACGTCAAGCTTCCGCTTGGCCCTGTTCTACACCGCCCTGTTTGGGGTCTCGGGCCTGGCGCTCTTGGGCTTCATCTTTTGGACCACCGTGGCGGCGCTCGACCGCGAGACCAACGCCGCCATACGGGAGGAGATGGCCGACCTCGTGACCCTGTATCGCGAGCGCGGCCCCAACGTCCTGATCGCGGTCATCGCCCAGCGCAGCGCCGGGAGCCCGGGGCGGCGCAACATCTACCTGCTGACGACCGCCAACCTGGTGCCGCTGGCGGGCAATCTCGACAAATGGCCGGCGGCGCGGCCGGGCCAGGACGCCTGGCTCGATTTCCTGATCGAGGACCAGCGCCTGGCGGGCGGCGGGTCCCAGATCGCCCGCGCCCGCGCCCTGGTGCTGCCGGGCGGCCTGCGCTTCCTGGTCGGGCGCGACATGACCGAGCGCAGCCAGTTTCGCGAGACCATGGAGAACTCCCTGATCGGCGCGCTCTCGATCGCCCTCCTTCTGGGGCTCGGCGGCGGCCTGCTTACCAGCCGCAACCTGCTGCGCCGGGTCGACGCCATCAACCGAACCTGCTCGAACATCCTGGCCGGCAAGCTGGACAGGCGGGTTCCGGTGAGCGGTGCCGGCGACGAGTTCGACAACCTGGCCCACAACATCAACGCCATGCTGGATCAGATTCAGCGCCTAATCGCCGGCATGCGGGACGTCACCGACAACGTTGCACACGAGCTCAAGAGCCCCCTGACGCGCCTCAGGAGCCGCCTCGAGGTGGCGCTGCTGGGGCGCCCGGACGAGGGGCAATGCCGCGAGCTGCTGCGGGAGACCATCGCCGACACCGAGACCATGCTGAGCACCTTCGACGGCTTGCTGCGGATCGCCCAGATCGAGAGCGGCGCCGGGGTGGAGGCGATGCACGCCGTGGACCTGGCGGAGCTCGCCGGCGGCGTCGGCGAGCTGTTCCAACCGGCGGCCGAGGAGCGCAACCTCGACCTGGTGACGGAGCTCGAGCCCGGGTTGGCGGTCCAAGGCCACCGCCATCTGCTCGCCCAGGCGCTTTCGAACCTCCTGGACAACGCCATAAAATACGCGGCCTCGGGCGGCAGGGTGGCGCTCATCGCGCGACGGGCGGACGGCCGCGCCCAACTCGTGGTCGCCGACCACGGCCCAGGGATTCCGGCCTCGGCCCGCGAGCGGGCGGTGGATCGCTTCGTGCGACTCGAAGGGGCGGGCGAGGCCGAGGGCACCGGTCTCGGCCTCAGTCTGGTCAAGGCGGTGGCCGAGCTTCACGACGCCCGGCTGCGCCTCGACGACAACCATCCGGGCCTGAGGGTGACCCTGGAGCTTCCCCTGTCGGGAGGGTGAGCGCTGGCGAGGGGTGCGGTCTAGCGGGGTCGAAAGCCGAACACGGTCAGGTCGTCGCGGCGGGATTCGCTTCCCCGATAGCGCTCGAGTTCGTCCAGGACGATCTGTCGCTGCTCGGCCAGGGGACGCGCCCGGACCTGGTCGAGCAGTCCCCGGAACCTCTTTCGCCCGAAGGCGAGCCGGCGCTCGCCCCCGATCTGATCGGTGGCGCCGTCGGAGGCCAGATAGAGGGTCGCGTCCGGGGCAAGTTCCACGGCCTGGTTGTCGAACGGCACGTTCAGGTGGTAACGGCGATAGCCGATCCCCGACCTGTTGCCCTTGATCTCGGTGACCCCGTCCCGGTTCGACACCCAGAGCGCGAACCGGGCGCCGGCGTAGGTGAGGCGGGCGGCGCCGGGCTCGATTCGGCAGATGCCGAGCTCCATGCCGTCGTCGGAGGGGCTGTCGGCCTGGTCCTGGCGCAGGGCGTGTTTCACGTGTCCGTTCATGGCGGCGAGCAGGCGCGCCGGGTCGCCGTCGGGATGATTCTGGAGCGCCTGGTTGAGGGCGCCGGTTCCCACGATGGTCATGAAGGCGCCGGGCACGCCGTGGCCGGTGCAGTCGGCGACGATGACGACGTGGCCGCCGGTACAGGGATGGAGCCAATAGAAGTCGCCGCCGACCACGTCGCGCGGCTCCCAGATCACGAACCAGTCCCGAAGGACCTCGGAGAGAAGCTCCTCCCCGGGCAGCATCGACTGCTGGATACGGCTGGCGTAATTGACGCTGTCGGTGATCGTCGAGTAGGCGTCCTGCAGTCGCCGTTCGGCCCGCTTGCGCTCGGTAATGTCGGTGGCGACCGAGACCACGCCGCCCTCGTCCATGGGCGCGAGTCGGATATCGAGGAACCTGTCTTCCGCGAGCTGGTGGTCATAGCCGATCGCCTCGCGCTCCCTGTAGCGGGACAGCACGGCCTCGACCTGAGCCTCCTTTTCGCCCGGGCCGTAGTCGCCGCGATCGACCTGATAGCGGACGCCGTCTTCGATCGAGACGCCCGGATGGATCAGCTCCGGCGGCAGACCCAGCAAGGCGCGATACTTGTCGTTGTGGACCACGTAGCGGAGTTGGTCGTCGAGCATGATCATGCCGCCCGGCATGTTGTCCATCGACACTTGCAGCTCGACCGTGGTCACCCGAAGCCGACGCGAGGTGATGCGTATCCTCTCGATGGCAACGAGGGTGACGAGCAACAAGAGAAGAACCAGGCCCTCCGGCACCATCCCGGTCAGGGTCGTCTCCATCAGGTCCCGGGAGTCGACGAGGATCAGATAATGCCAAGGGGCTCCGGCGACGGGTTGCCGCCATACCAAGTAGCCGCCGACCTCGTGAAGCGCGGCGGAGGGAAGAGCGCGAATGGCCTCGAGGTGGGGTCTCAGGTTGCCCGGGACCGCATCCGCCAGGGCCCGGACTCGAGCTTTCGAGGCCCCGGCGTCATCGTCATGGGCGATGATCTGACCCTGGTCGTTGGAGATGATGTTGGTCGCCAGATCGATCCGATGCGAGCCGAGGTAATCGCTGAACCCGGCCAGCGTCAGATCGAGGGCGATTGTGCCGCGGAACGCGTCCTCCTCGTAGACCGGCAAGCCCGTGGTCACCAGGGCGCCGCCGTCCCCTGCCGCGACGTGGACCTGGGTCCAGAATGGCTCGCGGTCGGGATTGCTCGAAGGCAAGCCCAGGGCGAAGGCGTCCCGTTCGTGGGTATTCGCCGCCCAGCGCGCTTGGCCTGCCGGCAGCGACGGCAACCGGTACTGAAATTGGCGCAGCGAAGTATAGGAGATGCCGGCCAGGTTCGGAATGGCGTCCATCGCCGAGCGGAAATGGGAGTTCAGCGAGAACGCCATTTCCAGCTCGAGCACGTGGCTGTCGCCGAGGAGGTTGAGATCGCCCAAGCCGAACAGGTTGCCGATCCGGTCCTTGTCCAGCGGCAGGACGGGAACGTCCAGCACGAAACCCTCGAAGTGCTCGGAAGGTCGCAAGGCGCTGGTAAACACCATCTCGCGGGCGCCGCTGGTGTGGTGGTGGAAGCGATAGAAGTCGTCGGCCGTCAGGGCGGCGGCCTTGACCTCGTCGAGCGTCACCTCGAGCAGGGCATCGAACTGCAGGATGGCTTCACTCGAGTGTTCCCCGAGCACCAATATCCTGAGATCGCGCTGCTCCCGGTACTCCCAGTAGATGGCCGCGCCCGCGCCCAGCACCACGGCGACATAGAAAAGATACACGCCGACCGTGCGCCAGATGCTCCTGTGAAAGAGTGATGACATTGGGTTTCGCCGGACTCCCCTTGCCCTTTCGCGATGCCGGAGCGTGCCATAGCGCCGGTCGGCTTTCAATCTGACTCCGCCGCAACCCGGATTGGCCGCTGCCCCGAATCGCGGCCCGGTAAAGGCCGGCCCAAGGGAGCAAGCGGCGCCATCTCTCTCCCCCCTGTCGACGGCGGCGTACGGGTACGCCACTCGGCGGCGCAAAATTCCACCACCAGAGTGGTGGGAGCTTGTCCACGGCATCCACGGGGGGATCCCGCGCGCGGTGCGGAGTGCCCTCACGAGGCTGACGGAGTGCGGCGCGTGGGAGGGACCAGCGGGCTGTGGCTTCCGAAAACTCCATCCGCGCCGCCTTTCCATGTGTCAAGGTACCGATCGGCTTGGCTCTCGGGAGTAATGCAGACAGCAGGCCTGGATGACGAAGGCGTCGGTTTGGTTCGTCAAGGACGAAACGGCGACGACGCTGCGACAAACCTGTCCCTCCTGAAAATACCGTCCGCCTATAAGGCCTGCAATTTTCCGGGTCTTGCGGTTCCAGAAGATGCTATTGGTGCTGCGTTGCTTCGTGGACCGCCTGGCATGACAGGCGGCAGGTTTGGGTAGGGCCGGCTTTGGTCTGACGTATGGATGGCCTGCCTAGATTATTCGCAGCGATTAGGTGCCATGGCCTCGATGCCGGGACGCCGGTCGTGCTGGCGGACCTCTTTGGTAGCTGGGGAAACGGCCGATCAGGCGGCGAGCCGTCCGTAACGGTGATGTAGCCCACCCACTTGGGGGAAGGCGATGACCTTCCCTGTGCTCGGCCGCGCTAAGTGCCGCCCGTCAGGCACGTCGGCGCCCGCCCACATCTAAGCGGCGGACCTCAGCGGTACCAGCAGGGGAGGGGTTAAATAAGTCATGTATCGGGCCCCCGAATGTGGTCCTGCGACTAACGACGACGCCACTCGAACCGAGTTCGGTAAAGGTGGCTTCGTGCCCCCGATTTGAACCTGCCGGCAGAGGCCCGCTGCGTCCCGCCGCGTAGATTGGCTGGACACGGACACGGCTGACGGGCGGCCCGACCGAGGCGCGACCCGCAGCTGTCCCGTGGCCGCTTAGGTCCGCCTTGGATACCGAGGGCGAGGGTCCGGGGGCCGCAAGCCGACATCAAGGCGAAATGTCAGCTTTTCAGCCGGTTTCGTTGTTTCAGGCCCGACAGCGGACGTACCGCACCGGTCCGGCCGACGGCAGCACCTGACCCCAAGACGTCATTCGGCGGATCGTGAGTCTCGGAGTTTCCCCAGCGTCATTCACCCTGGCGTCGTCAGAGTAGAATTCGGCCCGAAACCCAAGAATCCGTAGAACCCTCCGTTTGCACAATCCACGTCGTGGCGTCATCCAAAGGCATGATGACGTCCGCCTGCGCCCGTGATATCCTTCTGATACTTATAGTCATTACAAGACTGACGAATTGAAGGGGAGTGACATGATTGGTCTCGTGAGGGCGCCGCGTGTGGTGGCGGCGATCCTGATCGCCGGAACTCTCTCGTTCTCGGCCAACGCTGCCTATGCGGCGCCCGACGAACCTCGAACTCCGGCCCTAAGGGAGCTTCCGGCACCGGCCGGAGCGGAGAACTTGCCGCTTGTTCCTGGCATTCTTTCCACGCCCCATCACCCGCTGGGGCGGGCTATGGGCAAACCGGGTGGCTGCGACAAGGATGTCGACAGCACCAGCACGATCTCGGGGGCGGAGGTCTCTGGCCTGCTGGATACCGGGATCTGCTCCAACGCCGACATCGACGTCTATACCGACGACGTTACGGGTAAGACCTACGCCGTGCAGGCTGGGGGCGAGGAGGCGGCTTGGATCCACAGCGACATCAGTGATCCCACGGACCCGCGCATGCTGGCGAAGTTCAAGTGGGCAGGCCGTGCCGGCAAAAGCACCTACACCCCGGATCTCAAGATCTTCAAGCAGGGGATCAACTACTTCGCCGTCATGGCGCTCGAGCGTACCGCCCTGGTCGGCGGCTGCGGCGTGATCATTTACGACGTCACTGACCCGGTCAACACGGTGAGGAAGAGCCAGTTCAGCGGCGCTGGCTGGTGTGACACGCACAACGTATTCGTGGAGACCGATGACAATGGCGACGGCACGCACATTTACGCCACCGCGGACCTCACGGCCGACCTCCGCGTGCTCGACATCGGCGACGTGACCGCTCCGTTGGAAGTGGGCTCCTATGCACGCTCGGACAAGAATCCGCCCACGGATTCCAATATCTTTGATGATGTCTACGTGCACGATGTCACGGTCAAGGGCGGGACGGTCTACGCATCCTATTGGCTGGGCGGTCTCGACATGGTGCCGGCGAGCGCGCTCAAGAGCGGCGCTGTCGTCAATAACGTCAATGACCCGCCGCCGGCGGGCGTCGTCTCGACGGGCGGCATCACATTCCTCTCCGGAGCCGACTTCTTGGTGCACCACGCGATGCCGAATGCCGATGGCAGCGCGGTGTTCATAGAGGACGAGATCACCTTCGTTAGCGGCGACGAGCCCGTGCAAATGTGGTCGACAGCGGGGCCGACGCGCCTTGATGGCATCGAGCTCGGTGCCGACATCCCGGTGCTGCCGGCGCACAACCTCGAGGTCAACCCCGACATCGATGCTGCGATGAATCTGCCCCAGGGCGTGGGTCGGCTCTATGTGGGCTGGTACAAGGGCGGACTCCAGGCGTGGAACTTCGATGCTTTGGGGTTCACCACTACAGCGCCGGGCAGCTACACGGCGGACGTCTATCATCAGGCGCAAACCGAAGACGCGGACGAGGTCTACAGTGGCGCCTGGGGCGTGCGTGTCGCCGAAATCAACAATGTCTTCTATGCCGTGCAGTCCGACCGCAATTTGGGGCTGATCGTGGACTGCCTTGGCGACCTCGACGGAGACCTGGGCAGCTGCCCGGACGCCCCCCCACCGCCGGCAGAAATCGGCTCGATCAAGGGCACCGTTACCGTGAACGGCTCGCGCACCGAGGCCGTGGTCGTCTCGGTCGACGGTACCGGCTTGAGCGACGACACGAACAAGGGTGGCAAGTACGGGATCAATGACGTCGGCACCGGTGAGCAGATGCTGACGGCGACGCTTTCGGGCAGTTCGTGTAGCAACGACACGGCCACCGTCACCGTCGTCGCCGGATCGACCGTCACCGCCGATTTCGCGCTGGACTGCTTATAAGAGCGCGGTACAGCTCACCGGCAGGCCGGATTTGGTCGACCTTTCGCGTTGCAGCATTCGGTAGCAGACCGAGAGCGTGACCCGGCTCGGGTCTGATCACTGTGCGGAGATGCGGCAGAAGTTTTTCGACCTGCGTTAGATCGTCCGTGTCCTCGAGGACGTAGCCAACGAACACAGCCTGGATCAGGCGCTGGGCTGTGAGATCGTCGATGCCTTTATCGAGCATATCAATAGCAGCGGTTACCAAATCTCGGTATGACCGGTAATGATGCTGTGGACGGCTCGCGCCACCGGCATCGCAATGTGCCAAATTGTGGTGCCATTAATAGAGCCGCCAACGTCGGGTCATGGCTGAGAGCCGTAGTTTGGACGGGTCGCCGGCACGGTCGCTCTACCCCCGGAATCCGACCTTCGAGCCCGGACGTCCGCTTGGCCCTCGATTTCGACCGCTTCACCTCCAGCTGCAGACCTCCCGAGCGATGCCCCCGTTCGTCTGCACATGACCCAGGCTGTGTAAGAACTATTTTCGAGGCCCGAACGCGCAACATTGATTCGCGTAACCGTCGTCGCAGGCAATAACGATACACGCGACCGCAATTGCCGAGGCAATTGTTGCGCCGACGCTCTTCCGACCCGAGTTTTCACAGAGCCTGGACCGATAGCTGCCGTTGTTTCATTCTGGATTGGGTCGCGCGCCAACTACGAACGGATGATTTCGTGATCCGGAGGGGATCGGGCCCACGACCGAGCGCCGCCGCCTACCCCGCCTTGAGGCCCGAGACCCGGTGCAGGGTGCCGGCGACGAACACCGAATCCTCGATCTCGCCGAAGCCCGCGGCCTCGAAATAGCCCCGGCACTGGGCGATGGTGTGAGCCTTGCCGCCGCTCCCGGACAAGGCCTCGGCGAGGCCCCACATGGCGGCGTCCAAGGGGCCCGAGCGGTCGTCGGCCAGCATCTCGCCCACCAGATGCATCTCGCCGCCCGGCATCAGCGCTTGGTGGGCGCGGGCGATCACCGCGGCGATCACCCCCTCGTCGTAGAGCGGCAGGTTGCTGGCCATCACCACGGCGTCGATCTCGGCCGGGAAGGGGTCGCGGGTGAAATCGCCGGCTTGAGCCGTGACCCGGTCGCCAACCCCGGCCTCGGCGAGGTAGTCCCGCGCCACCTCGACCACCGGGGGCAGGTCGAAGACCACGGCGCAAAGCCCGGGATAGGCCCCGACCGCGGCGATCGAGTAGGCGCCCGAGCCGCCGCCCAGGTCCAACAGCCGCCGGCGCCCCGAGAGGTCGACCTGGCGGGCGAAGCGGCGCCCGGCGCCCAGGCCGATGCTGAAGGTGGCGGCGTGATAGGCGCGGGCCTCCGCCACCGTGAGATCGTCGAAATTGCCGAGCAGGATCGGCGGCGCCTTCGAGCGCAACCGCTCGGTGAGAGCGAACCAGTCGGCCACCGTCGGCCGGGTGAAGGTCATCCAGGCCCCGGCGTAGCCGGGCGCGCCCTCGACCAGAAAGCGCTCGGCGTCGGCGGCATTGGCGAGGCGGCCCTCTGATTGCCGCAACAGGCCCATGGCCACACAGGCGGTTACCAGCCGCTCGGCGTTGAGCGGCGTGACATCCATGGCCCGGGCCAGCTCGTCGATATTGCCGGCGCCGGCGGCGACGTGGCTGAAGAGGCGCAAATCCAGCGCCGCGTAAAGGGTGGCGGACTCGGTATAGGCGCGCGCGATGCGCTGCAGGCGGGTGCTGTCGACTCGTTCTTCGTCCATGGCTTGGCAACCCCGGCGCTCAATAATCGACCTGGAAATAGTCGGGCCGGCCCAAGGGCCAGTACTCGCCCCAGGCGTCGGCGCCGCCATCAACGGTGAGCACCGTGCCGTTGACGAAGTCGCCCGACGGTGCCGCCAGGTAGACGCAGGCCTGGGCGATGTCCTGGACGCTGCCCATCCGGCGCATCGGGTTGTGGTCGAAGCTCGGCTTGGCCGCTGCGGGATAATTCGCGAGGCCGGGGCTGGCGACGATGCCGATGGCGACGCTGTTGACGCGGATCCGGTAGGGCGCCCACTCGACGCTCAGCGACTTGCCGAGATGGATCTGGCCGGCGCGGGCGGCCACCGAATGGGGGATGCCGCTGGTGCAGGTGCTTAAGACCACCACCATGTTGATGATCGAGCCCGGCTGGTCGTGATCGCGCCATTGGCGCGCCGCCGCCTGCATCATGTACCAGGCGCCCGAGAGGTTGGTGTCGAGGACCGCGTTCCAGCCCTTAGGCGAAATCTCCAGCGCCGGCGCGGCGAACTGCCCGCCGGCGTTGTTGATCAGCACGTCGAGCCGCCCGTAGCGTTGCCACACCGCGGCCATCAGCTCGGCCACCTGATCGGGGTCGCGGATCGTCATGGTGCGGGTCAAGCAGGGGATCTCGAGGCGGCCCAGGTCGTCCTCGAAACGGGCCATCTTGTCGCCATCGCGGCCGCACGAGACGATGGTGGCGCCGAGCCGGCCGAACAGCACGCTGGTGGCGAAGCCGATGCCGCCGGCGCCGCCCGAGACCAGCACCACGCGGTCGCGGAACAGATCGTCGCGGTACACGCTCGGCAGGGCCGCGACCTCCTCGGCTGAGATGCTGGCATAGACGTCGTTGGTTGTTTCGCTCATTGGGCTCCTCACCTGTCGTCGCTTCCTTGAACGGGCGAGCATCATAGCCGCTTCGGGATGGCGTTTCGTGCCGCGCCCATTCGTGTGACAATGGAGGGGCATAGAGGAGGGCTGTGATGTTGAGCTCCGAGGAAAACCTTGTGGTCGCTCGGAGCGGGCCCGGCACGCCCTGCGGCGAGCCGATGCGGCGCTGTTGGCGGCCCGCGGCCCTGGTGGTGCTGCTTCGCGGCGCGGTCAAGCAGATCTGCCGCCGCCACGGCTGTCACGCCACCTTCATGTGCCGCCCCGCCCTCGCCGCGGCCGCCTGCGCCTTCACCACGGCGACGCTCAACGGCTACAAGCGCTACCAGCCCAACTCGCTGGCGCCCGACCGCGCCAACTGGGCGCGCGACGACCGCGGCGCCATGGCCGCCCAAGAGCCTCATCGAGGCGCTCGCCGCGCTGCGCCGGGACGCGCTCTTTCGGGCCCAGCTGGGCGACACCTTCGTCGACGACCTGCGGCACCTCAAGGAAGTGGAGATCGCGCGCTTTCTCGCCACGGTCACGGACTGGGAGCACCGCGAGTACTTCGCGATCTTCCGAGCGCCCGCCGCGCGACGGGCGCCGAGCGCAAGCGCAGAGCCGCGCCCCGCCCCCCCCTGACGCTGAACCCTAGGCCGTCAGCGGCCCTTGAACGCCGGCTCGCGCTTCTCGACGAAGGCCTGGGTGGCCTCGCGGTGGTCCTCGGTGGCGCCGCAGCGGGTGTGGTGCCAGGCCTCGAGGTCGAGCAGCTCCTTGAGCGTCCCGCTCTCGGCCGCGTTCATGTTCCGCTTGATGTAGCGGTAGGCGATCCTTGGCCCCCGGGCCAGGCTTTGCGCCAGCGCCCGGGTCTCGGCTTCGAGCTTATCGTCCGCGACCACCCGGTTGACCAGGCCGAGCCCGAGCGCCGCCGCGGCATCGATCAGCTCGGCGGTGAAATAGAGCTCGCGGGCCTTGGCGGTGCCGACCAGGCGGGTGAGGAAGTAGCTGCCGCCGAAGTCGCCTGAATATCCGACCCGGGCGAAGGCGGTGGTGAAGCGGGCGCTCGCGGCGGCGATGCGCATGTCGCAGGCGAGCGCCAGCGACAATCCGGCCCCGGCGGCGGCGCCGCGGACCATGGCGATGGTCGGCTTGGGCATCTCGTGGAGCCAGCGCGAGGTCTCCATGGCCCGGCGCAGCAGCTCGGCCTTTTCCTCGAGGCTCCCGGCCGCGAACTCGCGGCCCTCGGCCATGGCCTTGACGTCGCCGCCGGCGCAAAAGGCGGGCTCGGTTCCGCTCAGCACCACGACGCCGATTTGCGCATCCGCGGCCAGCCGCGGCAGCGCCTCGAGCAGGGCCTCGAGCATCGCCGGCGAGAGGGCGTTGCGGCGCTCGGGCCGGTTCATGGTCAGGGTGGCGACGCCGTCGTCGACGCTTTCGAGCAGGTCATCGGTCATGGCTGTTCCTTAACGTGATTCCCAGGGTGAAACGGGTGCCGCACACGATCACGTGATCGGGCGAATGTTCGAGCCCGCGGCGCGCGGCCTCTGCCAGCAGCCGCGCGCGGTCCGCCACCGCGACGTCGATGGCGCCGACGCCGGCGCCGCGCCCGTCCGCGGCGGGGACGAAGCGCAGCGCCGCGTTGTCGAGGGCGATGGCGTAGCCGCCGTCCGCCTCCGCCCGCGCCGGAAGCTCGAGGATGCGCGACCACAAGGCCGCGAGCGCGCCTGCGTCGTCGCTCTGCAGCTCGACCGCGGCAAGCTCGCGGACGATCCCGGTGCGCACGGCACCGCGCCACGCCGGCCCGGCCGGCTCCCACGAGCACAACGGGGCGCGAAAGTCGGCGCCCGGCTCCACGGAATCGACCGAGAGCAGGATGCCGCCGGTGTCGCCGGGGTGGAAGTGGGTCGCGGTATAGGCGGGACGATCGGCCCGCCACACCGGGCGCGGGCCGAGGCCGACGATGCGCGCGCGCTGGGCCGCGGCGTCGGCGCATTGCAGGATCACCATGTAGCCGCCCTCTCCGCCGCGCCGCTTAAGGTACCTCGCGGCCGAGGTGCCGTCCTCGGCCGGCGCCACGACCTCGAGAAAATTGCCGCCCAGCGGCATTACCGCGTTGACCAATCCCCACTGCGCGACGCTGGGGTCGCGATGGCACACCTCGAGCCCCAGGACCGCGCACAGATCGCCGACCGCGGGCTCCAGCGTCTCAGCCACCAAGGCGACCTGGCGCAACCTCAATTCCGCGACCCCCATGCACCGGCATCGAACAGCGCAAGGCTATTTTGCCGCCGCCCGGCGATCAAGCAAGAGCGCCCGAGGGGTTGAAATCCGGCCAGATTCGGACACGATGTCGGATAATGTCGTGGGATTACGGGAGGCGAGAGGGCGATGGATCTGGGATTGAGTGGACGAACGGCGCTCGTCACCGGTGCCTCGAAGGGCATCGGCCGGGCGGTCGCCGAGGGCCTGGCCGCGGAGGGCTGCGATCTGCATTTGGTGGCCCGCACCGAGGCCGACCTCGAGGCGGCGGCGGCGCGGATCGGCGAGGCTCACGACGTCAAGATCGTCGTGCATGCGCGGGACTTGAGCGACAGCGGCGTCATCCCGGGCCTGCTCGAGGAGGCGGGGGAGGTCGACATCCTGGTCAACAACGCCGGCGCCATTCCGGGCGGCGACCTGGTCGCGGTCGAGGAAGCGACCTGGCGCGAGGCCTGGGAGCTCAAGGTCTTCGGCTACATCAACATGACCCGGGCGTTCTACGCCCATATGCGCGAGCGGGGCTCGGGAGTCATCATCAACGTCACCGGTCTGGCGGGCCAGAAGCTCGACGCCAACTACATCGCCGGCAGCACCGGCAACGCGAGCCTCGAGGCCTTCACCCGCGCCGCCGGCGCCTACAGCCTCGAGCATGGCGTGCGCATCGTTTCGGTGAGCCCGGGGGCGGTCGCCACCGATCGCATCGTCAATCTGCTGAGGGGCAAGGCGGAGGCCGAGTTGGGCGACCCTGAGCGCTGGCAGAGCTACCTCGCCAACCTGCCCATGGGCCGTGCCGCGAGACCTGAGGAGGTGGCCAACCTGGTGGTCTTTCTGGCCTCCGACCGGGCCTCGTACCTGAGCGGCGCCATCTACAACGTCGACGGCGGCCACAACGCCCGCGGCGGGAGCTTTACTTGAGCGACAACGGGAGGACGCGATGAGCGAACGACCCGAGCGCAAGCAACAGAGCTTCGTCGTCAGCCACGCCGGGGATGCCAGCTTCGAGCGCGGAACGCGCGCGTTCTTCGAGTACCGCGACCTGGGCCTCGCCGAGGCCACCGGCGGCGCCTATCGCGCTCAAGTCATTCGCGTGCGCGACGGCACCAAGCCGGGCACCGGCATGCATAGCCACGAGCTCGAGGTGCAGTTCGTCTACGTGCTCAAGGGCTGGGCCCGGTTCGCTTACGAAGGCCGCGACGAGGTGCTGCTCGAGCCGGGCTCGGCGATGCTCCAGCCGCCGGGGATCAAGCACGAACTGCTCGAGTGCTCCGACGACCTGGAGATGCTGGAGCTGACCGCGCCCGCCGATTTCGAGACCGAGATCAGCGATGGATGAGGGCGAGCGAGCCGTCCCGGACTAACGAAATGAGCTCGTTCGAGGAGCGCTTCTATCTCGGCCAAGCGAGCGCCTGGTCCCGGCTGCGGCGCGACCTGAGGCTCGCCGCCTACCTTCTCGGCAGCGCCTGGTGGTGGCTGGTGGTGGGCGCCCGGGTGCGCCGGCGCTACCGCGCCGCCGAGCGTCGGGGGGAGGTCTTCCGGCTCGAGACGCTGGAGCGCGGCGGCGGCTGATGGCGGTGGGCGATCGCAGCTGGCCGCCGGCGAGCTACGCCTTCGGCTACCGCACCCCGCCCCGCTCGGGCAACGAGATCAACGGCCTTGGGCAGGACGCGCCGGCGCCGGCGCGGCAGATCTTCCACGGCTCCGGCGCGCGGGCCCTCGAATGGGGCGCGCTCGAGGCCTTCTTCGCGCTCACCAGCTCGTTTCCGCTGCTCTGCCAGACGCTGTGGAACCGCTGGCTCCTGCGTGGCGCCGACGGCCCGGTGGCCAAGCGCCGGGGCGTCCCCAATGACCCCGCCGACCTGGCGCTCGAGATCAAGGCCCAAGCGCGGCGCCTCGGCGCCCATGCCGTGGGCATCGCCGGGGTCACCGGGGCGGCGCTCTACGACGGCTACGAAACGCCCTTCGAGAGCGCCGTGGTGGTGGCGATGCGCATGGACCACGCCGAGATGCAGCACGTGCCCGAGGAGCGCGGCGCGCGCGAGACCATGCGCGTCTACAGGGAGGTCTCCAAGGTCGTGATCAGCCTGGCGCACCACATCCGCGCCCTGGGCTGGCCCGCCCGGGCCTACGGCGAGAGCGCCGACATCCTGCACATCCCGTTGGCGATCGAGGCCGGGCTCGGCGAGCTCGGCAAGCACGGCTCGCTGATCTCGGCCGAGCTCGGGTCGAGCTTTCGGCTGGCGAGCGTGCTCACCAGCCTGCCGCTGGCCCGTGACGCCCCGGTCGACATCGCCGTCGACGACCTCTGCCTGCGTTGCCGGCGCTGCACCATCGATTGCCCCGCCGAGGCCATCGCCGATGGCAAGCAGATCGTGCGCGGGGTCGCGAAGTGGTACGTCGACTTCGACCGCTGCGTTCCCTACTTCGTCAAGGCCAAGGGCTGCGGCATCTGCATCGAGGTCTGCCCGTGGACCGAGCCGGGCCGGGGCCCTAAGCTCTCGGAGAAGCTGCTGGCGAAGCGCGCGGAGCGAGCAAGGCGATGTTGAGACTGCTCGATCTGGCGGTGGTGGAACGCGAGGTGCGTCAAGACGACGCCGACGACCTCGGGCGGCCGACCCGGGAGCTCATCTGCGAGGCCGTCGATCAGGGCCGCGCCGCACAGGCCAGGCGGCTCGCCCCACGCTCCGTCTCCTTCACTCCAAATCGCTATAACCAAAGGCTCGCGTACGCTCATTCACTTTCCGTTTAAACACTTCCTTTAGATCCCCTGCTTCTTCATGTTGCCGCAAGATATATTTGCTCGCCACAACATAGATAATAAACGCTAGAATAATCGAAATGCCCTTTGTCCATATATCGTCACCGGCGCTGTCGATAATTCCTCCAACGGCAAGAACGTAAGCCGCAAAGCAGAAAAATCGGTAAAGATGATGGCCCCAGGTTCCCGTGTTGAGTTTTTCAGACCAATAAGAAATCTCCCATGTCAGACCCATCCCTCTATCTTGGCCATCATGACATGACGACTCGGACAGTATTAGCGCCTCCAATCTCATTGCTCTAAGGACTGTTGATCGAATAAAAATCTCATGGACACGATCGAAACGGAACAGGCCAAAAATCAATACCAGAAGCGCGATATAGATTGCGATAATAGCAAAGATTCCAAGATCTTGTTCCGAAAACAGGAATCCATTGGCGCTCAATACTATCGTAATCAGACCGAACCCGAATTTTCTCAAATCGACGAGAATCTTGTCGAGATTGCCAAGCGAATCTCGGCACGCCTTCCATTCTTGAAAATTAATACTATTTCCCAGATCCATTTCACAGCTCCATCAATATAGCTATCTTGTGTTCTTGAAATCGGGACCTTGTGACTCATAATAAGCGGAATTATTCTAGCGTCGGCACGGAATTTGCGGAAGTCAATTTTTCGAGGCCTAGAATGCCAAGCTATTTAGTTACCCTTATAACTTGTATTAGAGGATTTTATTTCTCTAATAACATTGTCTATAATTGTAACGTTTTGCACGTTAATGAAAATCTGCTAAGATTTCAAGCCGATTCCGATGTTGAGGAATCCGGCGCGTGATAACATGATAAATAGTCTATTGAGCGAAACGCCGGTCTTCTTATGATGTACGACGGTTGGAACATCCTGCCAATTGACCGAGACAGAAATCGAGCCCAGTACCATGAAACTTCATAGAGTGTATCTTGCGGGTCCGGAAGTCTTTCTGGAAGACGTGAGAACGATCGCACAGCAAAAGCTTGAAATCTGCCGGCGAAACGACCTCGAGGGGGTATTTCCGTTGGATAGCTCCTTGGACTTGGCGAATCTGCCCAAGCGTGAGGCGGGGATTGCCATCTACCACAGCAATCGGGATTTGATGGATAGCTGCGACTGTCTGATCGCCAATATGACGCCCTTCCGTGGCCCCAGCATGGACGTGGGAACAGCCTTCGAGATGGGCTACATGATTGGCCAGGGGAAGATCGTTCTCGGATACACAAATGTAATAGAGTCGTTTGTCGAGAGAACAAAGGCGTTCTATAAAGGAGATAGCGGGACCCGAGGTTCCGATAACATGCCGGTCGATCCTTATGGCATGGCAATTGAGGATTTCGATCTCATCGACAATCTCATGCTCGAAAGCGCGGTTGTGGCGCCGGGCTTCGAGGTGGTGAAGACCGCTGGGCGTGAGGAGGTTCGCTATCATGATATGCGAGGTTTCGAGGCGTGTGTTCAGCAGGCAGTCCAGCATTTTAAGTGTACTGTGACCTGATCAAAATACCAATTAATATTCCTTGTCGACCTTTAAGTGATCCGGCAACGCGGATCCTATATCGATCCGTACAACTTCTCAAGAATAGATTCGTTTCGGCGAAATAGCGACGCATTTATATATTCGAATTCAGGATGGGGCGGAATTCATAATTCCGATTGCGCGCTTTCAGAGACGGCTTTGATAGTGGGGTGTTCGCGGAATATTAATCCGCCGATCGACCTCAGGTGTCCGACAATCGGTCGCGGCCTGGAGTGGCCATCTTCCTCAAGACATTATGTTGGCACGTAGTGCCAAGGAGTTAGATTTGGCTGAGCGGTATCGACCCGGGGCGGTGTGGTGGTTGGATTGGTCAAGGACCTTCCGGTCGTCACGGAGCTGGTCGGGCGCATCGTCGGCGACCCGGAGGCAATCATCGGCGATCGGAAGACCGGGCGGTTGCGGGGGACGTAGGAGTGGTGAGCCAAAATTCGTGGAGCGCCTCGGTCCTGGCGCCCGGCATCGCGGAGGAGGGGATATTTTGCCGTGGCTGGGGCATACTTCAGAGACGGGCAAGCAATGGTGGCGCCCCCACGGGCGCCGGGAGGGAGCAAGGCGATGCTGAGACTGCTCGATCTGGCGGTGGTGGGACGCGAGGTGCGCCAAGACGACGCGCCCGACCTCGGGCGGCCGACCCAGGAGCTCGTTTGCGAGGCCGTCGATCAGGGCCGCGCCGAAGAGGCCAAGCGGCTGGCGCGCTACATGGTGCCCGAGGGCAAGGGCCTCCACGACCTGTTCTGCGACTGGATCTGGAACATGCTGAGCGAGATCGCGCGCCGCTTCGGCGAGGACGAGATGCACGGCATCATGCGCGCCAGCCAGGAGACCTGGTTCATGAAGCGGACCTGGAAGGGGTTCCTGCGGCTCTCGGTCGAGCAGCGGGTCCACGTCACCGCCGAGATCATGCGCGCCCACCACTGCGGGCCCCGGCAGGACGGCGCCCTCGAGGTGACCGAGGACGCGGAGCGCTACTCCATCGTCATGGACCCCTGCGGCTCGGGCGGGCGGATGCGCCGCGGCGACCCGGTTGACGGCACGCCGTCGCGGCTCGGGGCCCCCTACGACTTCGGCGCCACCCAAGAGGCCCACGACTGGTCGTGGGGCCAGCGGGGCGTGCCCTACTACTGCGTCCACTGCGCGCTCAACGAGATCCTGCCCATGGAGTGGGGTGGCCACCCGCTGTGGGTCACCGCCTACGACGCCGACGCGGCCAAGCCCTGCGCCTGGCACTTCTACAAGCGCGCCGAAGACATCCCCGAGGAGTACTACAGCCGCGTCGGCCGCGCCAAGCCCGAGGCCGGCGAGGGCCAGTACTGAGCGGGGGGTACTGAGCGGCGAGTACTGAGCGGGCGGGTCCGGCGACCCTCACCGCCGCACGCCGACGTAGCGGTAGAGCGGCTCGGGGTCGGCGGCCAAGGCCTCGGGCGTGGCCTCGTGGCGCAGCGCGCCGTTCTCGAGAAAGGCGACGCGGTCGGCCACGCGGAGCGCCGCCTCGACCTTCTGCTCGACCAGCAGCACGGCGACGCCCTGCGCTTTTAGCGCGGCGAGGGTCTCCAAGAGGGTGTCGACGAGACTCGGCATGAGGCCCTCGCTGGGCTCGTCCAAGAGAATGAGCTTCGGCTCCAGGCACAGCGCCCGGGCCGTGGCCAGCATCTGCTGCTCGCCGCCGCTCAGCGTCCCGGCGCGCTGGCCGAGGCGCTCGCCGAGCACCGGGAAGAGGCCGAGCACGCGCGCGAGGGTATCGGGGCCGCCGCCGCGCACCAGGAGACCCATGCGCAGGTTCTCGGCGACGCTGAGCCCCGAGAACAGCCGCCGCCCCTGGGGCACGTAGGCGATGCCGAGGCGCGGCACCTCGTGCGGGCTCAAGCTCGTGAGCTCGGCCCCGTCGAGGGCGATGCGCCCCGCGCGCGGCTTCAAGAGCCCCATGACGGTCCTGAGCAGGGTCGTCTTGCCGGCGCCGTTGCGCCCCAACAGACCCAGGATCTCGCCCGCCGCGACATGGAGCGAGACCTCCTTCAGCACCCGAACGGCACAAATGGGTATACTAATGCGAGGTTCGTCCTCCTAGCAGCTAGGTGATTCGTTTCGTGAGCCTCCGCCGTGCCCATTGACGCAGCAGAAATCCAACGTGGGCTTGAATGGCTCATCGACAACGAGGCTGGAACGGCCTTCGAACGGCTCGCGGTTGGGTTGGCCATGCAAGAGCGACCCGATCTGATCCCAACAACAACCAAGTCCGATCTCGGGGCGGATGCCATATCTCCCAGCGTACTGTCATCCGTCCACGCTGATCCACGCGTTGCAGTTGCGGCGTCGCTAACCGCAACCGCACAGAAGATAAATGCTGATGCCGAAAACATAAACAAAAACTACGGCCAAATTGACGTGCTCTACTTTTTTACTGCGCGTCCGATCACTCAGAAGAAGATCAAAGAAATTGCCAAAAAGATCAAACAGGATTGGGGCCATGATCTGATCGTGCATCCGAAAGAAAGCTTGATGCAAAGGCTCTTGGCAAGCCAATCGGCTTCGTTATGCGAGTCGTTCCTGAGGATCTCGATTCCGGATCCTGGCCTTGATGATCTTGAGCGGAGTATCCGAGAGGCAATGCAGAACCAGTTAGCCAATCGGTTTCAGTACTTTGAAAACGGCGACCTGCTGATAGAGCTCACATTGCATACCGACAGAGGTTGGCCATGTACGCATGAGCAGATAACCGATCTCCTGGAGCATGGTGCTGCAATTACGATTCGCGGCGATCCCGGTGGTGGGAAGACGACAACACTGCTACAGATCGCTACTAGAATGATCGAACGCGACGGGGGGCGGGTACCTATATATATCGATCTACCAAGTTGGTTTCTTCAGGGCGGTGATCTGGTTGGTCATCTTGGGCGGCGGCAAGAATTCTTGGCGGCAGATCTCAGTGAGGCCAAGATTGCTCGCTTTCTTGCTAGTGGCCGCTGCGCACTGTTCCTCAACGGCTGGAATGAGATCCAGGGAACGCGGCGAGAGACAGCGCACCAGGCACTGTTGGCGATTCGCAGGGATTTCCCGGCAACGGCATTGGTGCTCGCGTCCCGCCCCGCAGATGACCTACCGAACGTATCGTCAGCAGTCTATGACCTCCAGGGCATCACCCATCAGCAAAGGAATCAGTACCTTCGACGCCGGTTTGGCGATACCGCTACCCGCCTAATCGACATGCTCGAGCGCGACGTTGGGCTCTCGCGGATGACGCGTAACCCCCTTATCCTAGATGCAGTTGCTACATCATTTGAGAGTGACGGAACACTTCCTCGCACGCGCACCGATGCGATACGAGCGAGCTTGTCGATACTAGAGCAATCTACCGACCACGCTCCCGCATTGCAGCACGGTGCCGTCCAAGGACAGGAAACCGAGTTTTTGGCGGTAATTGCCGCTGTAATGACCGACCGATCTACTGTCATAATTCCTTCCCAAACCGCCATTAATCAAGTAAGATTCGTGGGGGAGAGACTTGCTGCAGAAGGTGCGATTAGGAATGCTCCTGACCCGGGCGAAGTGCTTGACTGTCTGGTTTCACACCATGTTCTTCAGTATCCAGATGACGGTCACGGTTATACCTTTTCCCATCAAGTATATCAGGAATATTACGCGGCCGAAAGGCTTCGTCTCCGAATCGACTCGATATTTGATTCCGATACAATCAATCAAAAGGAGCTGCTCGAGTTTGTGGCCACGATCCTTAATCGGCCAGATTGGTTGACTGCCTTGCTTTCCGTAGTCGAATTCTTTCAGTCGAAGGTGTTGCAAGGTGACAAGTCATTTATTTCCAAGCTCCAGGCTCTCATTATTTGTTCGTCCCTAATCGACCCAGTCTTCTCAGCAAGCCTGATTCGATTGACGGATGACTCTTCTTGGGAAGCTGTGCGAATTCCATGGTTAGGGATGCTTGACACCTGGACGAATTTGCCACCACCCTACGACTTTATCTCGCTTATCGCCAAAATCGAGTGTGGCCGACCGGATTTCCAGAATGAAGTCTGGAAAGCATTAGAGGCTAACCAGAATGTGCGAGAAACCGTGGCGCGGGCCCCCAGCGGACTCTCTCCGGTTTCACTTGGTCCCGAATGGCAGGGCAAGGTGCAGGCTTGGCCTGAGGACCGCCGCAGGGACCTCCTGGCGATGTTTGGGTACCATGGCGCATCAGGCGAATCGATAGAGGCAGTGATGTGGTTCGCGGGTGACGACCCGTCGGAGGCGATACGAGTTCAAGCGACGGAACATTTGCTATGGAACGGTGCGTGGCAACGCGCTTCGACAATCGTTCTCCAGGCAGAACAGGCCGATATAATTCGTTTGTTACAGAGCGGCCTACTGAGGGAAAACTGGTTGAACACCGACGCAATCCAACGAATACGTCGGCTCGCCCTCTCCGAACTTGAGGTCGGACGCGATTCGCTTGATCAGTTGAAACTTGCTCGCCACGTCCACGAGGATCTCCAACTAGATGTGCTTGATCGCGTCAAACAAGTGCTCGGGATTGAAGGATTCAGCTTTTGCGGTGAAGGGAGCGATCGGTGGCGTAATCACGACCTTGAGCAATGGGCCATACGTTATATCCTAAAAGAGGACTCAATGTGGGCGCGAGAGTGGATCCTAGAGGCGTTCACGGAAGGGCATCTTGTAGGTCAGCTCGAGGACTATTTACAGGAGGCGTCCCCTGAAGAGATGGCGCTAATCCTGGAGGCGGCGATGACGGAGGCAACCATCAACCAGGGTCGATCTAGCCAGCTATTTGAAGCTCTGGCCGCCTTGGCCAATGCGGAGGTCGTGGCAGTCGCCTTGAGTCGCCGGCAGGAGGCCGACGAAATTCACGATCTGGAGTACAGCCTAAGGCAATTTCTCCGGAATGTTGCTCCAGCCACTCTTGTGTCGGCGATAGTCGAAGAATTTCCCACGTTATCGATTGAAGATGTCCATGCGCTTAGATCGTTTCTGGGAACAAGCGCTGCCCAGGAGGACCGCAAATACGAACGAACACCTGATTGTGAGATCCTTCTCGAGCGTTGGAGAACGATACTGCCAGAAGTAATCGAATCCGACGATTTCAGCGGCCAGCTCCTTGCCGACTACGCGAATGTTTTGTCGTGCATTGGTGTTGACGCAGACATTTTGACGATTCGGCGGTTGATAGAAAAGGACATTCTGCGATGGCAGGAAGAGAGGCGATTACTTCTTGAGTGGCGCGAACGAGGTGGCGGTCCTCAGCCAAATGTCAGTCGGATGAGCCAAACCGCGTGGCTGGTGGGAGCGCTACTTCGACTCTCGCCTGACGCGTCTAAAGATATTTTGCTCGAGCTCCTCGATCAGCGAGATTACGAGCGCGACGCACAGCGTGCATTGATCTGGTCGGCTATCAGGCCCTTCCAAGACATTGAGATCGGAGGCTTCTGGGCGCCTTCGGCGTGGGTTCGCGCTTACAGGGCAAGAAATGGTCGAGATGATCGATTAGTAAGGGTCGAAGCTGAGGTGGCGGCGCTGCTGCGACCTCGTCTAGTTCAATTGTATGAGGCCATTGATTTGGACAACGTTGAGGCAATAGAGATTGGTCGCTTGAAGGGGCTCTGTGAGTCGTTTGCCGGGGTCGCCAGTCAAGGTGATTGTGAAATGATCCTTGAGGTGATGAGTTGGCCCAGAGATTTTGACTCCTTTAGTCGCGTCCGAACGCTCGAGTCGCTTTATTCACGTGGACTTCTGCTTAGTCATGTATGGATCGAAAGAGTGTTTTCAGTTCTGTGGGAGAAGATTCGTACGAGACATTGGTTGGAGCAAGGTGAAGAGCATAACTTCGTCTGTTCGATGCAAGCACTAGCATTCTCCGATAATCCTGAATTGGCGGTACCGATTTGGAGAGCATTCGGGGAACACCTCCGCGGGAATGATCGAGGAGACCTGGTGATGGCGATTATCGCAAGCGGTTTCGAAGGGTGTCTCGAAATCGCCTACGACCTTGACTGTGATCATAGCACGGATAAACGATCCCGGGCGTGGATTGAAGGGATCCTAAGATATGCTGACCCGGAGCGCGCCGCGCCGTTCTTGATCGATGTTGCACTTGGCGAAAATTGGCGAGCATTAGAGATGGGGATCTCGTATCACCAGCGAGACGGCTTCATCCAGATATTGTCGGCTCGGATCGAGGACGACGAGGAAAGTCGTTCTTCGCTAGTTGAGGCAGCACAACGCGAGCCACAGCGGCGGAATTGGATCGCTTTCCTTTTGGGCAGTGCCGGTGAGAACGGGTTGAAGGCTGCCTTGCGGTTGCTGGATGATGGGACTGAGGAACCTGTACCTGGCGGATTGCGCGAGGCTATTAGAGAGAGATGGCTCGTCGACCGGATTCCATACCGGGGAGGAAGCATTATTGGTGTGAGACCACGGGCGGCAAATACCCTCCGCTCGAATTTGCTTTCCATTGTTCTCGGGGACGCCACTAAGCAGAAAGCAGCACTCGCGCTGCTAGGCGAGATCTACTGTGTTCGCCTTGAGCACGGGGAAGCTCTCGGCGAAGATCGACATCCTGATTTGAACCAAAATTGTTGCTGGCCACTTGCAGACTGGCGTTTGGATGATGCCCTCGCACGTGTCATTGCTGATTTGGCAAATTAATTGGAGAAGTCGGAGGCGTAGAAAATCCGAACATGGACGATGAGCATCGCCTGATGCCCGCACCAATACTGAGCGGCGGGTCCGGCGACCCTCACCGCCGCACGCCGACGTAGCGGTAGAGCGGCTCGGGGTCGGCGGCCAAGGCCTCGGGCGTGGCCTCGTGGCGCAGCGCGCCGTTCTCGAGAAAGGCGACGCGGTCGGCCACGCGGAGCGCCGCCTCGACCTTCTGCTCGACCAGCAGCACGGCGACGCCCTGCGCTTTTAGCGCGGCGAGGGTCTCCAAGAGGGTGTCGACGAGACTCGGCATGAGGCCCTCGCTGGGCTCGTCCAAGAGAATGAGCTTCGGCTCCAGGCACAGCGCCCGGGCCGTGGCCAGCATCTGCTGCTCGCCGCCGCTCAGCGTCCCGGCGCGCTGGCCGAGGCGCTCGCCGAGCACCGGGAAGAGGCCGAGCACGCGCGCGAGGGTATCGGGGCCGCCGCCGCGCACCAGGAGACCCATGCGCAGGTTCTCGGCGACGCTGAGCCCCGAGAACAGCCGCCGCCCCTGGGGCACGTAGGCGATGCCGAGGCGCGGCACCTCGTGCGGGCTCAAGCTCGTGAGCTCGGCCCCGTCGAGGGCGATGCGCCCCGCGCGCGGCTTCAAGAGCCCCATGACGGTCCTGAGCAGGGTCGTCTTGCCGGCGCCGTTGCGCCCCAACAGGCCCAGGATCTCGCCCGGCGCGACATGGAGAGAGACCGCCTTCAGCACCTGAACGGCGCCGTGGTAGCAGTCGATGCGCTCGAGCCGCAGCATCACCCCCCCATCACCCCCCCCAGATAGGCGCGCTGGACTTGCGCGTCGCGCTCGATCTCGGCGGGCGTGCCCTCGGCGATGATCACGCCCTTGTCCATCACCGTGATGGTCCGCGCCAGCTCCAGCACCACCGACATGTTGTGCTCGATCAGGAGCACGGTGGCCTCCTCGGCGATCGCCCGGATGAGCTCGCACAACGCCGAGACCTCCTCCTGCGCCAGGCCCTGGGTAGGCTCGTCGAGGATCAGGAGCTCGGGCTCGAGCGCCAGAGCCATGGCGACCTCCAAGAGCCGCTGATGGCCGTAGGGCAGGGTGTCGGCCTGGCGCTCGATGCTCGTCGCCAGCCCGACCTCGAGCAGCGCCGCCTCGACGCGCTCGGCGATGCGCCGTTCGCTGAGCGCCAGGCGAGCGCCGAGGCCGCCCATCAAGCGCCGCTGCGCGGCCAGGGCGACGTTCTCGTAGCACGAGAGCTTGCCGTAGATGCTGGTGACCTGGAAGGTGTAGACGATGCCGCGCATCACCCGCGCCGAAGCGCTGAGCCGGGTGATGTCCCGACCCTTGAAGGCGATGCTCCCCAGGGTCGGGCGAAGGCGCCCGCTGATGACGCTCACCAACGTCGTCTTGCCGGCCCCGTTGGGCCCGATGATGGCCCTGATCTCGCCGCCGGCGAGCCGGAAGTCGACGTCCTTGACCGCCTCGAGCCCGCCGAAGCGGCGCGTCAGCGCGGTGGTCTCGAGCAGGATCACGGCAGCCATCCCAGCCAGCGCGCCCGGATCGTGCCCATGATGCCCTTGGGGAACCACAGGATCAGCATCACCAGCGCCACGCCCACCACCAGCATATAGCTCGAGGTGTAGCCGCTCGAGACGTCGACCAGGTAGAACATCAGGGCGGTGCCGACGATCGGGCCGGTGGTGGTCCCGACCCCGCCGAGCAGCACCCAGAGCAGCGGGTAGATCGAGTACTGGATCGAGGCGAAGGTCGAGCCGACGTAGGAGAACAGCAAGGCATAGGTGGCGCCCGCGGCGCCCGACATGGCACCCGAGACGGCCAGCGCGAGCAGCTTGTAGCGGAAGGTGGCGTAACCCAGCATCCGCGTGCGTGGCTCGTTCTCGCGGATGGCCACCAGGATGCGCCCGGTCGGCGAGCGGACCAGCACGGCGCTCGCCAAAAAGCAGGCCGCGAAGACCAGGAGCGCAACGTTGTACTTCACCGCCGGTTCGGAGAAGGCGAGCTCAAGGGTGCCCAGCTCCAAGGGCCTGAGCTGTCCCGAGAGCACGAATCCCTGATCGCCCAGGGTGATCTCGTTGAAGTAGAGGGTGGTCAGGAAAAAGGCCTGGGCGAACATCAGGGTCACGATCAGGAACGACACCCCGCTGGTCCTCAGCGCCACCAGCCCGAAGGCGATCGCCAGCGCCAGGCCCGACAGGACGCCGAAGGCGAGGGCCGCCAAGGCGCCGAACTCCAGGTAATGGACCGTGAGGCCGGCGCCGTAGAGACCGGCGGCGAAGAACATCGCGTGGCCCAGGCTCAAGAGCCCGGTGTAACCCAACAGCACGTTGTAGCCGACCGCGAAGGCTGTCAGCACCATGATGCGCGCGGCGTTGGTGTGGTGGTAGGGCGGGAGCAAGAACTGCGCCGCGAGCAGAACCGCGATGACGCCCAAATGAAGCGCCAGCGCCTTTCCGGTATCGCGTCCTCTCACGGGTCGGGGTCTCCGAACAAGCCGCCCGGCCGGATCACCAGCACCAGGGCCACGAGCAGTGTGGCCAGGATCTTGGCCAGCGTCGGCGAGAAGAAGACCGAGACCACGCCGTCGCTGAGCCCGATCACGAAGGCCGCCACCACGGTGCCCCTGAGGCTCCCCAGGCCGCCGATGATGACGACGATGAACGAGAGCAGCAGCGGGTCGAGGCCCATGAGGTAGTGGGCCTGCCGAATCGGCACCACCAGCACGCCCGCGGTCGCGGCGAGCATCGCGCCCAAGGCAAAGACGGTGGCGTAGATGCGCCGCACCGGCACCCCGAAGGCCTGGGCCATCTCGGGGTCGTTCTGGGTCGCCCGCATGTAGAGCCCGAGCCGGGTCCGGGTCATCGCCCACCAGGTGCCCGCGAGCAGCAGGCCTGAGGCCCCCGCGACGACCAGCTTGTAGCCCGAGTATCCGAACCACGGGAAAACGACGCGGAAATAGATCGGCGGGGTGACCGGCCTGGCGTCGGGGCCATAGAGCGTGAGGACCAGCTGCTGGATGATGTAGAGCAGGCCGATGGTCGCGACGATGGTGCTTTCCGGGTGGTAGTCGATGCGGCGAAGGATCAGCCAATCGGCGGCGAGGGCGACGCCTCCGACGACCAGCGGCGCGACCACGAGCGCCACCGCGAAGCCCACCAGCGGTGCCTCGCCCAGCAGCGACGTGCACCACCAGGCGAGCACCGCGCCCAACATGAAGAACTCGCCGTGGGCGATGTTGACGACGCGCATGACGCCGAACACGAGCGAGAGGCCAAGCGCGGTGAGGGCGAGCACGAAGGCGGTGACCGTGCCCTCGAGCAGGGCCAGGAAGAGGTGCGGCCCGAAGCTCATGGCGGGACCGTCACGATGAGCCGGTCAGGGGCCGGCGCGCGCCCGAGCTCCCGCGCCGGCCGGCCCCGGCGAAGGCCGGCCCGAGGGCTCACAGAGCCTGTTTGGTGTAGTCCGCCTCGGGCTCGTAGAGCGAATCCTCGATCGAGGTCCGGTGCACGACCTTGAGCCTTTGGTTCTCGACCTTCGAGATGAACTGCTGTGCGTAGCTCTGGTGAAGCCGGCCGATGAACTTCTTATGGCCCTGCGGGTGCTCGATCCCTTCGTTGAACCACTCGAAGTTCTCCATGGTCTCGATCAGCGCCGCCTTGTCCTTCGCGGTCGGCTCAGAATAGCCGCTCTGCTCGATCGCCTCCTTGATGATGAACAAGGTCTCCCAGCAGCCGAACATGTGGGAATAGGTCGAGACGTCCTTGGCATCCTGGACGCTGGCGCCGGCCTCGTTGACGCCGACGCGCTGGCGATATAACTCGACGTGGCGGGTCGGGTAACCGTCGGCGTAGCGTGGGAACGCCTCCCAGAAATAGCTCCCTTCGAGGTACTCCAGCCCCGGGCTGGCGATGTCCACGGCCTCGAGTGAATCGATGAAGCCGAAGAGCTGTGGCCGCTTGGCGCCGAAGTGCTCGCCCAACTCCTTGACGAAGGTGAGCACGCCCGGCCCGACCATGACGTGGTAGAGCACGTCGGTGTCGGCGGGGATGCGGGGAAAGTACTTGGTGTAGGAGGACTCGGTGGGCGGGATCGGCAACAGCGCCTTGATGGTGCCGCCGCGCGCCGCCACCGCGGCGCTGAAGAAGTCGCGGTGATTGTAGCCGAAGGCGTAGTCGGGAAAGATCATGGTCACGTTCTTGCCGAGCTTGTCCAGCACCCAACCGGAGATCGCGGTGACCTGGGCCCGGACGTCGGTGATGCCGGGCTGGAAGACGTAGCGGTTGAGCTTGCCCGAGGCCACGTGATAGCCCTCGCTGACCACGAAATAGGGCATCTTGAGCTCGCCCGCGCGCGGCGCCGAGCCGATCACGACGTGCGAGAACAGGGTGCCGAAGATGATGTCCACCTTGTGCTGGGAGGCCAGCTTCTCGACCACCTCGGCGCCGCGCTTGGGGTCGGTGCCGTCGTCCTCGGTCACCAGCTCGACGGGCCCGCCCGGCGATGCCGCCCATCTCGTTGATCAGCTTGACCGCCGCCACCGTGGTGCGCTCGTACCAGCGGCCATAGGCCGCGCCGATGCCGGTGCGGTGAACCTGGAACCCGATCTTGATGGCTTTGCCGCCCGACCCCGCGGTCTGCGCCAGGGCTTGGCTGGTGAGCGCGCCCGGACCATAGCCGCCCGCCGCGCCGGCGGCGGCCGCGGCGGCGAAGGCGCCTGCGGTCTTGAACGCGGTGCGCCTGGAGACGGGCACGCTGCTGGTGCCGTTGGCGTCCCCGTCCCCGTTGTTGTCTTTCTTGGTCATGATTTGCCCCTCCCGATCGTTTTCTTTCGCTGCCCCAGTCCCGTTGTTAGTAACACGCTCTGCGCCGGCGGCTCAAGGTCGCGCGGGCCCCGCCGGGGCACGGCCTCGCGGCGCTTGTCCCGTCTCCTCATCCCACCGCCGGCGTGGCCAGGAGCCAGAGGCCGAACAAGGTGTAGCCGATCATGAGGGCCGTCATCGGGGCCTGGCTCAGCACCACCTCGCGCATATTCGCGGCCTCGCGCAGCGCGAGGAAATGGGCGCTGGCGACGGCCATCACGTGGGCCGCGACGATGCCCACGACCTGGAGCTTCCAGATCACCTGAACCGACTGGTGGTTGCCGAGCAAGGAGGCGGTGACGTGAAGATCACCGGTGCCGAACAGGTTCCACCCCAGCGCCAAGGGATCCGAGAGGGCCCGAGCGGCGTATTGCGCGTCGACCAGGAAGGCCGGCAGGTAATGGGCGAAGTGGTAGCCGAAAGCGATGGGGACGATCGCGACCACGAAGCGCCCCAGGCATTCGCCGGCGCCGCGCCTGGGGCCGGCGAGGGCGCGGCCGAGCAGCACGGCGCCGACGTAAGCGGCGACCAGGGCCAGGAACAGGCCGAGATACCCGAGCGAATTCGCCCCCATCAGGACCGTCCGGCCGGGGTACTCGAGGGGATTCACGCCGATCAGGTCGAGCCACCAGAAAGTCCGCGACAAGCCGTCGAAGGAGACCGAGGCGAGCGCCAGCAGCACGAAGGCCACGCCGCTCGGGGGCAGGGCGCCGACCGCGAGCAGCCGGATGCCGGGAAGCGTGGCCCACAGGCTGGAGCGGCCCGGCGCGCTCGCGCCCGCGGCCTGGGGTCGCGGGCCCAGCGGCGCGAGCCAGGCGACGATGCGGAAGAAGACCGAGAAGGCCTCGCCGTGGCGCAGCCAGGCCTGGTCCCCGAACAGGAGCATGGCAAAGAGCGTCGCGCCGAGATAGATCGCGACCGCGCTCGCCAGGCGGGCCGGGTCCTGGGGCGCCGGATCGACCAGCTCGAACCACGCGAAAGCGAACAACAGGAGGATCGCCGGCCAATAGCCGAGCCACCGCGGATAGCCGAGCGGCGGGCGCAAGCGCCAGGCAAGAAGAACCGGGAGCGCGGTCAGCACCCGGTAGAGGCCGCACCAGGGGTTGAGGTGGGCCCATAGGTTTCCCAGCACCGCATGGAGGAAGGTGAAGCCGACCCACCACACGGTCCACACCACCAACGGAAGCGGGTTCGCCAGCGGGTCGCGGCTCCCGGCGTAGCCGGCGATCACCAATCCGAGGGCGAGCGCGAGGGCGCCGAGACTGGGCCCGACGAGCCCCACTCGGGGCACCGCGCCGAGGCGCCAGCGGGCGCGCTCGAGCGCGCGCAGCCCGGCGACCGGGATCAACGCCATCACCACGAACGAGAGCGCCACCACCGCGGCACCGCCGAGGATATAGAGCTGGGTGGGCAAGAGCAGGATGAAGGCGCGGGCGCCGCTGTGGGCCAGGGCGGGGCCGCAAGGGCCGATCGCCAGTGCGGCGACGAGCAGGCAGCGAGCCCCAATCATCATGTTGGGCCGGTTCCGTAATTGAGGTCGGCCGGCGGATTCAACGGGCAGGGGCACGGTACCGCGGGCGCGGTCCCCGCCCGCCTAACGACCCGGATTTGCCGAGCCGGTATCATAATGTTCGTTGCCCTCTTGGAAGATAGGCTGGGGCTTGAGGTGCTCGCGGCCATGGTTCCGCGGGGCAGCGCGCGAGAAACCATGATCATCAACCTCAATCCTTCCCGGCGTCTCCGGAGCGATCCCTTGCAGTGGATACCGGAGCGCCGCCCCGAGCGGGTGAAGGTCCTTAAGCCGCACGCCTTTTTTGGGGTTTTGGGGCGACCGTCATTCCAGTTGGCGGGTTCCCGGTCCGTGCTGTCGCGTGATATTTTGACCGCTTGTTCGGGGCCGCACTGCCGACGCACGATGCAAAGATGAAAGGTCGCTACCGACGGGCCCGAATGAAGTAATCATACCCCTCGATGCCTGGCTTGAGGACACCATGCTCGTCCCAGTCGCCCCAGCCGGGGAAGGGGATGGGGGAGTCCGTCTCCAGCCTCTCCAGCCGCACAGCCCAGTCTGCTTTATACCTCTCTAGCTGAGCTTTGAATTTGTGCTCTTTCTCATAGGCAAAGCCGTGGCCTTGGATGCCGAATGCGAGAAAGGGCGGCAGAACGGCGTAGCCCATGTAGTAGAGCGAGTAATGCATGGGCCACAGGAGAAGGTTGATATCGCCGCCGCGCCCGTTGTGGGCGAAGGCTACCGCCGGCGCGCCGGTGGTGACCGAGCAGATTGCACGCCGCCCGCGGAAATGACCTCGGTCGTAGCGCATCGTGCTTGTGTACAGCCCACCGCTGACCAACACCCGGTCGAGCCAGCCCTTCAGCATGGCCGGTTGAGCGTGCCACCATATCGGAAACTGGAACACCACGAGTTCCGCCCGCTCCAGCCGCTCGATCTCGCGACGAACCTCGGAGGACAAGGTGCCGGCCTTGCTGCCGTGCCTCTGCTCGGCCAGGGCGGAGAAGAAATCCGGGTCGGCGCGATCCGCGTAGTGAGTCGGCCCCTCCACCGGGTCGAATCCCTCGGCGTAAAGATCGGAGACCTCCACCGTGTGACCAAGCCGCTGCAGCGTCTCCACCGCTACATCCTTGAGCGCGGCGTTAAAAGAGCGCAATTCGGGGTGGCAATGGACGATCAGTATATGCATCGCGAGATCCTTTCCTCGTCTTTATCGCAGAGTTGCCAACCTTTATGCGGTGCGGGAAGGAATTAGGTCCCGGACATATACCGACATTCTCCAGATGACATCCAAATTCGTGGAGATCGTCCCGCCGCCAAGGGACCCACCGCCAGCTCGGCCACGGAGCGATCGCTCGGTCCGAGGGCGCCGTGCCGTCACGCGAGCGGCGGTTCCCCGCTCGCGCCCGCGAACACCGAGGTATAGGCGAACAGGGCGGGGGCGCCGCCGGTGTGCACGAAGACGATGGTTTCGTCCGCGCCTATGACGCCCTTTCGGATCATATCGAGGAGTCCGGCCATGGCTTTGCCCGAGTAGACCGGGTCGAGAATGATCCCTTCGAGCTTCGCCACCAGCCTCACCGCCTCGATCATGCCCGGGTTGGGGCGGCCATAGCCGGGCGCGGCGTATCCCGCCACGACCTCGACGTGGTCGCGATCGATGCCCGCGACGCCGAGCAATGCGCCACAGCCCTTGGCGATCTCGGTGACCTCGTCGGCGACGCGCTCGGGCTCATGGTCGATGTCGATGCCGGTGACCTTGGTGGCGGCGTTGGCCAGCGCGAAGCCGACCACGAGCCCGGCCATCGTGCCGCCGGATCCGCTGGCGACGACCACCCGGTCGATGGCGAGATCCTGCCGCCGGGCCTGGTCGACGATCTCCAAGGCGCAGCCGACGTAGCCCAAGGCGCCGATCGGGCAGGAGCCGCCAGTGGGGATGAAATACGGTCGCTCGCCCCGAGCTCGAAGGTCGTCGACGATGCGGCAGCTGAGCTCCTTGCGGGTCTGCCCCGGCGCGCAAAAGCTGATCTCGGCGCCCAGCAGGCGATCCAGGAACAGGTTGCCCGTCGCCTCGTAGCTTCGGTCCAGGGGAGGCACCGCCCGGTCCAGCGCGAGGTGGCATCCGAGCCCCGCCTTGGCCGCCGCCGCGGCGCTTTGCCGAACATGATTGGATTGGATGCCGCCCTCGGTCACCACGGCGGTGGCGCCGCGCTCGCGCGCCTCGGCGATCAGGAACTCGAGCTTCCTGGTCTTGTTCCCGCCCATCGCCAGGCCCGTGCAGTCGTCGCGCTTGACCAGGATCCGGGGCCCGCCAAGGGAGTCGCTGAGCCGTTCGAGGGGCTCGAGCGGCGTCGGTAGATGGGCTAACGGATAGCGGGGAAACTTCGTAAGGGGCATGGTAGGTCCTGACGCTGCGTCTTCACCGGGATCGTCGAGTGGCGCTCAGCGGCGCGAGTTGTAGCTCACGTAGGGCACCGGCGCGGGAGCCTCCCAGTCCCTGTAATGGGCCTCGACCTCGGGCAGCAGCAGCCGGACGATATCGGCGGCGTCCGCCGGCGGCGCCTGGCCGCTGAGCGCCTCGGCGATGGCGCGTCCCACCGCCTCGTGGTCGAAGCGCGTCGGCCGGCCGCCCTCGAGCACGACCTCGCCGGCGATCAGCACGGTGTCGACGTCGTCGGCCCGGGCGCGCAGCAGCACCAGCTCGCGGGGGTCGCATTCGGGCGCGATCCAGGGCCAGCTCAAGCGCTCCAACCCGACGAGTAAGACATCCGCCGCGTATCCCGGCGCCAACCTGCCCAGTCGGTGCTCGGCGCGCAACAGCCCGGCGCCGCCGCTGGTGGCGAGCTCGAGGATCTGGTGGGGGGCCGGGGCCGGGCCCTCGAGGAGCGGCGTGCCATGGAGGCGCAGCGCCAGGCGCATCTCGGTGAACATGTCGTCGTCGTCGTCGAGCGAGGTGGCATCCATGCCCAGCCCCACCGTGACCCCGGCCGCCAGCAACGCGTTCAAGGGGGCGATCCCGGCGCGGAGACGGAGATTGGAGCTCGGGTTGTGGCTCACCGCGGCGCCGCTCTCCGCAAGCACCTCGATCTCGTCCTCGGTCAGCCACACGCCATGGGCGATCGAGAACCTGGGGCTCAGCACGCCGAGGTCGCGGAGGTGCAGCAGCGTGGGCTTGCCGTAGGCCCGCGGGCCGTGGAGCTTCTCGTAGAAGGACTCCAGCGCGTGGGTCTGGATGCCGCAGTCGAGGCGCTCCGCCGCCTCGGCGATCCGCACCATCATCGCCTCCGAGACCCATTGCGGTCCGGGCGGCCCGAACCACAGGGCGATTCGGGGGTGATCGGCGTAGCGCCGGCCCAGATCCGTCATGATGTCGAAGTAGGCGTCCTCGCTGAAGGGACGGCCGGCGGACAGGCGACGCTCGGCGAGCGGCCTTACGCCGGGCCCGAGCGCGTTCACGAAGGCCTCGTCCTCGCCCGCCACCAGGAGGCTTCGATAGGAGACGCCGGCGGCGACGGCGGCCCGCAATCCCGACTCCTCGTAGGCCGCGAGGGCGTCGCCAACGCCGGCCGCGAAGCTCTCCTCCGTGCGCCCGCCGCTGAAAACGTCGACCACCGCGGTGACGCCGCTGCGCAACAGCCTGTAGGCGCCGAGCAGAACCGCGGCGCGGGTCTCGAGCGGGCGGCAGCGCGCCAGCCTCAGGAGCCAGGACTCGAGCAGATCGTCCGGCACCCCGTGTTGCAGGGTGGTGACGCCGTTGCTGTGATGGTGGGCGTTGATCAAGCCGGGCAGCACGGCGTAGCCGTCGCCGCCGAGGCGCCGTGCCTCGGGATATCGATGCTCGAGGTCCGAGGTCTTGCCGAGCTCCTTGATGGTCTCGCCCTCGACGATGAGGGCGCCATCGCTCAGCACCGCAGCGCCCTTGGCGGCGCCCGTGACGACCCAGCGCCCGCGTATCAGGATCGAGTCATCCATGCCGTCGCCCCTCCCTCCGATGCGAGGGTGCGGCCGCCGCTATGGCGCCGTTTGCCCTCGGGCTGCCACCATCATAACGATGCCCGTCGCTGGCCTCACCCCGACACTGCCGCCGCGAGAGGCCGCGGCCGGCGGTGCCTGCGTGGGTCCATCGACAGCGCTGGGGCAAAGCGCTACGGTTTCACGGCTCGGCTCGAATGAGCGTTGGCACTTCGATCGCGGCAACCGACGCCCACCACTGCCCACTGCGGCCACGGCCGGCGTGCCGTTCACGCCGCAAAAAGCGACCAACCGACAGAGGAGGTCCCGATAATGATCCCTAAACTGACCTATCGCTTGCTCAGTCTCAGCGCGGCCGCGGCGATCGCCGCCGTGACGTGGCTCGCCGCGGCGCCCGGCGCGTGGACGGCGGCCGACGCCAAGGAGCTCAAGCTCGCGCACTTCATGTCGCCCAAGCACCCCATGCATCGCTTCCTGATGGCGCCGATGGTCGAGGATCTGGCGGCGGTCTCGGGCGGCAAGCTGACGATCAAGATCTATCCCGCGGGGGCCCTCGGCAAGGGGCCGCGGGAGCAGTACAACCGGGTCGTCGACGGCATCGCGGACATCGTCTTCGGCATCCCCGGCTACACCTCGCCCCAGTTCCCGCGCACCCTGATCGCCGAGCTCCCGGACATCGCCCAGAATCCCCAGGACATCACCCAGCGGATGTGGAAGGCCTATCCGCAATATCTCAAGGACGACTTCAAGGACGTCAAGGTATTGGCCTTGTGGACCAACGAACGGACCATCCTGATCATGCGCGAGAAGGCGGTGCACAAGCTCGAGGATCTCGCCGGTCTCAAGATCCGCGCTCCTTCGAAGCTGGCCGCGGGGCTGCTCGCGGCCTGGGGCGCGGTGCCCCAGACCATGCCGGTGACCAAGGTCTACACCTCGATGCAGACCGGCGTCATCGACGGCGTGTTCATCGGCTCGAGCGCCATCCGCTCGTTCAAGCTGGCCGAGGTCGGCAAGTACTTCACCACCAACCTGCCGCCGACCTACACCACGTTCTACCTGCTCATGAACCGGAGCTCGTGGGACGGCCTGAGCGGCGACGAGCAGGCCATGCTCGAAAAGGTCTCGGGGCAGGGGGCCAGCCTCAAGGCGGCGGAAGCCTACGGCAAGGCCGGCAAGGCCGGGATCGAGGTGGCGCGCAAGGCGGGACGCACGATCATCGCGCTGTCGGCGGCCGAGCGAAAGCGTTTCGCCGAGGCCGCCAAGGCCGCCGTCGCCGCGGCGCTCGACGAGCGCGAGGGCAAGGGCATTCCCGCCAAGGCGATCCTCGCCACCTTGAAGTCGGAGTGAGTCGCCCCGCGGTCCCGAACATGCCGGGTTGGCGTGCCCTGAGCCGTGCGGTCGAGCGCTTCGACCGCGCGCTGCGCTGGCTGGCGCTGGGGGGCGGGGTGGTACTCGTCGCCATGGTGTTGCTGACGGTCCTCGACGTGACGCTGCGCAAGCTCTGGAACGCGCCCATCTTCGGCGCTCAGAACATCTCGGAGCTGGCGCTCTTGGTGGTCGTGTTCTGCGCCGTCGCCCACTGTGGGCGCGAGAAGGGCCACATTTCCGTCAACTTGCTCGGCGACGCCCTCGGGCCCCGCTTCGCGCGCGTCGCCGACACCCTGGTCAACCTGATCGGCGCCGCGATCTTCGTCCTCTTGACGTGGCGGGCGCTGGTCGCGGCCCTGCAGGCGATCGAGATCGAGCGCGTCTCGAATCTGCTGGCGATCCCGCACTGGCCCTTCTACGCGATGATCGCGCTGGGCGCGGGGCTCTACGCCATCGTCCAACTCATCGAGGCCATCGGCGCCGCGTCCGGAAGGAAGCTCGGGCGCGAGAACGGAAACTGACCGCGCCCGATGGCGGAGACCACGATCGGCCTGATCGGGCTGGCGGCCCTGTTTCTGCTCCTGGCGCTGCGCATGCCGGTGGCGGTGGCGATGATCGTCGTCGGCGTGGGCGGCATAACCGTGCTCAACAGTTGGAGCGCGGCGCTCTCGACCCTGGTCCGCGAGACCTTCGTGCTGGCCTCGTTCAACGAGCTCTCGGTGATCCCGCTGTTCGTCCTCATGGGCAACCTGGCGACGGTCTCGGGCATGAGCCGCGACCTTTACGACGCCGCCTATGCCTGGGTCGGCAGGTTCCGCGGCGGCCTCGCCTCGGCCACGGTGGTGGGCTGCGCCGGCTTCGCCGCGCTCTCCGGCTCGTCGGTGGCCTCGGCGGTGACCATGGGCCGGGTGTCGTTGCCCGAGATGCGACGCCACAACTACGACCCCCGCCTCGCCACCGGGGCGGTGGCCGCCGGCGGTACCCTGGGCATCCTGATCCCGCCTTCCACCGGGTTCGTGATCTACGCCGTCCTGACCGAGGAATCGATCGGGCGGCTGTTCATTGCCGGCGTCTTGCCGGGCCTGTTGCTGGTGAGCCTGTTCGTCGTGACCATCGTCTTGCTCACCACCTGGCGGCCGGCGCTGGGGCCGGCGCGGCGCGGCGACGCGGCGCCCGAGCGCTATCTCTCGCGCCGCCGGCTGAGGGCATCGGCGGTGGCGGCGCTCGTCGGCGTCGGGCTGATCGCTCTCAGCCTCGCCGCGGCGCCCGTGCTCCTGATCGCGGCGCTGGTCCTCTCCTTGGTGGCGCTGCTCGGCGCCGCGATCTCCAGCGCCGAGCAGCTCCAGGCGCTGCTCCGCGCGCTGCCTATCGTGGCCATCATCGTCCTCACCCTGGGTGGCATCTACCTGGGCTGGTTCACGCCGGTCGAGGCGGCCGGCGTCGGTGCCTTCCTCACCATGATCGTCGCCGCCTGGCGCCGGGTTCTCGATCTGGCCACCGTGCGGCAGGTGTTGCTGCAGACCGTGGGCACCACGGCGATGGCCTTCCTGATCCTCATCGGGGCGCACATCTTCAGTCCCTTCCTGGCCTTGAGCCAGATCCCCCAGGAGCTCGGCGAGGCCTTGCTCGGCCTCGAGATCGGCCGCCACGGGGTGCTGCTGATCATCCTCGCCGCCTACATCGTCATGGGCATGTTCCTCGAGGGCTTCGCCATGCTGGTCCTGAGCTTGCCGATCGTCTTTCCCCTCATCGTCGAGCTCGGCTTCGACCCCATCTGGTTCGGGGTCGTGGTCGTGATCATTCTCGAGATGGGCCTGATCAGCCCGCCGGTGGGCGTCAACGTGTTCGTGGTCAAGAGCATCGCCGAAGACGTGCCGATGCGCACCATCTTCGCTGGCATCCTGCCGTTCTGGCTGGCGATGGGGATTTGTCTGGTGATCCTGATCCTCTTCCCCGCGATCGCGACCTTCCTCCCCAACCAGATGTTCCAGGTGCTGGGGTGAGGCTTGGGGGGCTCGCGGCCCGCCAGATCGGGAGGGCGGGCGCCGGCGTCGTGAAAGCGGCGGTGGTGGCTGATCAAGGCGGGCCCGCGGCCGCTTCCGGCGGTGCGCGCGCCCCACGCCTCTTGGCATTGCGCACCAGCCCCGCGGAGTGCCGCCGGCTCTCAGCGGCGCCGCCCGCGCCGAGGCCCGACCACGGCAACGGTCAGTCAGGCGCTCCGCCCCCGCCGCCCCATAGCGCTCCCGCGGAGCTCGGAAATGACGCTCGCCCATCGCCACAACCTCCGCCGCCTCCAGACAACTCGAGCGGCCACGCCGAGAGCGACCAATCGCCTCGGCAATCCGGGCAATTCCTTGACACCGCACCTAAGAGAGATATCCTAGCCAATGTGGGCATACGGGAAATCAGACCGGGGCGCGATCACCAATGGTGCGATCAGCAACGGTAAATGTCGGGCGTCAAGATTCTCCGCGTTTCTGCGCAGGGTAAGGTTTCGTCGAGCCGTGCGGCAACCGAGCTTTTGCACGCCCCCTGTGCTTCGGAAATTTCCGCGACATAACGAAGGGAGGGAAGCCAATGAAAATCAATGATCGAGATCAGAAAAAGCGGTTGGATGCATCCGTTGAAGGGCTATTTCAAAAGCGGATAGGCCGACGGGAGTTCATCCGCCGAGCGACGGCCCTGGGCGTATCCGCGGCAGTGCTGTCGGATATTCTGGCTCTGCACAGCAAAGCCTTTGCGGCGGCAGGCCCGTCTCCCGAGGTTCTGGAAAAGATCAAGAAAGAGGGCGGCGAACTGGCCGTCTACAATTGGGAAGAATACATCCATCCGGACACCATTCCAAACTTCGAGAAGGAGTTCGGGGTGAAAGTCACCTATGACACGTATCCCGGCAACGAATTCCTGCTGGCCAAACTTCAGGCGGGTGGCGCGCGGTATGATGTGGTGTTTCCCACGCACAACTTCGTGCCGATTCATGTCGCTCAGGGACTCCTGGAGCCTTTGGACCGTGACAACATTCCGGACCTGAACAACACAACGCCCAAATTTCTCGATACCTCGTTCGACCCGGGCAACAAATATTCGGTTCCCTATTGTTGGGGGATGACCGCGCTCGCCCACAACACGAAATACACCAAGGGCGATCCCAACGTGGGTAGTTGGGCGCTCATGTTTGAAAGCGGTCCGGAGCGCTACTCGGGGAAGCTGGGGTTTACCGACGAACGGGAAGAGGTCATCGCCACCGCCCTGGCCTATCTGGGCTACTCGGTCAACAGCCGCAACAAGGACGAATTGTTGGAGGCCGGCGAGGTGTTGATTAAATTAAAGCCCCACGTGAAAGCTTTCTATCCGGGCGCCGACATGGTGAAGGCCTTGATCACCGAGGACATCGTCGTGGGTCACGAGTGGAACGGCGAAGTCGTCCAGGCGCACGCAGAGAACCCGGCTGTCGAATGGCTCCTGCCCAAAGAGGGGGGGACCGCCTGGTTCGACAACATTGCGATCGCCAAGGGCGCGCCGCACAAGTTCACGGCGGAGACGTTCATCAACTACATGCTCAGGCCCGACGTGGCGGCGGCGAATTGTGGCGAGAGCGGTTACGCGACGGCCAATCAGAAGGCGCTCGGAAAATTCGTGCCCCCGGAACTCTCCCAAGATCCGGCAATCTACCCGACCGAGAAGGAGCTGGCGCGGCTCGAGTTTCTGGCCGTCATTCCGGATGACATCCTGCCGGTCTACGGCGATATCTGGACCCGGTTGTTAGCAGCGTGAGACGAGGCGCGGTTGCTTCCGTACGGCGGTGGCCGGCGCCCATTCGCCGGGCGGGTGGAAATGGGACGGGGTGAGGTTCCCGCGCGCCGTCGCCGAGCGTGGTGAGAGCCGGAGACGCCGCGCCGCCGTCCGCGTGATTGCAGGCGGAAGCGAACCATCGGGGGAGGATTTTGCCTCGGTCCTGGCCCTGACGACATTTGGCGAACGCATCCCGACGGGTCACCGCGGAGGGATGGGCGCGGATTTGCGGTGCTTGAGCGCGGTCGGCAGTACGCCGGGGCCGTCGCAAGGCTGAAGGCACAGGGGATCGACGAGCACGGTGGATCAAGGAGCACCGAAGTTGGCGTCGAGCCGATTTTCCCACCGGCACCGCGGCTGTGTTTGGGCTGCCGGGTTTTACGCTAAGGTGCGCAGCGAACACACATCGCCGACCGACCCGATCGCGTCCACCCTTGCCACGGCGGGGATCTGTACCATCGAGACGCGCCGCGCGTCGGCTGAATAATTCGCCAACAGCGATCGCCAATATATCGAATGAAGGTATTCGATTTGCATACGTTGAGAAGATCCGTCCTCCGCTTTTTCAGAAAATACCCTGCTTTCAAAGTAGGCGCCACGTTGAGCCCATCGGCCTTCTCGTTGCTGATCCTCACGCTGATCCCGATGGGAATAGTGGTCTATTACAGTTTTCTGACCCGGGGGCCATGGGGCACCATCGAGTACGAGTTCACGCTTGATAGCTATCGGCAGATTCTGGACCCGTTGTTCCTCAAGATCTTTGTCCGATCGTTTAAATTGGCGGGTCTGACGGTCGTTATTTGTCTGGCGGCGGGGTATTCGGTCGCGTACTGGATTGCTTTCTACGGCGGAAGCCGAAAGAACCTTTTGCTATTTTTGGTGATTCTACCGTTCTGGACCAGCTACTTGGTGCGAATTTATTCCTGGATGACCCTGTTGTCCGATCATGGCCTGATCAACAACTTCCTGATAAAGTTACGCTTGATCGATGCTCCCTTACCCATGCTCCACAACGAATATTCGGTGTTGATCGGTCTTGTGTATACCTACCTGCCGTTTATGATTCTGCCCCTCTATGCCTCTCTCGACAGACTGGATCGTTCTCTTTTGGAGGCGGCTGCCGATTTAGGGGCAACCGCGAGAGAACGCTTTTTCAAGGTCACCGTGCCGTTAACCAAGGGGGGCATACTAAGCGGGTCGGTGTTGGTATTTGCCCCCTCGATAGGCGAATTCTTGGTTCCGGAGCTGCTAGGTGGTGCCAAGGCCATGATGATCGGAAAGTTTATCGCGCTGAAATTTATGGGCCTGCGCCACTGGCCGCTGGGATCTGCATATTCCCTCCTGCTGTTATCGATAATCTTGGTCCTGCTCTACCTCTACATGCGGGTCGGAGGCGGAAGAGAGTCCTTCCGGGAACAGCGATGAACCGGACATCACCCCGTCTTTTATCTATCGGTTGTGTTTTCTTATACGTGTTCATGTATGCACCTTTATTCGTGCTAGTCGTATTTTCCCTAACGCCTACCGAATACGGTGTGAGCTGGGAGGGGTTTACTTTAAAGTGGTATCAGGCCGTATTTGACAACAAGAATATTCAGGACGCTTTGAAGATAAGCCTCATGGTGGCAATTCCTTGTGTCCTGATTTCCACGGCCATCGGAACGATTACGGCGTTTGCCCTATACCGGTACGATTTCCTGGGCAGGGGACTATTTCAGGGCATTCTCTATATCCCGCTGATCATGCCCGATCTCGTCATTGGAATTGCCCTTCTCCTGTTTTACGTCTCTGTTCGCTTGGAGCTCGGTATTCTTACGATTCTATTTGCCCATATATCTTTTACGATTCCGCTCACTACTCTGGTGATTATCGCCCGGATGCAGCGCATCGATCGAACTCTGGAAGATGCCGCCATGGACCTCGGCGCCGATGAATGGACGACCATGCGGAAAGTGACACTGCCGCTGTTGAAGCCAGGGATTCTGGCGGCTGCATTGCTGGCCTTTCCCTGGTCGTTCAACGATTTCGTGATTACCTTCTTTGTCTCCGGTGTCGGGTCCTCCACTTTGCCATTACGCGTCTACTCGATGATTCGGCTCGGTGTATCCCCGATGGTCAACGCCCTGGGAACCCTGATCGTGGTGATACCGCTGATTATTGTTATCATCGGAGTCTTAATAGAAAAACGAAGCGTGTCATGAAACAAGTTCCGAGCGTCGAATTGGTAAACGTGACCAAACGGTTTGGTGACATCGTCGCCGTGGACGATCTGAGTTTGATGATTCAGGAAGGGGAGTTCTTCTCGCTGCTGGGGCCCAGCGGCTGCGGCAAGACCACCACGTTGAGGTTGATCGGAGGATTGGAAAATCCGGACGACGGCGAAGTTCTGATAAGTGGAGAGGTCGTCAACGACCGCCCACCCTATGAGCGCAGCTCCAATATCGTTTTTCAGAATTATGCCCTTTTTCCCCATTTGAGCGTCGAGGACAACATCGCCTTCGGCTTGCGGGTGAAGTCCAGACGGGTGCCGGAACCGGAGACCAGGAGGCTGGTGGACGAAGCTCTCCGACTGGTTCACCTGGAGGGCCTTGGGGGGCGCCGTCCAAATCAGCTCAGCGGCGGGCAGCAACAGCGCGTCGCCCTGGCAAGAGCCCTGGTGTTGCGTCCCAAGGTGTTGCTCTTGGACGAGCCGCTGGGGGCTTTGGACCGAAGACTTCGAAAGGCCATGCAGATCGAGCTCCGCGGAATTCAAAAAGAGGTCGGGATCACTTTTGTTTATGTGACCCACGACCAGGAAGAGGCCATGAGTATGTCGGACCGGATTGCGGTTATGCGAAACGGAAATTTTGAACAGGTTGGAAGCCCCCAGGAGATTTATCAGACCCCTCGGACTGACTTTGTGTGCGACTTCATGGGGGCGTCGAATATTTTCTCCGGAAGAGTCGTTTCCGTAGGCGCGGCCGCGGCGCACGGTGCTCTTACCCAGACGATTGAAATAGAAACCGAGACCGGCCTCAGAGTAATCAGCCGTGGCGACCAGGACCTATCTTCCGGGTCAGGCGTCAGTTTCTCGGTCCGCCCCGAAGCTATCCAGGTATTTCCCAGGGACTGGGACTGGTCGGCCGACAACAAGTTCGAAGGCAGGATCGTCGCGAAGGTCTATCTGGGGGACGTGACCGAGTTGGAGGTGGCGCTGGCCGCGCATGATCCGATCACCTGCCGCATTCAAAGTCGGATCGATCAAAAGTTCGACTTCAAAGCGGATGTCCCGGTTGTGATCGGCTGGAATGCCGAGGATTGTAACATTTTGAGCGACTAAATCGCGGGCGACAGGTAAACCGACTCCGACAAGGGCACCGCCATGTCCCGAGACCCACGCTACGACATCCTCTTCGAGCCGGTGCGGATCGGCCCGGTCACCGCCAAGAACCGCTTCTACCAGGTGCCGCACTGCTGCGGCATGGGGTTCGACTGGCCGCATAGCCACGCCAAGATGCGCGAGATGAAGGCCGAGGGCGGCTGGGCCGTGGTGTGCACCGAGGAGTGCATGATCCACCCGTCGTCGGACTACTCACCCGAGCCGCAGGCGCGCCTGTGGGACGACAACGACGAAAAGTGCCTGGCGCTGATGGTCGAGGCGCTGCACCGTCACGGCGCGCTCGCCGGCGTCGAGCTCGCCCACAACGGCGTCGGCGTCCAGAACCACTACACCCGGCTCAAGCCGCTCGGCCCGTCGCATCGCGCCGGCATCATCGCCGTCCCCAGCCAGACCCGTGGCATGGACAAGTCGGATATCCGCGCCTTCCGCCGCTGGCACCGCGACGCGGCGCTCCGCGCCAGGCGCGCCGGGGCCGATCTCGTCTACGTCTACGCGGGCCACGATTCGACGCTGCTGATGCACTTCATCCAGCGCGAGCGCAACCACCGTAGCGACGAGTACGGCGGCAGCCTGGAGAACCGGGTTCGCCTGTTTCGCGAGGTCATCGAGGAGACCAAGGATGCGGTCGGCGACCGCTGCGCCGTCGCCGTCCGGCTCGCGGTCGACGAGCTCAAGGGGCCCGACGGCATCACCTGCGAGGGCGAAGGGCGCGAGATCGTCGAGATGCTCGCCGAGCTTCCCGACCTCTGGGACGTGAACGTGAGTAACTGGGCCAACGACTCGATGACCTCGCGCTTCGCCGCCGAAGGCTTCGAGGAGTCCTATGTCGCGTTCGTCAAGAAGCTCACGACCAAGCCGGTGGTCGGGGTCGGCCGTTTCACCTCGCCCGACACCATGGTCGGGCAGATCAGGCGGGGCGTGCTCGACATGATCGGCGCGGCGCGACCGTCGATCGCCGATCCGTTCCTTCCCAAGAAGATCGAAGAGGGGCGCATCGACGACATCCGCGAGTGCATCGGCTGCAACATCTGCGTCGCCGGCCAGCACACCCATACGCCGATGCGCTGCACCCAGAACCCGACCGTCGGCGAGGAGTGGCGCCGCGGCTGGCACCCCGAGGTGATCGCGCCGAAGGCCTCGGACGACAGCGTGCTCGTGGTCGGCGCCGGGCCGGCGGGGCTCGAGGCGGCGCGGGCGCTCGGCCAGCGCGGCTACGCCGTGGCGCTCGCCGAGGCGCGGGAAGAGCTCGGCGGCCGCGTGACGCAGGAGAGCGCGCTACCGGGCCTCGCCGCCTGGGCCCGCGTGCGCGACTGGCGCCTCGGGCGCCTTCGCGAGATGACCAACGTCGAGCTCTACCTCGACAGCAAGCTAACGCCAGAGAACGTTCTCGACTTCGGCTTCGCCCATGTCGTCCTCGCCACCGGCGCGCACTGGCGCAAGGACGGCATCGGCGTCGCCAACTGGCGCCCGGTTCCGGGCTCGGACCAGGGCCCAGTGTTCACGCCCGAGGATGTCTTCGCCGGCGCCGCCATTGCCGGCCCGATCGTCGTGTTCGACGACGACAACTTCTACCTCGGCGGCGTAATCGCGGAAAAACTGCGTAACGATGGCGGCGACGTCACGCTGGTGACGACGGCGGCGGAGGTCTCGGCGTGGACCGCGAACACCCTCGAGCAGCACCGCATCCAGGCGCGCGTGCTCGAGCTCGGCATCGCCGTCGTCGCCAGCCACAATCTGGTCCGGGTCGGCGAAGGCGAGGTCGAGATCGCTTGCGGTTACACCGGCCGCGGCCGTGTCGTCCGGGCGGCCTCGCTCGTCATGGTGACCTCGCGGCGACCCGACAACGGCCTCTACCTTAGCTTGGCCGCCGAGGCTGAAAGGTTCGAGGCGGCGGGGATCAAATCGCTCCAAGCGATCGGCGATTGCGACACCCCGTCGAGCATCGCCGCGGCGGTCTACGACGGCCACCGGGCGGCGCGCGAGCTCGACGCGCCGCCGGCCGAGCCCGACATGCCGTTCCGTCGCGAGCACATCGCGCTCGAGGCCTCGGTCTAGGCTCGGCGTCATCCGCGCTCCGTCGCGGCCCGGCAAACGACTATAGGAGGGAGCACGGCATGGCCAAAAACTCCGTCATCCGCCTCAATCGCGACGGCCCCGAAGGCGTGGGGCTGCCGTTCTGGGGCAATCTCGAGGGCGAGAACGTCATCGAAGGCGAGCCGGTCGAGAGCGGCCACAACTACTTCACCGACAGCAGCGGGCGACTCACCGCCGGCGTCTGGGAGTGCACACCGTGTACCTCGCTGATCGAGCGCTACCCGGTCGACGAGTTCTGCTACATCCTCAGCGGCACGGTGGTGATCACCGACGACGGCGGCGACGCCGAGACCTTCAGGGCCGGCGACTGCTTTGTTATTGCCAAGGGAACGAAGTGCACTTGGCACATGCCCGAGACCACCCGCAAATACTACGTGATCTTCGAGGACAAGGCGGGGGCGGCGCCGAGCGCGGCCGGGTAGGGCGGTCCAGCGCTCAGCCTTTCCGGGTGTCGATCCAGATCGTGACGGGCCCGTCGTTGACCAGGCGCACCGCCATGCGGGCGGCGAACTCGCCGCTCTTCACCGCCACCCCGTGGTCGCTCATGCGGTCAAGGAAGCGGCGGTAAAGCTCCTCGGCGAGGTCGGGCGCGGCGGCGGCCGAGAACCCGGGACGGTTGCCGCGGCTGAGGTCGGCGGCCAGCGTGAACTGGCTCACCACCAGCGCGCTCCCCCCCACGTCGAGCAGCGAGCGGTTCATCTTGCCGGCCTCGTCCTCGAAGATGCGCAGGTTGGCGATCTTTTTGGCAAGGTATCGGGTCTCGGCGTCGCCGTCGCCGGCCTCGACGCACAACAGCACGAGCAGCCCGGGGCCGATCTCCGCCACCCGGCGTGCGCCGACCGTGACGCTCGCTTCGCTTACCCGTTGCAGCAGGGCTTTCACGGTCGCTACCTCCTTCGGGGCTGCCGCGGCTGCCTCGATCGCCCGCCCGGCGCGGGATCGGCTGGGGGGCGTGTTCAGGGAACGCAGGTTCGACTAGTCGCCGGCGATTTGGTAGCGCTCGAATCGACCTGACTCGTCCAGCCAGATCAGCAACCACTCTGAATCCAAGGAGAAGAACCAGCGTGCGGGACCGAGGATGTAGATCATGTCGCGCCCCGAGCTTGCGAAGTACCCGGCGCCACGCGATGGACCCAAAAGCGCCGTCAGTTCCGTACGGCTGCGCCCTTGAAGGACGTTGGCGACGACATCGCCGAGCATCTTCTGACGAGGTGTTATATCGCCCCTGATGAATCCCCGAGACTCGGGATCTTGCCAGATCTCTGGGTCGAACTTTTGCAGGTGCGACCCAAAGGGCAGCCCTCCGCTGATTACACGGTCGAGGCCGAGCGAGGCCGCAAAACAGATGAGGCCCACAGCGCCGATGAGCAGGAATAAGCGGTGGCGAGAGAGCGCTGGCGCGCGACGAGAACGGGAGCGAAGCAGCCCAACCCCGCCCCTCCAGACAAGGACGAGAAGCACCAGAAGAACCACCGGAAAGGAGAGTCCGTAGACGAAGTAGATACCGGTAGACAGGACCCACGGCAGCCACTCCGGGACAAGCCAGAAGCCGAAGTAAGCGATGACGAAGCAGAGGGTGAGTGCCGTGCCAAAGCCGATACGGAACGGCGGATCGCTACGCGCTTCCTGTTCCTCCATCCTGCTTTCCATTTCCGTCAAAACGGCCTCTATACTTTCGGCTGTGGAGATCCCATCTGGACCCCTTCAGCAAAATCGGGTCCCAAGTACGGATTTATGGAGCAGCCCGCGGCTCTCCTGGCCGGTACACCACCGCGGTCTCGCCCCCAAAGCCAAGCAGCGGCCAATATTTCGTCGGGAGGCAGACTACGTGAGCTCGTCAGGGGAGGGGAATCGTTTCTTCACGCGGCGCGGCCAACTCCGCCGCCCTCGGCGGCGGTCGGGGAACTCCCAGGGTTCTTCGACGATCTCGTGCCGGGCTTGCGCTTGGCGGCGCGGTCGCTGGCGCTCGCGGCCGACCTCGACCACCCGGTCTACGATTGCCTCTACCTTGCCCTGGCCGAGCTCCGCGAGGCGAGCCTCGTCACCGCCGACCAGCGTCTGCTGGCGCGCCTTGCGGGGACGCCATGGGCCTCGCGCGCCTTAAGTCTTTATGACCTCGAGGCGATGAATTAAGGCCCGCGCGGCGCCGCGGCAATGGGCGCTGATCTCCGGAATCCGGGGCAACCGGCGCGCGTGGCGTCCCGGCCCACGGTCGTGGCGACCCGCGCGGCGCCGCGGCGAAAACCTTCCTTTGCGAGCGGGGTTGAATGCGCGCGGGCGGCGTCGAAGGGCCGATGGCCCCCAGAGATGGGCACTTCTCTATTTGACGTATTTTTTCTGTTCTTTATCACTTTCTCGCGATTTTTTATGTTTATTAGATTGACAACCCGAAAAATTGCTGTTTAAAATTTTGTTAGCGCCGATTTGAAGAGCAGATTGCAGGCGCTTGAAGAAATGCGGCTAAAGCGACGGCGGACCCCGCCCAGCGCTTGGCTGCGGCGGGGTTTTTGTTCGGGATTGGTCCGCCCCAACGGACTCGCGGGATTTGATCGGGCAGCTTGCAACCGCGTCATCAACTGCTAAAGCGCCACGGGGAGATGCTCCGTGGGCCCGATCCGGTGAAACGGAAGGCGAGTCCCATGGTCGAACCTCCCCCTCCCATCTCGGCTGCCCCTCCCATCACGGCACACGGCTTCGCGGCGAGCGCGCGCCGATATCGCGGCGCGGGACCGGGGCGGTGAGGTACCTGCCCGTATTCCTGGCGCTCCGCGGGCGGCGTGCCCTAGTGGTCGGCGGCGGCGCCGCCGCGGCAGCCAAGGCGCGCCTGTTGGCGAAGGCGGGGGCGCGGGTCAGCGTCGTCGCGCCGGCCCTCGGGCCCGAGCTCGAAGGGCTCGCGCGGCAGGGCGAGGTCGAGGCGCTGCGTCGCCCCTTCGCGCCCGGCGACGTCGCCGGTCACGCCGTGGTCATCGGCGCCAGCGGGCGGGCCGAGGTCGACGCCCGCGTCGCCGCCGCGGCACGGGGCGCGGCGATAGCGGTCAACGTCGTCGACCGTCCCGAGCTCTCGAGCTTCATCATGCCCGCCATCGTCGACCGCGACCCGGTGGTGGTGGCGATCTCGAGCGCCGGCGCGGCGCCGGTCCTGGCGCGCCAGCTGCGCCACTCGATCGAGGCGCTGTTGCCGACCCGCCTCGGGCGTCTCGCCCGCTTCGCCGAGAGCTTCCGCGGCGCCGTCAAGGCCAACCTGGCCGACGCCGCCAGCCGGCACCGCTTCTGGGAGCGCTTCTTCGACGGGCCGGTGGCCGAGGCGGTGCTCGCCGGCGACGAGCGGGCGGCGCGCGAGCGCATGCTGGCGCTCGTCAACAGGCCGGTTTCGGCCCGCGAACGGGAAGGCGCGGTCGACATCGTCATCGCCCCGCCGGGGGCGCCCGACCTGCTCAGCTTGCGGGCGCTCAGGCTGCTGCAGCGGGCCGACCTGGTGGTCCACGACGCGGCCATCGATCCCATGATCCTCGAGTTCGTGCGGCGCGGCGCCGAGCGCCTTGCGGTGCCCACGACGGGACCGGGCGGCGAGCGGCGCGAGCGCGAGATCGACGCCCTCATGGCCCGCCGGGCCCGCGACGGCAAGCGGGTGGTGCGGCTCGGCGAAGGCGGGATTGCTGCGCAAGGCTTTCGCGCCGCCGCCGATCGCGCCGTGGCGGTTTGAGAGAGGAGGCTTGGATGACGCTCAAGGTGCTCACCGCGAACCGTCTTCGGGATGGGCTGGTGGTCTATCTGGCGCCCGACGGGAGCTGGTCGGAGCGCATCGGCGAGGCCCGGATCGGCGCCGGCGAGGCGGCTTCGGCCGAGCTCGAGGCCGGCGCCGCGGCCGCCGTGGCCGCGCAACGGGTGGTCGCCCCCTACCTCATCGAGGTCAGCGACGAGGACGGCGTCATCCGGGCCCTCCGTTACCGCGAGGAGATCCGCGCCTTGGGGCCGACGGTCCGCCCCGAGCTCGGCACGCAGGCCACCGAGGGGTCCGAGAGCAGGGAGGGTTGAGGCGGTGTACCGCTACGACGAATTCGACAGCACCCTGGTGGCCGAGCGCGTGGCCCAGTTCCGCGACCAGGTGGGGCGCCGGCTCGCCGGCGAGCTCAGCGAGGACGAGTTCAAGCCGCTCCGCCTCATGAACGGCCTCTACCTGCAGCTTCACGCCTACATGCTGCGCCTCGCCATCCCCTACGGCACCCTGTCGTCGCGGCAGATGCGCAAGCTCGCCCACCTGGCCCGGCGCTACGACAAGGGTTACGGCCACTTCACCACGCGCCAGAACCTGCAGTTCAACTGGACCCGTCTCGAGGACGTCCCCGACATGCTCGCGGAGCTGGCCGAGGTCGAGATGCACGCCATCCAGACCAGCGGCAACTGCATCCGCAACGTCACCGCCGATGTCCGCGCCGGCGTCGCGGCCGACGAGATCGAGGACCCGCGCCCGTGGTGCGAGATCATCCGCCAGTGGTCGACGCTCCACCCCGAGTTCTCGTTCCTGCCGCGCAAGTTCAAGATCGCGGTGAGCGGCGGCGCCCAGGACCGCGCCGCGCTGCGCTTCCACGACATCGGCCTGGCGCTGCGCCGCGACGGCGCCGGCGAGGTCGGCTTCGAGGTCATGGTGGGCGGCGGCCAGGGCCGCACGCCCAAGGTCGGCCCGACGCTGCGGGAGTTCCTGCCCAAGCGGCACCTGCTCTCCTATCTCGAGGCCATCCTGCGGGTCTACAACCAGCTCGGGCGGCGCGACAACTTGTTCAAGGCGCGCATCAAGATCCTGGTCCACGAGCTCGGGCCCGAGGCCTTCGCCGAGTTGGTCGAGGCGGAGTGGCGCCAGCTCGAGGAGAGCCCCGTGGATCTGCCTTCGGAAGAGCTCGAGCGCATCGCCGCCTACTTCGCGCCGCCGCCCTACCAGAGCCTCGATGACGATGGCGCCGCCCTCGAGGTTGAGCGCCGCCGGAATCCCGACTTCGATGGTTGGCTCGAGGCCAACCTCGCCCGCCACAAGCAGCCGGGCTACGCCATCGTCACCCTGTCGCTGAAACCTCGGGGCGGGGTGCCGGGCGATGCCAGCGCCGAGCAGATGGAGGCGGTCGCCGACCTCGCCGAGCGCTACGGCTTCGGCGAGATCCGCGTCAGCTACGCGCAGAACCTGATCTTGCCCGACGTCAGGCAGGCGCGGCTCCCGGCGCTGTGGCACGAGCTCGGGCCGCTCGGCCTGGCGACGCCCAACGTCGGCCGGGTCACCGACATCATCGCCTGTCCCGGGCTCGACTACTGCAACCTGGCCACCGCCCGCTCGATCCCCGTCGCCCAGGACATCGGCAAGCGCCTCCACGATCTCGGGCGCGAGCGCGAGATCGGCGAGATCACCCTCAACGTGTCGGGCTGCATCAACGCCTGCGGCCACCATCACGCCGGCAACATCGGCATCCTCGGGCTCGAGAAGAAGGGCCGGGAGTTCTATCAGGTGACGCTGGGCGGGAGCGCCGGCGACGATGCCGCCATCGGCTCGATCATCGGCCCGGCCTTCTCGAGCGAGGAGGTGGTCGGGGCCATCGAGACCATCCTCGACACCTACCTCGAGGTGCGCACGGCAGGCGAGCGCTTCATCGACACCTATCGCCGCCTCGGGCCCGATCCCTTCAAGGAGACCCTCTATGGCGCTCATTAAGCTGGGACGGGTGGTGGACGATCCCTGGCTCACGCTGGCCGAGGGCGACGCGGTACCGGCCGAGGGCGCGGTGATCGTCGGCCTCGAGCGCTGGCGTGCCGAACGCGAGGCGCTCTTGCAACGGGGCGCGCCGTTGGGCTTGCGGCTCGATTGCGACCAACCCCCGTCGCTCATCGCCGACGACCTCGATGCCTTCGACGTGGTGGCGCTCGAGTTCCCCAAGTTCACCGACGGTCGCGCCTACTCCTCCGCCCGGCTGCTGCGCGAGCGCTTCGGCTTTGAGGGCGAGCTGCGCGCCGTCGGCGAGGTGCTGCGCGATCAGTTCCTGTTCATGCAGCGCTGCGGCTTCGACGCCTTCGAGGTCGCGGACCAGCGGGCGGCCGAGGCCTGGCTCGGGGCGATGTCGGAGCTCAGCGTCTGGTACCAGCCGGCGGCGGACGCCCGGGCCCACGCCTCGGCGCTCCGTCACCGGGCGCAGGTCCCGCTGGCGCGGGTGGCCGGGGGGGCGCGGCGATGACCGCCGTCGCCACGTCGAGCGCTGACGAGGCGAGGGCGCGCGCGCTCGCGGCGCGCTACCGCGGGCTCGCCGGGCGCGATCTGCTCGCAGCGATGATCGAGCGGGTGTTCCCGGGCCGCATCGCCCTGGTCTCGTCGTTCGGCGCGGAGGCGGCGGTGCTGCTCCACATGGTCTCCGGGATCGACCCGGCGACGCCGGTGATCTTCCTCGATACCGGCAAGCTGTTCGGCGAGACGCTAGCCTATCGCGAGCGCCTGGTGGCGCGGCTCGGGCTCGAGGACGTGCGCTCGGTGAGCCCCGACGCCGCCGACCTCGACGCCCACGACCCAGATGCTGTGCTCTGGCGTCGTGACGCCGACCTCTGCTGCTTCGTCCGCAAGGTGCGGCCGCTGAGGCGCGCGCTTTTGGGCCTCGAGGCCTGGATCAACGGCCGCAAGGGCTATCAGGGCGAGCTCAGGACCGGACTGCCGCTGATCGAGGCGGTGGAGGGCCGGGTCAAGGTCAACCCGCTGGCCGGCTGGAGCAGGCGCGACATCGACGCCTACTTCGAGTGCCACGACCTGCCGCGCCACCCCCTCGAGGCCGACGGCTTCCTCTCGATCGGCTGCATGCCCTGCACCGACCGGGTGGCGGCGGACGAGGGCCACCGTGCCGGCCGCTGGCGCGGCCTCGACAAGAGCGAGTGCGGCATCCACCTGCCGCCGCCCGTCGCGGCGCGCCTCGGCGGCGCCGCGGCGAGCCCGGAGGAGTGAGCGAGATGGCGGGAGCGGGCTACGCCGGCGACGTCACCAGCGCCGAGGCCTGGGAGATGCTCGCCGCGGAAGCCGACGCGGTGTTGGTCGACGTGCGCACCGAGCCCGAGTGGCAACACGTCGGGGTGCCGCGGCTCGACGATCTCGGCAAGGAGGTGGTCACCGTCTCGTGGCAGTTCTATCCGGACATGAGGCAGAACCCGGAGTTCGCCGCCGAGCTCGGGCAAAGGGGCGTCGCGGCGGAGGCAAAGGTGCTGCTGATCTGCCGCTCGGGCAATCGCTCGCGCTGGGCGGCCCAGGCGCTGACCATGCTCGGCTTCGAGCGTTGCTACAATGTCGCCGACGGCTTCGAGGGGCCGCCCGACGAGGAGGGCCGGCGCGGCGTCATCGAAGGCTGGCAAGCGGCCGGCCTGCCCTGGGGGCAGGGATGAGCGCTCTCGAATCCGGGCGCCCCGCGCGACCGTCGCCACGGATCCTAAAGACCGAGCGGGAGGCAACGATGGACACCACCAACGAAGGAGCGGGCGCCAACGGGGCGTGGCGCCGGCGAACCAACCTGGTGCGCGGCGGCACCGTGCGCTCCCAGCACGGCGAGACCAGCGAGGCCATCTTCATGACCTCGAGCTTTAGCTACCAGAGCGCCGAGGTCGCCGAGGCGCGTTTCAGCGGTGAGGAGCCGGGCTTCGTCTACTCGCGTTACGGCAACCCCACGGTGGCGATGTTCGAGCGCCGCATGGCCCTGCTCGAGGGCGCCGAGGCGTGCTTCGCAACGGCGAGCGGGATGGCCGCCATGTTCGCGGCGATGATGTGCCAGCTCTACGCCGGCGACCACGTGGTCGCGGCGCGGGCGCTGTTCGGCTCGTGCCACTTCATCCTCACCCAGATCCTGCCGCGCTACGGCATCGAGACGACGCTGGTGCACGGCCCCGATCTGGATCAGTGGCGCGACGCGCTCGGGCCCAAGACCCGATGCGTCTTTTTCGAGACCCCCGCCAACCCGACGCTGGAGCTCATCGACATCGCCGCGGTCGCGGACCTCGCCCACCGGGTCGACGCGCGAGTGATCGTCGACAACGTGTTCCCGAGCCCGATCCTGCAGCACCCGCTCGAGCTCGGCGCCGACATCGTCATGTACTCGGGCACCAAGCACATCGACGGCCAGGGCCGCTGCCTGGGCGGGGCCGTGCTTTCGGACGAGGAGTTCCGCGCCGAACAGCTCGAGCCCTTCATGCGTCACACCGGGCCCGCCTTGAGCCCGTTCAACGCCTGGCTGCTGCTCAAGGGGCTGGAGACCCTGGAGCTCCGCGTCGAGCGCCAGAGCGCCACCGCGCTCAGCCTCGCCGAGCGCCTCGTCGGCCACCCGGCGGTGCGCCGCGTGCTCTACCCCGGGCTCGCCAGCCATCCCCAGTTCGCCCTCGCGAATGAGCAGATGTCGGGCGCCGGCACCGTCTTCAGTTTCGACCTGGCGGGCGGCAAGGAGGCCGCCTTCGCCCTCCTCAACGCCCTCGAGATCATCGATATCTCGAACAACCTGGGCGACACCAAGAGCCTGATCACCCACCCCGCCACCACCACCCACCGCGCCATGGGAGCGGAAGAGCGCGCGCGCATCGGCGTCGGCGACGACATGGTGCGGCTCTCGGTCGGGCTCGAGGACGCGGACGACCTGGCCCAGGACCTCGAACGGGGGCTCGACCGGGCGAGCAACGGCGCGGCGTGACGTAAGGGACACAGACGGGGAGGAGAGAGATGGTTGCGGTAACCGAGTTCGAGCCCTTCAGCGCCTCCTTTGGCGTCCACCGCGACGGCGGCGACGGCACGGTGCGCGTCCATGTCCCAGGCGGCATCCAATCGGTGGCGGCGGCGCGGCGTCTCGGCGGCCTCGCCACGGCCCATGCCGGCGGGCGCGTCTTCTTAACACCCGAGGACGGCGTGTACTTGCGCGGGATGCCGCTCGAGGCGACGTCCGAGGTGCTCGAGGCGCTGCGTCCGCCCGCCGCGGCGGCGGCGGCGGAGCCCGCGCGCGACGGGCGCATGGCGGTGACGGTGACGCCCCCCGATGGCTCGCTCACCTCGGCCCAGCTCGAGCGCCTGGCCGAGATCGCCGCCGAGTTCGCCTTCGGCGGGCTCTGCACGACCGCCGACGGGCGCCTCGTCGTCGCGGGCGTCGATCCCACCCTGGTGACCGCGGTGATCGCCGAGGCCCAGGCGGCGGGGCTCGCGGCGGAGAAGGCGCGCAAGGGAACCTAGGAAACGTGGAACACTACTCACCTATCGTGGTCGAGTTCGTCAAGATCCGCCTAGTCGATCGGACTATGGGATTCCACCTGTGAAAACCGTAAGAGATAGCCGTCCGGGTCGAGAACCGCGAACTCGGTGCGCTCGTCCATTCGATCGGTTCGCCAATAGGATTTTGTGTAAATATCGACAAAGGGTTTCAGATCCGCAGACCTGACAGCGTCGTGGATTAAACGGACATTGTTGACGAGGAACTGGAAATTGATCCCTCGTCCATAGGGCTTTTCAAGTGGTGCCGGCTCCCAAGTGCCATCCTGCTGCCAAGAAGCGATCATGATTTGCGCGCCTTGAAGCGACAAATAGGCATGCGTGTCGTCGCCTCGTCGCTGTGCCACCGGAAATCCCAGAACTTCAGTATAAAACCTTATGCTTTCGTCGAAATTCGAGCACCACAACTCGGGTACAAGAGGGTTGATGTGGAACATTGAAATCCTCCCCTCAATTTATGAGTCGTAGCGATTCAACCGCGTCGCCCCATCTCACGGATTCACGAAGCTCCGCTAAGGGTAACCTGCCACCCATATCAAAGAGCCGGATGAGGGGTACTGCATTCCTGGATGTAAGTGAATCTCGATCTCTCTAAGCGTGGATCCCCTGCTTGGCGCAGTCGCTCGATACCGGCAGCGGGCGCTTGCTCAAGAGCTTGACGTTGACGGTCCGGCCCCGGGCCCGCGGCTGCCCACGAGCGTGTCGGCGAAGCGATGGTTGACGTCGCGGTGGGCCGCCTCGTCGTCGCGGATTGTCAGCACCACGTCGCGCAGCCGCGCATCGGGTGCCAGCTTCCAGTAGTCGATGGCGAGCTGGGGCGCCGGCACGTTCTCGTGCTTGCCGGCGTCGATCTCCTCCAGATAGAGGGTGTAGCTGACCACCGCCTCCTCCTCGAAGTAGCCGACGACGCGGTGCGCGGTGCGGGGCGAGATCAGGTAGAGCAGGAAGAACGCGTTGTAGAAAATCCCCTGAACGAGGAGGATCATGGCCCGCTCCAGCCAGCTTGGCTGGGCGATGTGCACGAAGGTCATCAGGTGCATGCGCTCGTTTTCGGCCTCGTCGAGAAGGGCGCGAATCCAGCCCTTGTCGTCCTCCATGCGGCGCAAGGACCTCAAATGTTGCAGTGCCCCGCCGACCATGCCGGGAACCGCGGCGACCGTTTCCAGGACCACGGCGCGGTGGCCGTAGCGCTTCGCGAAGAAGGTGTCCGCGATGAAGCGCAGCACCCTCACGAAGCCGAGCGCAAGGCGGTCCGACAGGCCCTTGGGCTGATGGTGCCGTTCTAACTCGACGGCACCGCTCTCCATAGTCGACATCATGCACCTCCCGATCAAAGCTAGGGTGCCGGCACAAGCTAGCCGTCCAACGGAAGATTCCCGAAAAGCATACTCCCCAGGCGCGTGCAAGTCGATTCCGGCGCGGAAGCGCCAAGGCGCCGGAAGGCTCAGGCCGCGGCTACGCTGAGCCGCCTCAGGTGCCGCGCTTTCGGCTTGCGGATAACGATCTCGACATCCCAGCCGAGCACCATGAGCCGACGCAGCAGCCGTCTCTGAGACCACCGTTCAAGAGCCATCAAATTCCGCTTCGGGTCAAATTGCAGAGATAAACCAATCTCGTCCAAAGTGTCCGCTTTGCAGCTGGTTGCGGACACTAGCTTCCCCCCGCCGCGGCGCGGGCGGCGCGCTTGCGCAAGTGGGGGTCGAGGACGCGCTTGCGCAGGCGGATGGTCTCGGGCGTCACCTCGACCAACTCGTCGTCCTCGATGTAGGCGATGGCCTGCTCGAGCGACAGGCGCCGGGGCGGCGTCAGCCTCACCGCCTCGTCCGTCCCGGCGGCGCGGATGTTGGTGAGCTGCTTGGCCTTGCGCGGATTGACCTCGAGATCGTTGTCGCGGTTGTTCTCGCCGATGATCATCCCGGCGTAGACGGCGACGCCCGAGCCGATGAACATGGCGCCGCGCTCCTCCAGATTCATCAGCGCGTAGGCCACGCTGGTGCCCTCGGCGGTGGAGATCAGCACCCCGTTGCGGCGCCCGGCGATGGCCCCGGCGTGGGCGCCGTAGTCGCGGAACAGGCGGTTGATCACCCCGGTGCCCCGGGTCTCGGTCATGAACTGGCCGTGATATCCGATCAGCCCGCGCGAGGGGGCGCGGAAGCGCAGCCGCACCTTGCCACCGCTCGACGCGCCCATCTCCTCGATCCGCCCCTTGCGCCGGCCCATCGACTCGACCACGATGCCGGAGAACTCCTCGTCGACGTCGATAACCACGTCCTCGTAGGGCTCCAGCGTCGCGTCGCTCTCGGGGTCCTCGCGGGTGAGAACCTGGGGGCGGCTGATCGAGAGCTCGAAGCCCTCGCGGCGCATGGTTTCGATCAACACGCCCAACTGCAGCTCGCCGCGCCCGGCGACCTCGAAAGCGTCCGCGGTGTCGGCGTCGCGGACGCGGATGGCGACGTTGCCTTCGGCCTCGGCAAGAAGACGGGCGCGGATGTCGCGCGAGTTGGCGCGGTGGCCCGCGCGCCCGGCGAAGGGCGAATCGTTGACCGAGAAGATCATCGCCAGGGTCGGCGGATCGACCGGGTCGACGGGGAGGCTTTGCGAAACCGCGAGGTCGCACAAGGTGTCCGAGACGGTGGCGCGGTCGAAGCCGGCGAGGGCGATGATGTCGCCGGCATGGGCGGCCTCGACCGCGCTCCGCGACGAGCCGCCGAAGGCGAGCACCTTGGTGATCCGCGTGCGCTCGACCGGCTCCCCGTTCAAGCTCAGGGCCTGGGCCGTCATGTTGGGCCGCACGGTCCCGGAAAGGATGCGCCCGGTCAGGATTCGGCCGAGGAAGGGATCTCTTTCCAGCGTCGTCGCCAGCATCCGGAAGGGTTCGTTCTCGATCACCTCGGGCGCCGGCACGAAGGCGACGATCTTTTCGAACAGGGGCGCCATGTCGCCACCCCGGCGCTCGGCGTCCGCGCTCGCCCAGCCCTGCTTGGCCGAGGCGAACAGGGTCGGGAAGTCGAGTTGATCCTCGTCGGCGTCGAGGGCGGCGAAGAGGTCGAAGACCTCGTCGTGGACCTCATGGGGACGGGCGTCGGACTTGTCGAGCTTGTTGATCACCACGATCGGCCGCAGCCCCAGCTTGAGCGCCTTGGCGGTGACGAACTTGGTTTGCGGCATCGGGCCCTCGGCGGCGTCGACCAGCAGCAGGACGCCGTCGACCATGCCGAGGATTCGCTCCACCTCGCCGGCGAAGTCGGCGTGCCCCGGGGTGTCCACGATATTGATCCGCACCCCCTTCCAGTCCACCGACGCGCACTTGGCGAGGATGGTGATGCCCCGCTCGCGCTCCAGCTCGTTGGAGTCCATGATCCGCTCCGGGACCTGCTGGTTGGCGTGGAAGAGGCCGCTCTGCTTAAAGAGGGCGTCGATGAGCGTGGTCTTGCCGTGGTCCACGTGGGCGATGATGGCCACGTTGCGAATCTTCACGTTCCGACCTCTTGCGGGAAATAGGGGCTAACGCCTGGGCGGCCCGAGGACACATGGGGTCGGCCCCCGGCAATACCAAGTCGCCGCGTCACCAAGCCCGGTCGTGCCGCGGCTCGCGCGCGCGATCCCCTTCCTCTCCCGGCGTCGTCGCCTGTGGCGGCGGCTCAGCCGAGCGCCGGGTTCAGCGTGTAGCTGCCGACCCGGGCGCCCTGGGCCAGCACGTGGCCGGCCATGGCGGCGAGCGCCTCGGGCGCACCGAACTTGTCGCCCAGGCCCAGGCTCGCCACGTCGAGGGCGTAGACCGTGAAGTGGTAGTGGTGGAGGATCTCGTCGTTCCACGGCGGGCAGGGGCCGTCGTAGCCGCCGTAGTCCCCCCGCATCGCCTCGTCGCCGGCGAACCAGTCGGTGAAGTTGTTGACCCCGCGCAGGCCCTGATCGCTCGGGCCGGGCGCCTTGCCGCCGGCCGTGACGCCGTCCGAGTCCGCGCCCTCGGCGAGGCCGGTGGCCGACGCCGGGATGTCGACCAGCACCCAGTGATAGAAGTCGACCCGCGGCAGCTCGGCCGAGATGGTGCGGCCCTCCTGGTTGACGTCGTCGGGCACCGAAGGGACGTCGGGGTCGTGGCAGATGACGGCGAAGGACTGGGTGCCCGCGGGCGCGCCCGACCAGGCGACGGGCGGGCTCAGGTTCTGGCCCATGGTCACGTGGCCCTCAGCGGCGGGGACGCAGAAGGCGAAGCGCCCAGGGATCGCCGCGCCGTCCTCCCAGGCCTCGATGGTGACGTCGAGCGTCGCGGTCATGATCTGCTCCTTCCCTGATCCGACCAGTGTTAATACAGGGCGGGCGCGCTCCCGCTCGCGCGACCGCCCCGAGGCGAAAGGCTCTCCCGCCGCTCCAGCCAAGGCGCATGTGTTAGCACAGCGCGGCGGCGCGGGCGAGGTTGTCGCGAGGCCGCGTTGGTCTAAACTGCGGCCTCCTGCGCGAAGCGACGAATAGGGGAGGATATGCCATGCCTATCGTGACCACCGTTGGACGGGCCTTGCTCGCAGTGATAGCGCTGGCGGCGGCGCTGGGCGCGGCCTCGGCCGACGAGGCCGTCGAGGCCAACCTCGAGCTCATCAAGCTGCCGCCCGGCTTCAAAATCGCGATCTACGCCGAGGTCCCGGACGCCCGCTCGATGGCGCTGGGCAAGCCGATGGGGGTGCTCTTCGTCGGCACCCGCCAGCAATCGGTCTACGCCGCCATCGACCGCAACAAGGACCGCTTCGCCGAGGAGGTGGTCGAGGTGATGACCGACATGCACGTCCCCAACGGCCTCGCCTTCAACGCCGGCTTCCTTTACGTCGCCGAGCAGAACCGCATCGGCATGTACGCGGCGCCCGAGTTCGACATCTACCAGCAGTTCCGCGTCGCCACCATCCACGAGGGCCTGCCCGACGAGTTCCTGCACGGCTGGCGCTCCCTCGCCATCGGCCCCGACAACAAGCTCTACGTGGCGGTGGGCTCGCCCTGCAACATCTGCGACGTGAGCGACCCGGCGGGCACAATCATGCGCATGAACCTGGACGGCAGCGACGCGGAGGTCTACGCCCGCGGGGTGCGCAACTCGGTGGGCCTGGACTTCCATCCCAAGACCGGGGAGCTCTTTTTCACCGACAACGGCGGCGACGGCATGGGCGACGACGTGCCCGCCGACGAGCTCAATCACGCGCCCAAGGCGGGGATGTTCTTCGGCTTTCCCTACTACGCCGGCGGCGCCAGCCCGAGCCCCGGCTACGAGGACAAGACGCCGCCCGCCGAGGTCACCATGCCGGCGCTCGAGTTCGGCGCCCACCACGCGGCGCTCGGCATCCACTTCTACCGCGGCAAGATGTTTCCGGCCGAGTACCGGGGCGACGCCTTCGTCGCTCAGCACGGCTCGTGGAACCGCTCCGAGCCCGCCGGCTACCGCATCATGCGCGTCCGCTTCGACGACCAGGGCAAACCAACCGGCAAGGAGGTCTTCGCCGAGGGCTGGCTGCAGGGCGACGAGGCCTGGGGGCGGCCGGTCGACATCAAGGAGCTGGGCGACGGCTCGCTCCTGGTCTCGGACGACTACGCCGGCATGGTCTACCGCATCAGCTACGGCGGTTAGGCGCGGCGCGCCCTCGCCCTATTCCCATTCGCCAGGGGAGGGGGGATCGGCTGCCCAATCCCGACGCCATGAGCCTCCCCCTCGATGGGGGAGAGTTGGGAGGGGGTGACTCGGCGACTTGCGCGGTCGCGGCCCAGGGCGTGGAGCCATGGCCTTGAGTTGTCGACGGCCCAGAAAAACGCTTCACCGACGTTCGATTTCAGGCGCTAAACGGACCTAAACGAGTGGTCCGCCGAACTTCGGCTCTCAGCCAATCCCTGAAATCACAGGCCCTTAGCCAGGAGCCAGGCAAGATCACTCATTGGTGCTTGATACGGATTGCTTTGGCGCGCGCCTCCGTCTTCCCCGCCTCCTGGGCACGCCCAGTATCTCGAAGGACTGCGGCACCGTTTTCTAGGCTCGTCGCAAAGTCCAGGTGCTCTGGAGCGGGATTGCTCTCCCTCACCTCTAACACATGCAAGTATAATGGCGTCCACTCCGAATAACGGCCTTCTAGTATCAGGATTATGTAGGCCAAGTAAGCCTCTTTAGAATCGAGAGATCCCCGAGACGGCACATCAGAAACTTGGGCAACCACAAAAGGGCGAGAGCTAGGCAGATAATCGTGTTTCGAATTTGCATGGGTTTCCGATTCAGATTCACCCGCGCTTTTTTGGGGCAACAAGTCTAATCAGTTCGCGGCCCGACCAATCGCGCCTCAAGTAAAGCCTTCATGCGATCGCGCGCGTTCCCGCCATGAATCCAGTCCCGAATCTCGAAGTCTCCAAGCCGCAGCGTCGGCAGCAATCCGTACTCCGAGGGTAGGATGTCCGTTAGAGCATCGCGAAACGCGCGCTGGCGATGACGTCCGTTCTTGCCGGGAAACAGTGGCGGCTCTTGCCGGGAAACAGTGGCGGCTTCGGTTTTGCGAATCCCCCACTTTCCAGCTTCGTCTTCTGGTGGCACCGATCCATCCATAGCCTGATGTCGAAGCCAAGCGGAAGGTTGGCAGGATATAACTTGAGCGTTACCGCACGGAACTCATTGAAGTGCTGTTTCTCGTCAAGTTCAAAGATAAAGGTGCGACCATCCATTCGGCGGAACACGCCATCCACAGTCCTGCGTTCTCGGGAGGGCATTGTATCGGTTAGCAGACCTCCAGTGAGTGCCTGGTAGATTTCCTGAACCAGTGGCCAACGGTTGCGGCTCTCGATGCGTCCCGGGCGCATCAACTAAACCGGTGTTTCTTGCGCGCGACCACAGATTGCGGTCAGTACCTCGTGCGCTGCTTTTTCGATTTCCCTGGCCATGATATGGCTCTCGTAGATTGACAAGGCTCCGATATTGCCACACGCGCGTCTTCGATTCGACCGCCAGCTGAGAGACTGCACACGGTAATAGTTTGCTTGCGGTCAAAAGCGGTCCTACGGTGAGACCGTTAGGATGCTCTGTTCCCTGAGGTGAAGCAGACCAATCCCGGAGCAAAGCCGCCGAATGAGGACATTGGTGGCACAAATTTAAATCAAAGTCTCATGCGTACACATCCTAGGCGGCGACCCCGGCACCCCCGGCCCGCATCACCACCGGGCGCTCGCGCCGCACTGCTGGCGCGCCCGCGTCGGCGTCGAGCGCCTGGGCCCAGCGGTGGCCGTCGTAGACGGCGTGGACGATGGCCCCGGGGGCGTTGCAGTCGCCGATCCGGCTGAGCGATTTGATGCCGGCCTGGCTGAGCGCGTCCGCGTTCGAGGCGAGGGCGCGATAGAGGCTGTCCTCGGGCACCCGCGCGCTCACCAGCACCACGCTAGCGGCGGCGATCGAGCGGCTTTTCTCGGTATGGACGTGGTTGAGCGTCGCCTTGCCCGGCGCGATCGCGGCGAGGGTGTGGTGGGTCACCATGTGGATGCCGAGCTCGTCGAGACGGCGGTGGATGCGCTCGAGCTCGAGCGTCATCTCGGTCCAGGCCGCGACCTCGGCGGCCGGGGTCGCCAGCGTTACCTCGAGGCCCTGGCCGCGCAGCACCTCGGCCATGACGCTCGCCATGTAGTAGTGGTCGTCGTCGAACACCAGCACCGGGCCCTCGGGCCGGGCCCCGTCGATCACGTCGTCGGGCGTCAGCACGTGATCGCCGCCCGAGCCCTCGATCGCGCCCTGGGTGGCGCGGCCGCGGCCGTCGCGGCGCCAACGCGCCCCAGTGGCGACGACCACGTGGTCGAAGCCGAGTTCCAGCACTTCGGGCGCCGTCAAGCGGCTCTCGCGGTAGATCGCGACGTTGGCGAGTTTGTCGAGCTGGCCCAGGCGCCAGTCGCGCACCCGCGCCCACTCGGCGAGACCGGGGAGGCGCGCCTCGCGGCTCACCCGGCCGCCGAGCTCCCGCCCCGCCTCGGCGAGGTGCACGGCATAGCCGCGCTGGCCCAGGGCGCGGGCGCACTCGAGGCCCGCCGGGCCGGCGCCGATCACCAGGATGCTGTCGCCCGAGCCCTTGGGAGGCATGCGCTCGGGGTGCCAGCCCTTGCGCCACTCCTCGCCCATGGTGGGGTTCTGGGTGCAGCGGATGGGGGTGCCGGCGAAGTGGTTCGAGGCGCAGATGTTGCAGCCGATGCATTCGCGGATATCGTCGATGCGGCCCTCCTCGATCTTTTGCGGCAAGAACGGATCGGCGATCGAGGGCCGGGTGCCACCGATCATGTCGAGGATGCCGCGGCGCACCTGTGCGGCCATGGTGTCGGGCGAGGTGAAACGGCCGACGCCCACCACCGGCTTGGTGGTCAGCCCTTTGAGGCCTGCGAGGTGGGGCTCGTGCACGGCCTCGGGCGCGAAGCGCGAGCTCGGCGAGTCGCCGGCCCAGGTGCCGATGACGATGTCCCAGAGGTCGGGGAGCTCGGCGAGGTATGCGATCACCGCCTTGCCCTCGTCCTCGGTGGTGAGCCCCCGGGGCCCGATCAGCTCGTCGATGATGAGGCGCACGGTGACGGCGCAGCTCTCGCCCACCGCGTCCTTCGTCACCTCGATCAGCTCGCGCAGCAGCCGGGCCCGGTTCTCGAGGCTGCCGCCGTACTCGTCGCCGCGCCGGTTGCGGGGCGAGAGGAACTGAAAGGGGGCGGTGGAGAAGTTGGCGTCCACCTGCACGATGTCGAAGCCCGCGCTCCGCGAGCGCTTCGCCGCCGCCGCCTGCCAGCCCAGCAGCGCGCGGATGTCGTCCTTGTCCATGGCCCGCGCCTGCACCGGATCGTAGGGGCTCACGGGCAGGTCCTCGGGCCCCATCGGCACCTCGCGGGTGAAGCGGTTGACGATCTCGTAGGCGCCGTAGGCGAGCTGGATGCCGGCCAACGCGCCGTGCTCGTGGACCGCGTCGGCCATCAAGGCCAGCGCCGGGATGTCGTCGTCGTCCCACAGCACCTGCACCACCTCGCCCAGCATGTCGGAGGTGGGGTGGATCGAGACGTGCTCGGTGTGCACCACGGCCCAGCCGCCCTCGGCCTTGACCGCGCGCATGGCGGCGTGCATGTGGGGCCGGAGCTGTCCCATGCCGTTGCAGTGGGGCGGCTGGTAGAAGCGGTTCTTGGCGGTCACGGGCCCGATCGCCACGGGCTCGAAGAGAATGTCGTAGCGCTGGTCGCGAGCCATCGCGTTCTCCCCCCTTGGCGGGCCGCGGCCCGGGGCACGCGCGACCGGCGCCCCGCAACCCGGCGGATCAGGTATAGCACCGCGCGCCGCCTGCGCGAGGTCGCTGAGCGCCTCCGCTTCGCCCGGCCTCGCCGGGCGGATCACGCGGCCCTCACATCACCGCGCCCAGTTGCCAGGGCAGGAACTCGTTGTCGCCGAAGCCGTGGGCCTCGCTGCGGCTCTTGGCGCCCGAGGCGGTGGCGAGCACGAGCTCGAAGATGCGCGCGCCCGCCTCCTCGACCGTGGCCGAGCCGTCGACCACCTCGCCGCAGTTGATGTCCATGTCGTCGGTCATGCGCTGGTACATGGCGGAGTTGGTGGCGAGCTTGAGGCAGGGCACCGGCTTGCAGCCGAACACCGAGCCGCGGCCGGTGGTGAAGCAGACCACGTTGGCGCCGCCCGCCACCATGCCGGTCACCGAGGCGGGGTCGTAGCCAGGGGTGTCCATGAACACCAAGCCCCGCTCCGTGACCCGCTCGGCGTAACGGTAGACCTCGACCAGATTGGTGGTGCCGCCCTTGGCGGCGGCGCCCAACGACTTCTCGAGGATGGTGGTGAGCCCGCCTTCCTTGTTGCCGGGCGAGGGGTTGTTGTCCATCGAGCCGCCGTTGCGGGCGGTGTAGTCCTCCCACCAGCGAATGCGCTCGATCAGCTTCTCGCCCACCTCGCGGCTCACCGCGCGGCGCGTGAGCAGGTGCTCGGCGCCGTAGATCTCGGGCGTCTCGGCGAGCACCGCGGTGCCGCCGTGGCGCACCAGGAGATCGGCCGCGGCGCCCAGCGCCGGGTTGGCGCTGATGCCCGAGTAGCCGTCCGAGCCGCCGCACTCGAGGCCGAGCACGAGGTGAGCGGCCGGGACCTCCTGGCGTCGGGCGCCTTGAGCCTCGGCCAGCATCTCGCGCACCGCGGCCTCGCCGTCGCGCACCGTGGCCACGGTGCCGCCGCCGTCCTGGATCGTCATGGTGCGAAGCCGGGGCCCGGCCTCGAGGCCCGCGGCGGCCAAAAGGAAGCCTATCTGCGCCACCTCGCAGCCGAGCCCCAAGAGCAGCACGCCGGCGAAGTTGGGGTGGGTGGCGTAGCCCGTCACGGTACGCGCGAACTGGGCAAAGCCCTCGCCGTCGAGCGCCATGCCGCAACCGCTTCCGTGACTCAAACCCACCACCCCGTCGACGCCCGGGAACTCGGCCAGCGCCTCGCCGCGGAAGAGGTCGGCGATGCGGTGCACGACGGTGGCCGAGCAGTTCACCGTCGAGAGCACGCCGACGTAGTTGCGGGTGGCGACCCGTCCGTCCTCGCGCACGAATCCCATGAAGCTCGCGCGCTCGTCCTCGGCCACCATATCGGTGGGCCGGACCTCGCTGCCGATGGCGTAGTCGCGGGCGAAATCCCGCATCTCGAGGTTGTGGACGTGGACGTGCTCACCGGGCCCGATATCGCGGCTCGCGAAGCCGATGATCTGGTCGTACTTGCGCACCGGCTCGCCGGCGGCGATGGCGCTGGTGGCAACCTTGTGGCCGGTCGGCACGGGCGCCCCCACGATCAGGTTCTCGGCCCGGATGGCGCTCTCCGGGGCAAGCTCGTGGCGCGCGACCACGACGTTGTCGGCGGCGTGCAGGCGGAGGGTAGGCGGCTCGGCTCGGCTCATGCCAATTCCCTAGATTTCAAGATGTGGAAAACAGCCTGGTCATTGAAAACAAGCGTAGATCGTGGGTTAGGCTGGCGATCTTGGCAAAGCTGGAGGCGGCAATGGAAATTCTATTTGTCGGTCAGATCGGCGATCCAACTGAGCCCGGCGATGGCCTGCGGGAAGCCCAGGGTGGTGATCGCGAGGACCGCCACCTGGCGCAGCTCCTCCGCCGTCAGGCCCTCTTCGAGAGCGCGGCGGGTGTGGGAGTGCACCGCGCCTTCGGAGCCGCCGCCGATGGACAGCGCCAGCTTGACCAGCCGGCGCGTGCGCGGGTCCAGCGGGCCCGCCTCGGCGCTGGCCTTGCCCAAGGCCTGATAGGCCTCGATCACCGCGGGATGCTGTTGCTTGAGGGAGTCGACGGCGGGATGGCTCATGATGTGCTCCTGCGATTGGATTTCACCCGGTAATTGGCCCTACTCCGGCGCTTCGCGTCGGGGCCCGATTAGAGGCTAGCGAACTAGAACTGCCGCGGCCTGTCAATTGGGCTCTTGGGCCCGGCCACGGACGCGCGACATTTCGCCGCATTGAGGCCAAGTGAAGCGCCTTCGGCGCCCCGGGCGGCCCCGGCTCATGCACTCTAACGCGTTGTTCCAATTGATTTTTCAGATCGCCGCTTGGATGCCATAGGGGATTCTCAGGCTCTCGCCGCGACGCGCGATCCGGATCAGACTTGATTCAAATCAAGGTTTACCTCCGCCGCCGACACTAATTATGAGTCGTCGAGGATCCTCTCCCGGAGATCGTCATGAGCGAATCAATAAATGGAACCGGCTCGCTTGACCGCCGCGAGTTCCTCAAGGGCGCGGCGACGGGCGCGGCGGTGGGCGCGGTGGTGGCGACGGCGGCCGCGGCGGCACCCGCTAAAGCTGCCGTTCCGAGGGGCAAGCCCCAGTACGGCATGCTCATCGACACCCGCCGATGCATCGGCTGCCACGCCTGCAGCGTGGCCTGCAAGGCCGAGTTCGACGTGCCATTGGGCAAGACCCGCTCATGGGTCGAGTACATCGAAAAGGGCACCTACCCCAATACCAGTCGCAGCTTCCTGCCGCGCCTCTGCAACCAATGCCGCCATCCCCAATGCGTCGATGTCTGTCCCACCGGGGCGACCTGGAAGCGGGACGAGGACGGCATCGTGGTCGTCGATCCGGACATTTGCATCGGCTGCAAGTACTGCCTCCAGGCCTGCCCCTACGACGCCCGCTTCATCAACCCGGAAACCGGCGCGGCGGACAAATGCGACTTCTGCCTACACCGGGTGTCACAGGGCGTGGTGCCGGCCTGCGTCGAGACCTGCATCGGCCGGGCGCGCATCTTTGGCGATCTCAACGATCCGGAGAGCGAGATCTCCCGCATGATGGCGTTGAATCCGGTCACCGTCCTGCGTCCGGAGAAGGGCACCGAGCCCAACGTCTATTACATCGCCGCCGATCACTCGGACGAGCACGAGCTCAAGCGCGGGCGCTACGTCAAGGTGACCACGCACCGGCAACAGGAAGCCAGGAGGTAGCCATGACCGAGGAACTCAATTGGGGCTTGCCCGTCATCTCTTACCTGTTCCTGGCTGGGCTCGGCGCCGGCGCGCTCACCGTGAGCGCCTCGGTTCTGTTGCGCGGCGGCGGCGGCGGCTTCGGCGGCGGCCATTTCACCCTGGCGCGCTACGGGGCGCTGGTCGCTCCCTTCCCCATCATGCTCGGCACCGGGCTGCTCATCTTCGAGCTGGGGTCGTTCGAGGCCGGGCACTGGTTCAAATGGCTCAACCTCTACCGCACCATCAACCTTTCGCCGATGTCCATCGGCACCTGGCTGTTGACCGCGTTCATCGGCCTCAGCCTGATCTACGCCTACACCTTCTGGCCAAGGGACGCCGCCCCGGGCGATCGTTTCGATTTGGTCAGAAAGGCGGCGGCCTGGCTCGGTGTGCCGCTCGGCATCGCCGTCGCCGTCTACACCGGGGTGCTGTTGGGTGCGATGCCGGCGCGCCCGTTCTGGAACTCACCCATCCTGGCGCTGCTGTTCCTGATTTCGGCGCTGTCGACGGGCATCGCCATAATCATGTTGGCCCGGACGGTGCTGCGCAAAGGTCGCTTCGACAACGACAGCGAGCGCCAATACCACCAGAGCGGCTATCTGCTCACCGCCTCGGACGTCCTGCTCATCGGCTTCGAGCTGATGGCGATCTTCCTCTTCCTCATGTTCGCCCATCTCACCGTCGGTGACGTGAAGTACGCGGTCTCGGTGATTCTCTTCGGCGGCAGCTTGGCGCCCATGTTCTGGATCTGGGTGGTGCTGATCGGCCTCCTCGCCCCGGCGCTCATCGAGCTCTTCTACGTCGCCCCGAGGCTGCTCTATCACCGCGAGTTCTCCGCCCCGCGCGGCGTCGAGCTGGCGGTCCCCGTGGCCGTGCTGGTAGGCGGGTTCATGTTGCGCTACGTGGTCGTGGTCGCCGGGCAGATCACTGGCCCGGTCGGAATCTGAGGAGGGTACAATGGCCACTCGACGAGACTTCCTAAAGCTGGGGGCCGCCGCGGCGACGATAGCGGCGGCCGGAGGAGCCGCCCTCAGCGCCGCCAAGGAGCCGTTGATGAAGGGCGGCAAGGACTTTTCGCCCGCAACCGGAAAGGCGCGCACGGCGATTCCCAGCGCCTGCTGGCAATGCGTGACCCGCTGTCCGATGGTCGGCTACGTGGGGGACGGGAGGTTGGTCAAGATTGGCGGCCAGCCCGACTCGATCCGCACCGAGGGCAAGCTCTGCGCCAAGGGTCAGGCCGGGGTCAACCAAGTCTACGACCCCGACCGCATCCTCTATCCCATGAAGCGGGTCGGCAAGCGCGGCGAGGGGAAGTGGAAGCGGATCTCGTGGGACGAGGCGCTCGACGACGTGGCGGCGCGGCTCAAGAAGCTCCGCGACGAGGGCACGCCTGAGAAGTTCATGTTCCACTACGGGCGCATGAAGGGAAGCTCGAGCAAGCTCATCAAGAGCGTCTTCCTGGCCGCCTACGGCACCAAGACCATCGGCAATCACACCAGTATCTGCGAGGGCGGCAAGTGGACCGCCCAGGAGCTCACCTGGGGCTCCCATTACGACAACTGGGATTTCGACAACACCCGCTTCGTGTTGAACTTCGGTTCCAACTGTTTCGAGGCCCACACCAACCACACGCCGGTGGCGCACCGCCTGGTCCGGGCGCTGGTCGACCGCGACGTCCGCATGGTTACCTTCGACGTGCGCCTCTCGAACACCGCCGCCAAGTCCACCGAGTGGGTGCCGCTCAAGCCGGGCACCGACGGCGCGATCGCGCTCGCCATGTGCAACGTGGTGATGGCCGAGGACCTCTACCGGGGCGAGGGCGAGGCTTTTCTCCAGTTCTGCAGGGTGACCAAGGACCCGAACGCATCGCTCGCCGACAAGGTGGCGGTGCTCAAGGCCCACCTCGCCCAATACACGCCCGAGTGGGCGGAAGGGATCAGCGGGGTCTCCGCCGAGCGGATCCGGGCAATCGCCCGCGAGTTCGCCATCGCCAAACCGGCTTGCGTCATCAGCTACCGGGGCGCCGTTGCCCACCAAAATGGCAACGACACCGAGCGGGCGATCCAGATGCTGGCGGCGATCACCGGCAACGTCGACAACCCGGGCGGCCGCTGCAAGGCCGTGGGCGCGAAGTGGAAGTACCCCAAGGGGCCGAAGGAGAAGCCCAAGGGCAAGAAGCTCAATATCCTCGACGGCTTCCCGGGCCAGGCGGCGTTGCCGACCCACCACATGAGCCACCACGTGCTCAAGATGATCAAGGATGGCAGCGCCGGCCGGCCCGAGGTCTACATGTGGTACTGCTACACGCCGGTCTACGCCAACGGCGACGTCGGGGAGAACATCGACGTCCTCAAGGACGAAACCCTCATCCCCTTCAGCGTCTGCGTGAGCCCGTTCTACGACGAGTCCGCGGCCCTGGCCGACCTCATCCTGCCCGACGCCACCTACCTCGAGCGCTGGGACTGGGAAGACATGGTGTCGCCCACCCAGGTGCCCGAGTTCTATATCCGTCAGCCGGTCGTCAAGCCTTTGGGCGAGGTTCGGGACTTCGCCGACGTGTGCTGCGAGCTCGCCGAGCGCATGGGCTTCCCTCTGGGCTTCGGCTCCAAGGAGGAGTTCGTGAAGGCCTCCTGCGAGATGACCAAGGGGGTCAAGGAGGCGGGCGGCTTCGAGTACATGCGCACCCACGGCGTCTGGCACGATCCCAAGGCCAAGCCCCGTTACTACTCGTACGCTAAGGTGGTCAAGGCCGCCAAGCTCGAGAAGGATGGCGTGATCCTCGATGACGACACCGGCGTCTTCTGGAATTGGAAGAAGTCCAAGGCCAAGAGCGCCGAGGCGGCCCGGGAAAAGGGCTATGCCCACACCAAGAACGCCTACAAGGGCTACGTCGCCCAAATGATCAATGGCACGGTGCACGCCGGCTTCAAACCCGATAAGGTGAACAAGACGGGCTACTTCGAGCTCTACTCCGCGATCATGGAGGAGAAGGGGCTGCCGGCGCTGCCGACTCACACGGCAGTGCCCTGGCACGCGGCGCTTGGGCCGGGCGAGCTGATCCTCATCACCTACAAGGTCGCCGTACAGGTTCACTCCCGCACCCAGAACTGCAAGTGGCTAAGCGAGATATTCCACGAAAACCCGGCTTGGATTAACCCAGAGACCGCGGCGGCCCTCGGCGTCGGCGACGGCGATGCCATTCGCGTGAAATCGGCGTCGGGGGAGATCGAGACCGAGGCCCAGGTCACGCCGGCCGTGGTCCCGGGTGTGATCGCCCTCTCGCACCACTGCGGGCACTGGGAGTACGGCCGCTATGCCTCGGGCCGAAGGGCGCCCATGGGCACAGACGACGACCCGGAGCTCGAGCGCAAGTGGTGGAGCAGGAACGGCGCCCACCCCAACTGGATCATCGCCAACGTGCCCGATCCGGTAAATGGACAGCAGTGCTTCATGGATACGGTCGTGACGGTCGCCAGGGCCTAGTGGTTCAATTCCGACATTTGGTAGCGATGGAAATGGGAGCAAATGTCGAAAAGAATTGAACACAATCAAAAAGATAGCCTAGTGGTGCGGGCTGACATTGAGGGATCGAAATGCCCACGTCGCGCCACTAGCCTGATGGACGATGTGACAAGCGCGCCCGCGGTCGTGGGGCCCGAGGATATGGCCGGGACGGCCCAGGCCAGGAGCGGCCTCTACGGCTTCCTGGCTAGGGTTTTTCAACACGAGGTCACGGCCGAGACCTTGGCGAGGATACGGGAGCCGGACTTTCGCGCCGCCCTCGAGGCGGCCGGTGCCAACATCGCTGAAGAGCTGCCGGGAAGCGAGGACGAGTTGCTCGAAGACCTGGCGATCGAATATACCCGACTCTTCATCGGCCCCGGCAGGCACGTCTCGCCCCACGCCTCGGTCCACCTGGGGGGCGAGGAGGGCTCGCTCTGGGGCGGCTCGACGGTCGCGGTAAAGCGCTATATCGAGTCGTTGGGGTTCGAGTTCGAACCTCGCTATCGGGGGCTGCCGGATCACGTCGGCGTCGAGCTCGAGCTGATGGAAAGGCTGGCGCGGGCCGAGGCGGAGGCCTGGCGCGAGGGCGACGGCGACGCCGCCGTTCGTTGCCTCGAGGTCCAGCAAACCTTCCTGGAACAGCATATGATGAAGTGGCTTCCGGGATTCTGTAAGAAGGTGGCGGACGCCGCCTCGCTCGCCTTCTACCGGGAAATGGCCGAGCTGACGGCGGCCTTCGTCGGCTCGGAGCGCGAGGAGGTGGGGCGACGCCTGGCCGTGACGGTGTCCCGGGAAGGTCCGTCAGGCCAGGGCTAGGCCCGGGAAAGCTGATGGGGAGCTTGGAATGGACGCATTGATCGACTTCGCGGGAGTGGTAGACGAGCAGCGCCAACTCATCCCACTTGCCGTCCCGGCGGCGACAGAGCCCGTACCCGGGGCGCACCTGCGCGAGGTCAAGGCGCCTGCTGTCCCGGCCTATCTGCAACAGACCTACTACTGGGCCTACCTCAACCCCCGCAACGTGCGCCTCCTCGACCGCGAGCTGGTGGTCTCGGTGATCCTGTGGGGCAATCATCGGCGGCTCCGGCGCGCCGCCTTCGCGGAGCTCCGTCCGGGCGAGCGCGTGCTGCAGCCGGGTCACGTCTACGGCGACTTCTGCCCCGCGCTGGCCCGGCACCTGGGCCCCCGGGGCCGCCTCGAGGTGGTCGACGTGGCGTCCATCCAGGTCGCCTCATGCCGGCGCAAGTTCCGCGGTCTGCCCCAGGCGCGGGCGCGGCGCACCGACGCCGCCTGTCGGGCGGAGGAACGCTTCGACGCCGCCTGCTGCTATTTCCTCTTGCACGAGCTCCCCGACGACTACAAGCGGGCGGTGGTCGATTCGCTGCTCGCGAGCGTCGTTCCCGGTGGCAAGGTGGTGTTCGTCGATTACCACGAGCCTCACTGGCTCCATCCCCTCAAAGGGATAACAAGCCTCGTCTTCGACACCCTGGAGCCCTACGCCAAGGGATTGTGGGGTCACGAGATCGCCGAATTCTCCGCCCGCGCCGAGCAATTCCAGTGGTCCAAGCAGACCTACTTCGGCGGGCTTTTTCAGAAGGTCGTGGCGCGGCGCCCCTTGGCCTCGCCCCAGGCCGTCCCAGAGGCGGGCCGAGGTGGCCAGTCCTAAGCCGCGGGCCGATCCCGCCAGTCGATCGAACCACTGCCGCCGAGGGGCGGCCGACAAGCCGGGGGAGCGCAGGCGATGGAGGTGATCGAGACCGATGTCGCCATTGTCGGTGCCGGCGGCGCCGGCCTGCGCGCCGCGATCGCCGTCGCCGAGGCGGATCCGGGCCTGAGCGTGGCGCTGATCTCCAAAGTCTATCCCATGCGCAGCCACACGGTGGCGGCCGAGGGCGGCGCCGCCGCGGTGATCAAGGCGAACGACAGCCTGGACGATCACTTCAACGACACCGTGACCGGCGGCGATTGGCTCTGCGACCAGGACGCGGTGGAGCTTTTCGTCAACGAGGCGCCCCGGGAACTGCTCCGCATGGAGCAGTGGGGCTGCCCCTGGAGCCGCGAGCCCAGCGGTCAGGTCGCCGTCAGACCCTTCGGTGGAATGAAGATCGAGCGCACCTGGTTCGCCGCCGACAAGACCGGCTTCCACATGCTGCACACCCTGTTCCAGACCTCGCTCCAATACCCCTCGATCAAGCGCTTCGACGAGTTCTTCACCACCGATCTGATGACCGACGGCGGGCGCTGCCTGGGCTTTACCGCGTTCGAGCTGCGCAGCGGCCGCATGCACCTTTTTTCCGCCAAGTCGGTGATCATCGCCACCGGCGGGGCGGGCCGCGTCTTTCCCTTCACCACCAACGGCGCCATCAAGACCGGCGACGGCATGGCCATCGCCTACCGTGCCGGCGCGCCGCTCAAGGACATGGAGTTCGTGCAGTATCACCCCACCGGCCTGCCCGGAACCGGGATCCTGATCACCGAGGGCGCGCGCGGCGAGGGCGGCATTCTGGTCAACCGCGACGGCTACCGCTACCTCCAGGACTACGCCCTGGGGCCGCCCGATCCGTGGCCGCGCAAGAAGGCGATGGAGCTCGGCCCGCGTGACCGGCTGAGCCAGGCCTTCTGGCACGAGCAGAGGAACGGCCGGACCATCGCAACGCCTCATGGCGAGGTGGTGTATCTCGACATCCGGCACCTCGGCGAAAAGATCATCGACGAGCGCCTGCCCCTGGTGCGCGAGATCGCCCAGACCTACGCCGGCGTCGATCCGGTGCGCGAGCAGATCCCGGTGCGTCCCGTGGTCCATTACATGATGGGCGGCATCCACACCGATATCGACGCGGCGACACCGCTCGAGGGCATGTTCGCCGCCGGCGAGTGCGCCTGCGTCAGCATCAACGGCGCCAACCGCTTGGGCTCGAACTCGCTGGCCGAGCTCCTGGTGTTCGGTGCCCGGGCCGGCCAAGGCGCTGCCCGCGCGGCTCGGTCGGGCGCGCCCCGGGCGGGCGCCGGCGCCGCGCTCGGGCAGGCCGAGGCGGCCGAGCGTCGGGTCGCGGCGCTGCTCGAGAAATCCGACGGCACCGAGAACGGTCCCGAGCTGCTGCGCGAGCTCAACGAGACCATGGAGGCGGGGGCGGGCATCTACCGCGACGATGACGCCCTCGAGGCGACCTGCGACAAGGTCGGCGAGCTGCGCGCCCGCTATGGCGACCTCGCGCTGCGCGACAAGAGCCGCGTCTTCAACACCGACCTCATGCACGCGCTGGAGCTCGGCTCGATGCTCGAGGTCGCCCACGCGATTGCCCATTCGGCGCGCAACAGGAAGGAGTCGCGGGGCTCGCACCAGCGCCTCGGGCGCTACGACAAGCGCGACGACGACAACTACCTCAAGCATACCCTCGCTTACCGAACCGAAGACGGCGACCCGCGGCTCGAATTCGCCGATGTTGTGATCACCCGGTTGCCACCGGGCAAGCGCGTCTATGGGGGCGTCGAAGCATGAGCGAACGGGAGATCGGGCTCGAGGTCCTGCGCTACCGTCCCGAGAGCGACCTGGCGCCCTTGTTCGAGTCCTATCGCGTGCCCTACCACGACGACTGGCTGGTGCTCGACGCGCTCAACCACGTCAAGGACTACCTCGACGGCACCCTGAGCTACCGCTGGTCGTGCCACATGGGCGTCTGCGGCAGCTGCGGCATGATGCTGAACGGCGAACCGATGCTCGCCTGCAGCGCCTTTCTGCGCGATTTCTGGCCCGGTCCCATCCGCGTCGAGCCGCTCGCCAACTTCGCCATCGAGCGCGATCTGGTGGTGGTGATCGACGGCTTCATGGAAAAGCTCGGACAGGTCAAGCCCTACATCATCCCGGGAAAGGAGAGCGCAGCGGACGGGGGCGAGCACTTGCAGACCCCGCTCCAGCTCGAACGCTTCAAGCAGTACAGCTTGTGCATCAACTGTCTTCTGTGCTGCGCCGCCTGTCCCCAGTACGGTCTCAAGCCCGAGTTCCTGGGGCCAACGGCGCTGGCGCTCGCCCATCGCTACAACCTGGATTCCCGCGACCACGGCCGGGCCGAGCGCCAAGACGCGGTGGCCAGCGAGGTCGGGGTCTGGGACTGCACCTTCGTCGGCGCCTGCTCGGAGGCCTGTCCCAAGGGCGTCGACCCGGCGGCGGCGATCCAGCAGGCCAAGGTCGCGAGCGTCGTCGACTGGCTCGCCTCGCTGCTCGCGCCGAGGGCGAAGCGATGAGCCCCCGGCCCTATGAGCGACCGTTTCCCACCTGGTGGTGGCTGCGCCGGCGGCTCTATGCGAGCTACATGGCGCGCGAGCTGAGCAGCGTCCTGATCGGCGCCTACGCGGCGCTGCTGCTGGTCGGCGTCATGCGCCTCGCCGAGGGGCGGGCGGCTTACGAGTCCTTCGTCGCGGCGCTCGCGAGCCCGGCCGCCATCGCCTTCCACGTCGTGGCGCTCCTTGCCGCGCTCATCCACACGACGTCGTGGTTCGGGCTCGCGCCCAAGGCGATGCCGGCGCGCCTCGGCGCCGTGCGGCTGCCGGCGGCGGCGGTGGTCGCGGCCCACTACGTGGCCTGGGCCGTGATCTCGGCGGGCGCGCTGATGATGGTAGGGCCGTGACGATGCCAAGCCGGACCAAGCCCCTTCTGTGGACGTTGTTCGCCGCCGGCGGCCTGGTCTCGGCCTTCACGACGCCGGTCCTGGTGGTCATCACCGGCCTCGCCCTGCCGCTGGGGCTGCTGGGCGCGGACGCGCTCTCCTACGATCGCGTGCTGGCGCTGGTCGGGCACCCCTTCGGTAGGCTGGTCGTGTTCGTGCTAATCTTCCTCCCGATGTGGCACGCCGCGCACCGCCTGCGCCTGACGGCCCACGACCTCGGCATCCACGGCGCGCCGCGGCTCGTGGCGCTGGCCCTTTACGGCGCCGCGGCACTGGGCACGGTGCTGGCCGCGACCTACCTGTTGTGGCTCTGAGGGCGGGGCAGGCGAGCGGACCAACACCATGCGGTTCCACGGCGAGACCCGGATCCTCCCCTACACCCCCGAGCAGGTCTTCGATGTGGTGGCCGACGTCGAGCGCTACCCCGAGTTTCTGCCGTGGTGGCGCGAGGCGCGGATCACGACCAGCAAGGAGAGCGCCTACGAGACCGATCAGGTCATCGCCTTCGGCATGATCCGCCTGCCCTTCCACTCGAGGACCGAGCTCGACCGTCCGCGCCGCATTGCCGTGACCTCGCACGGACAGGAGGTGCGGCGCCTGGCCATCATCTGGCGCTTCGAGCCGTCACCGGAAGGTGGCTGCCGCACCCGCGTCGCGCTCGACCTCGAGCTGCGCTCGAAGCTCGTCGAGGAGGTGCTCTCGGTGGTCTTCCGAAAGGCGATGCGGCGGGCGGTGGGAACCTTCGAGAGGCGCGCGCGGGCGCTCTATGGCGCGCCGGCCGAGGGCCGCCGGCAGCGGCGCGGAACGACGCCCCGAACCCGAGCCGGGACGAGGCCATGAAGATCAAGGCCGCGGTGCTCTACGAGATGGGGCTAGCGAGCCCCTATGCCCAATCCCGGCCGGTGCGGGTCGAGGAGGTGGAGCTCGAGGGGCCGGGCCCGGGCGAGGTGCTGGTCAAGGTCGAGGCCGGCGGAGTGTGCCATTCCGACCTCTCGGTGGTCGACGGCGCCAGGCCGCGCCGGATGCCGATGGTCTTGGGCCACGAGGGCGCCGGCGTGGTCGCGGAGACCGGCCCCGGGGTCGGCGATTTCGCCGCCGGCGATCACGTGGTGTTCGTCTTCGTGCCGAGCTGCGGTCGGTGCGTGCCGTGCCGCGCGGGGCGGCCGGCGCTGTGCGAGCCGGGGGCCGCCGCCAACGCCGCCGGCACGCTTTTGGGCGGCGGCGGCAGGCTCAGCCGCGACGGCGCCCCGCTCCATCACCAGGTCGGGGTCTCGTGCTTCGCCGAGTACGCCGTGTCCTCGACCTCATCGCTGGTCAAGGTCGACCCGGAGCTGCCGCTCGACGAGGCGGCGCTCTTTAGTTGCGCCGTCATCACCGGGGTCGGCGCGGTGGTCAACACGGCCCGCGTTGCCCCCGGGAGCTCGGTGGTGGTGGTGGGCCTGGGCGGTGTCGGCCTGGCCGCGCTGCTCGGCGCCAGGGCCGCCGGCGCGCGCCAGGTGGTGGGCGTCGACGTCCTCGACTCCAAGCTGGCGCTGGGCCGCCAATTGGGCGCCGACCTGGCCTTCGATGCCGGCGACGAGGCGGTGGTCGACAAGGTGCGCGAGGCGACCGATGGCGGCGCCGACTTCGCCTTCGAGTGCGTGGGCAAGGTCGAGGCCATGGAGCTCGCCTATCGGCTCACCCGGCGCGGCGGCACCACGGTGTCGAGCGGGCTCTCCCACCCCGAGACCAGCTTCGCGATCCAGCACGTCAACCTGGTGGCCGAGGAACGCACCATCAAGGGGTGCTATCTGGGGAGCTGCGTGCCGTTGCGCGACATCCCCCGCTACATCGAGCTCTACCAGGCGGGACGGTTGCCGGTCGATCGCCTGATCAGCGAGCGCATCGCGCTTGAAGATCTGAATGAGGCTTTCGATCGCCTGGCCGCGGGCGAGACCGTGCGCCAGATCATCGGATTCTGAAGCGAAAAGGGGACAGTCCTGGTAGACCCCGCAAATAGCCCAATAGATTCAACGAATTAGCAGCTGAATGCGAGGTGGCGCACGCCAATTTTTTGCGGAGCTGCACTGAGCTTCTTCAGGATTGAAGTTCCTTGACACCTAAACGCGCGTGCTGTTCTAATAGGTTCATCTGTCCATCTCTGAGACACTCTACTCGGTACCTTTGAATGCTCAGCGACACCATTCACAATCCCGACCAATATATGTCGGACCTTCGTCAGATCCTCACCCAAGGTAAGAAACGCATTGGTCTGCTTTTGGGTGCCGGTGCGCCATACGGCATACGGATTGACAAGAAATCGGGAACATTGACCGACAAGGGTGAACCTTTGATACCGGACATTTCCGGACTCACTGCAATTGTGTTGGAACGGCTAGATAAGGAAGAAAGGGATGCTATTAGTAGTTTTGGGCCCCAAATTGGTCAGAAACCCAATATCGAAGCAATACTTTCCCATACTCGCCTATTGGCTACTGCCCTTGGGTCCAATTTAATACAAGGTTTTGATGGGAAAGGCTATAAAGCCCTCGCTTCCAAAATATGCACAATAATAGGGGATATAGTGAATGTATTCCTACCGACAGCGCCGAACCCATATACCGAATTGGTGGCGTGGATTGGCGGTATTGCCCGGGAGCACCCTGTAGAAATTTTCACCCCAAACTATGACCTTCTTATCGAGGAGGCTCTCGAGCGAGCTATTATACCTTATTTTGACGGATTTAGCGGATCTTATGAGCCCTTCTTTGACCCGGCAAGCGTAGCAAATAACAATTTGCCCGCGCGGTGGTCCAGGGTTTGGAAGATTCATGGCTCGTTGGGTTGGGCCGTTGTGAACGGCCGAATAGTTCGCGGGAAAGGTCGCGATGCGACGCAGCTGATTTACCCCGACCATATGAAATATGATCAAATGCAAAAACTTCCTTATACGGCTCTTTTTGATCGATTGAAATCATTCCTCAAAACGCCAGACAGTATATTGGTAAGCTGCGGATTCTCTTATTCCGACGCTCACATATCATCAGTAATTGAGGAGGCTCTAGCGACAAATTTGAGAAGTGCTTTGGTAGCCTGCCAATATAACATTCTTGCTTCAGAAATAACGGCCTCTACACTTGCGGTTCGCCGGCCCAACGTGAGCATTTATGCCGCTGATGGGGCGGTAATAAACGGAGTACATGGAAAGTGGCAGGCGGGCCAACCTCTTAATGAAGAATGGGTGGAAATCAGAAAGACATTTTGGGGGCCTCGGCAGGCCGGGACCGCTTCTGTATTCAAGTTAGGCTCCTTTGCGGACTTTGCGCGGTTCTTCGCACTCGCACAATCTCATGAACTTGCCCGAGGGGAGGATGAAGCTCTTTCTGATGACAATGATATTGCAATATCAGAGGCATGACTTTGATGAACAAAGTACTTAGTGATGATCCCACCCTATTGGGAGAAGTGGGCGCTGTTACGGGCGGGACAGTGAGCGTAGAAATGCTTGGGGTGGTAGCATCTGGAATAGCAATAATCGGAGGCAACGCCTACCGAGTTGGCCAAGTTGGCAGCTTTGTAAAGATCCCGCAGGGTTACCAGAACTTATACGGGATCGTTTCCGAGGTTGGTGCGGCAGCCGTTCCTGAGGCGATAATGAAGGAGCGCGGTTTAACCGGGCGTTGGCTAACTGTGCAGCTTGTAGGTGAGACTGTTGGAAGCGCGTATGAAAAAGGGGTAAGCCAGCACCCGAATGTCGGAGATCCTGTCCATGCGGTGACCGAGGAGAACCTTCGGACGATCTATGGCCAAAGCGGCCTTGGCTACGTCTCGGTTGGTCGGCTATCGAGCGCGGAGAACATTGAGGTTAGGATAAGCCTAGATAAACTCGTCACGCGCCATTGTGCAGTGCTGGGTTCTACGGGCTCAGGGAAATCGACACTCGTATCAAACCTGATACAGACGATTGTCCGCAAGTCGGGGGAGAGGGCGGACTACCCGGCGGCCCGGATTCTTATGTTGGATATTCATGGTGAATATGGTCGCCCATTGAAGGGTGTCGCTGAGGTGTTCCGAATTGATCCAAACATCGACGAAGGTGAAAAAATCCTTAGCGTACCGTATTGGGCTTTAGAGGCGGACGACATTTTGGATTTTGGTATGGGGAATCTGAGTGACAACCAGAGGATTGCCGTTTATGACGCGATATTGGAGTTAAAGGCTAGTGTACTAGAGAAAACCGGGTTCATTGGGGTGACGGATCAGACATTAACAGTAGACACGCCAATCCCTTATAGTTTGAAAAAGCTTTGGTATAAGCTTATTCATTTTGAAACACGCACCTTTAGGGATTCTCAGCGAACAGAGGCCGCGCTGTTGAACGAAGGAGATCCAGAAGACCTCGTTCCACCGAATTATGACCCGCCTACGACATTAAACACAGCGCCATTCTTGAATCAGCGGGCCCACGGTATTCGGCGACAGCTAGGTACAATGAGATCTCGTTTATTAGACCATAAATACGATTTTCTATTACATCCGGGAGTCTGGGAACCGAATTTGGAAGGCGAAACTCAGAAGGACTTAGATGAGCTCTTGGCCGAGTGGCTGGGCCACGAGAGGCCGGTGACAGTACTGGATTTGTCTGATGTTCCTAGTGACGTATTGAATAGACTAATTGGTGCTATACTAAATATCATATATGAATCGTTATTTTGGAGTCGACGGAAAATTGAGGGAGGAGTAAAGAGACCATTGCTCATAGTCTTGGAAGAGGCGCACCGCTATCTTTCGGCGACTTCTCAAGATGTTGCGCAACGAGTCGTTCGACGGATTGTGAAAGAAGGTCGGAAATACGGAATTGGAGCAATGGTGATTAGTCAAAGGCCATCTGAAATAGACGAAACAATACTCTCACAGTGTGGCACGTACATCGCTTTGCGACTTTCCAACCAAACAGATCGGAGCAGGGTGCGTAGCACTCTTGCAGAGAACTTGTCGGGCATAGTCGAGATGCTACCGGTGCTGCGCACCGGGGAGGCGATAATTACCGGAGAGGCGGCACAGCTTCCGATAAGATGTAGAAGTTATTTGCCACAGGAAACGCGGCGCCCCGACAGCGTGGACCCGCGTATTGCTGAGAGATGGAAGACCGATAGATCTCCGGAAGATTATCGGCAAGTAGTCGCTTCATGGCGTGGAAAGACTACGGAAGATTTTGATTTTTCTGATTAACAGGCCATGTCGGGGTCAAATCGCAGAGTGAAGTGAGCGGGAAATTATGATATGGAACGGATCTCTGTCGCGTCATCTAATGTTTCGTCAATTGGATACGATTCGGATATTCAGGTGCTTGAGGTTGAGTTCCTTAGTGGTTCCATTTACCAATATTTTGGCGTACCAGAACAACTCTATGAGACATTGATGGAGAATCCATCTAAGGGGACTTTTTTGAATGCGAACATTAAGAATCTTTTTCCTTATGATAGGGTCGGATAGCGTTCTTGAAAAGAGATTTCGAGTTTCGTGTAGAAAGGTAACATCGTTGCCGACATTGGCTGCGCGTGGAGAAGATCGCGCGAAGCGTTGGTTTGTGGGCGCCGCGCTGACCACCGGCGACGGCGGGGTAATGCGCTTCCAGGCGGCGATCGGCGCCGCATCGCCCGGCGCGGGCGCCACTCCCTCGGCCTCATCCGCGGGGTGATCTCCGAGGCTCAGGGCGGTGGCGTGCTCGAGGAGCTCGATGCCACGGTCGCCGCCTTCCCGCTGCTCGCCATGCTCAACAGCCTCGACATTTGTTATGATCCGGCGGCCCAGCCCGGCGCCGAGCCCTTGGCCGCGCCGCCACGAGAGGAGAGCGCGATGAGCGACCAGGGCAGCTTCGACCGTTACCTCGAGGGCGAGCGCCCGGCCGATACCAAGACCCTGTCGGGGTTGGAGCTCGAGGCCTGTTACGGCGCCGATCCGGCGCGGGCCGACGAGCGCCCCGGGGTCTATCCCTTCACCCGCGGCATCCACGCCGAGATGTATCGCGATCGCTTGTGGACGCGGCGCCAGCAGTCGGGCTACGGCTCGCCCAAGGCCTCCAACCAGCGCCTCCTCTACCTGCTGCGCGAGGGCCAGACCGGGCTCAACGTCGACTTCGACGTCGCCACCAAGCTGGGCCTCGACCCCGACCACCCCTTGGGCGAGGGCGACGTTGGCCTTCAGGGCACCTCGGTGGCCACGCTTCAGGACATGGAGGCTCTGTTCGAGGGCATACCGCTCGACCGGGTGAGCTCGACGCTGATCGCCCAGCCGCCGGCCTCGGCGGTGCTCACCGCGATGTACCTGGTGATCGCGCGGCGCCGCGGCCTGGCCCCCGAAAGCCTCATCGGCACCATCATGAACTGCGCCTTCACCCAGCTCGTCGGGCCCACCTATCAGGCCAACACCCACTTCTTCCCGATCGACTTCTCGCTCCGCGTCGGCCTCGACGTGATGGCCCACTGCACCCGGCACATGCCGAAGTGGAACATCGTCAACGTCAACGCCTACAACATCCGCGAGACCGGGCTCGACGCCATCCAGGAGGCCGCCTTCGCGCTCCTGCTGGCGTCCGAGTACGTCGAGGCGCTGGTGGCGCGGGGGCTCAACGTCGACGCCTTCGCGCGGCGCATGGGCTTCTTCTGCGCCGCCCACATCGACCTCTTCGAGGAGGTCGCCAAGCTCCGCGCCATGCGCCGCATTTGGGCGCGGCTCATGCGCGAGCGCTTCGCCGCCAAGGACGAGCGCTCGGCCTGGTTCCGCACCGCGATCCAGACCTCGGCGCTGCCGCTCACCGCCCAGGAGCCCCTCAACAACGTGGTGCGGGCGACGCTGCAGACCCTGGCCGCGGTGCTGGGCGGCAGCCAGTCGATCCATACCACCTCCTACGACGAGGCCTACGCACTCCCCTCGGAGCAGTCGCACCGGCTCTCGCTGCGCACCCAGCAGGTCATCGCCTACGAGTCCAACGTGGTGAAGACCGCCGATCCGCTCGGCGGCTCCTACTTCGTCGAGGCCCTCACCGACCGCTTGGAGCAGCGGATCGTGGCGCTGATGGAGGACATGCGGGCCCGCGGCGGCTACGCCCGACTGTTCAAGGAGGGCTGGATCGAGGAGCAGATCCGCCAGGCCCGCTATCGCCACATGGAGCGCATCGAGTCCGGCGAGCAGCCTGTGGTGGGGCTCAACTGCTTCGCCTCCGAGGACCAGGCGGCGCCCGAGATGGCGCTTTTCCGGCTCGGCCGCGAGACCATCGAGGAGCGCGTGGCGGCGATCGCCGAACACCGCGCCAGGCGCTCGGGCGAGGGCCTCGACGAGGCCATCGAGGGGGTGCGCGCCGCCGCCGCCGGGGAGGAGAACGTGATGCCGAGCGTGACGCGGGCGCTCGAGGCCGAGGCCACGCTGGGCGAGATCTGCGAGGCCTTCCGCGAGGCCATCGGACACCAGCTCGCGGCCTGAGCGCGGGCCGCGGCAAGCGGGGAGCAAGCAGCGATGGCGCGGATTCTGATCGCCAAGCTCGGCACCGATGCCCACGACTTCGGCGTCACCGTGGTGGCGCGCTGGCTCGCCGACGCCGGCCACGAGGTCACCTACGCCGGGCTCTACAACACCCCCGAACGGCTCAGCGCCGTGGCCCTCGAGGAGGACCCCGACCTCATCGGGCTCAGCTTCCTGGGCGGCGAGCCGGTCTACCTCACCGGGCGGGTCAAGGAGTTCCTGTCGAGGAACGGTCTTGGGCAGGTGCCGCTCATGGTCGGCGGCGTGATCACCCCCGAGATGCGGGGCGAGCTCGAGGCCCTGGGCGTCGGCGCCGTCTTCACCCCCGGCGCCAAGCGCCAGGCCATCGTCGAGGGGGTGGCCGCGATCCTGGCGGCGAGGGCCCAAGACCGCACCTCGCCAGCGACAGGCAGGCCCGCGCCCGGCACCGGAGAATGACCATGGCTCGAGCCGAGATCGCTTACCGACACCCCGAGATCGAGCTCCTCGAGCGCGACGACGTCCTCGCCCTCCAGAACGCCAAACTGGCCCAGTTGGGGCGGCGCCTGGGCGATAGCCCCGAGTGGACGGCGCGCCTGGCCGCGGCCGGGCTCGAGCCCCGCGACCTCGTCGACCGCCAGGCGCTCGCCGCCGTGCCGATGATGGAGAAGGCCGACCTCCAGGCGCTCTATCCGTTTCCGATGTTGACGGTCGAGATGGCGCGGGTGGTGCGTTTCTTCGCCACCTCGGGCACCACCGGCCTGCCGGTGATGTTCGGCTTCACGGCGCGCGACCTCGACGAGCTGCTGCCGCGCCAGATGACGCGGGTGCTCACCGCCGCCGGCGTGCACGCGGGCGACCGGGTCTTTCAGGGCTATGGCTACGGCCTGTGGATCGGCGGGCCGGCCTTCGAGATCGGCCTCAAGGCGCTGGGCGCCACCACCTTCCCGGTCGGTCCCGGTCGCGGCGAGCTCGTCGTCGAGTGGCTCCGCGACCAGGGCCACACCGCCTGCACCATCTCGCCGCTCTGGCTCATGACGCTCGCGGCCCTGGCCCGGGAGCATGGCATCGAGCCCAAGCGCGATTGGCGGCTCGGGGTCGGCATCTTCGGCGGCGAGTCGATCTCGAGCGCGCTCAGGGCCCGTATCGAGGCCGAGATGCCGGCCGGCTTCATCAGCCAGAACTGTTACGGCAGCACCGAGGCGGGGGGGCCGGTGGTGGCCATCTCGTGTCCCTACTCGCACGATCTGGACCAGTTGCACCTCATCAACGAGGACAGCGTGCTGACCGAGATCGTCGATCCCGAGACCCTCGAACCGGCGGCGCCGGGCGCGGTCGGCGAGATCGTCGTCACCACCCTCGACAAGGAGGCCTCGCCGGTGCTGCGCTGGCGCACCCGCGATCTGGTGTGCCTCGGGGCCGAGCCCTACGCCTGTCCTTGCGGCCGGGTCGGGTTGCCGCTCATCGGCGCGATCATCGGCCGCAGCGACGACATGCTCAAGGTGCGGGGCGTCATCGTCTATCCCTCGCAGATCGAGGAGGTGGTCACCGCCACCGAAGGCACCGTCAAGGAGGCCTGGCAGATCTACATCGGAAAGCCGGCGCGGGCGCTCGAGGAGATCACCGTCGCGGTCGAGCGCGAGCGCCGCAGCAACCGCACCCCCGACGAGCTCAAGCAGGCGATCGCCGAGGCGCTCCACGCCCGCCTCGGCGTCCGCGCCGAGGTCGAATGCTACGACGAGGGGGCGCTGCCGCGCTACGAATCGAAGGCCGAGCGGGTGCTGGTGCGCGAGCGGCGTGGCTAGGCCGCGCGGGGTCAGGTCTTGCATTGCCACACAGACCTTGCGACACAGACCCTGCCACATCGTGATCGAGCCTCGGGGATCGAGCCGCCAGTCATTCGTCTTGCGACGCTGGAGATGTGGCAATGCAAGACCTGACCCCATCCTCCCCATCCCCGTCCTCCGTCGACGTCCTCGTCCTGGGGGCCGGGATCGGCGGCCTCTGCGCCGCCGCCCGGCTCGCTCACGGCGGCTACTCGACGCTCCTTATCGAGGCCCTGGGGCGGGTCGGCGGGCGCGCCTCGACCGAGGAGATCGAGGGCTTCCATATAAACACCGGCGCCATCGCCATCGAGCGGGGCGGCGTCCTCGAGGAGACCTTCGCGAGCGTCGGCGCCCCCCTCGAGCTCCGAATCCCGGTGCCGGCGGCGACCTTCCGCATCGCCGGCAGGGCCCTGGACCCGAGCCGCGGCGGCTGGAAGCTGTTGTTGGGCGGGCTCGGCGGCCCGGCGGCCCGGCTCCTGGAGAAGATGGCGGCGGCGCGTTCGGGCGAGCTCCCCGAAGGCGCGCTCACCACCAAGGAGTGGCTCGACCGCTTGACGTCCAGCGAGACCGTCCACGCCATCTTCCGCAACCTCTCGGCGGCTATCTTCGCGGCCAACGCCGACGAGCTGCCGGCGCGGGTCTTCCTCACCTACTTCATGCGCAAGGGCGCGTTCCGCAAGTTCGGTTTCGCGCCTCGGGGGACCATCGGCCCGTGCCGGGAGCTGGCGCGTGTGGTCGAGCGCTCGGGCGAGGTCTGGCTCGAGAGCCCGGTGGAACGGATCCTGATCGCCGAGGGCGGCGCGGCCGGCGCGATCATCCGCCGCCGCGGCCGGACGGTCGAGGTGCGGTGCCGCCAGCTCGTCAGCAACCTGGGGCCGCGGGCGACCGTCGCCCTGGCGGGGGAGGCGCACTTCGACGCCGGTTACCTGGACCAAGTGCGCAAGGTGCTGCGGCCGGCGGCCAACATCGTCGTCAACTTCGCCAGCCGTGAGCCGTTGCTGGACCAGCCCGGGATCGTGACCTTCGGCCCGACGCGCCGCCTCTGCAACATGGCCAACCTGACCGCGACCTGCCCCGAGCTCGCGCCCCCGGGCTGGCACCTCTACGTCGCCTACGCGGTGCCGGTGCCGGCGCTCGGCGACTTCGACGCCGAGCACGAGACCGCGCTGGCGCTAAAGGATCTGCGCGACCAGCTTCCCGGATTCGACCAGGCGCGCATCCTCTCGCTGCGGGTGATGCGGGGCGAGTGGCCGGCGCAACGGAGCTGCGCCGGCTTCGACCTGCCGCAAGCGACCCCGATCGCCAACCTGTGGAACGTCGGCGACGGCGTGAAGGAATACGGCGAGGGCGGCCTCGAGGCCTGCGCCGAGAGCGCCAAACGGGTGGTCGCGGCGATCGAGCGCGCCGCGCCGCCGGGCGCGGGCATGGCCGGCGATTGACCTCGATCAAGGATTTCCGTTTCCTATGCCGCTATCACTAAACCGGGGGAGGGCACTATACCGGGTGAGGGCGTCGTCGGGACGCGGCGCCGGCAAGCTGTGGAGGCGGGCATGAGCGAGGACCGCATCTTCGATCGCTACCTCGAGGGCGAGCGCCCCGGGAACTTCGAGACCCTCTCCGGCCTCGAGATCGAGGCGGTCTACGGGCCCGGCCGGCCGGCCATGGCCGAGCGCCCGGGTGCGTACCCCTTCACCCGCGGCATCCACCCCGAGATGTACCGTGCGCGCCTGTGGACGCGGCGCCAGCAATCGGGCTACGGCACGCCCAAGGCCTCGAACGAGCGCCTCCTCTACCTGCTGCGGCAGGGGCAGAGCGGCCTCAACCTCGACTTCGACATCGCCACCCACCTTGGCCTCGACCCCGACCACCCGCTGGCCGAGGGTTTCGTCGGCGGACAGGGGACCTCGCTCGCCACCCTCGCCGACATGGAGCGGCTCCTCGACGGCGTGCCCTTGGACAAGGTGAGCTCCACGCTGATCGAGCTTCCCCCCGCCTCGGCCGTGGTCATGGCCATGTACCTGATCGTGGCGAAGCGTCGCGGCGTGGCGTCCGAGCGGCTCATCGGCACCATCATGAACTGTGGCATGACCCAGCTCTCGGGCTCGACCCAGCAGGCCATCACCCACTTCTTTCCCATCGAGCTCAGCTTGCGCGTCGGCCTCGACGTGATGGAGTACTGCGCCCGAAGCTTACCCAAGTGGAACATCCTCAACGTCAACGCCTACAACATCCGCGAGACCGGCGTGAACGCCATCCAGGAGGCGGCCTTCGCGCTCTCGCTGGGGTGCGAGTACGTCGAGCGCCTGCTCGTCCGCGGCCTCGAGATCGACGCCTTCGCCCCGCGCATCGCCTTCTTCTGTGCCGCCCACCTCGACCTCTTCGAGGAGGCGGCGAAGCTCAGGGCGATGCGGCGCATCTGGGCGCGCTGCATGCGCGAGCGGTACGGCGCCAAGGAGGAACGCTCGGCCTGGCTGCGCATCGCCATCCAGACCTCGGCGCTGCCGCTCACCGCCCAGGAGCCCCTCAACAACGTGGTGCGGGCGACGCTGCAGACGCTTGCCGCCGTGCTCGGCGGCTGCCAGTCGATCCACACCACCTCCTACGACGAGGCCTACGCACTGCCCTCGGAGGAGTCGCACCGCCTCTCGCTCCGCACCCAGCAGGTCATCGCCTACGAGAGCGGCGTCGCCAAGACCGTCGATCCCCTGGGCGGTTCCTACTTCGTCGAGGCGCTCACCGACCGCCTGGAGCAGGAGATCGTCACGCTGATGGACGAGATGCGCGCCCGCGGCGGCTACGTCCAGCTCTTCAAGGAAGGCTGGATCGAGGACCAGATCGGGGCCGCCCGGCAGCGCAACATGGCGGCCATCGAGTCGGGCGAGCAGCCGGTGGTGGGGGTCAACACCTTCGTTGCCGAGGACCAGGCGGCGCCCGAGATGGCGCTCTTCCAGCTCGGCCGCGAGGTCGTCGCCGAGCGCGTTCGCTACGTCCAGGGCTATCGGGCGGGGCGCGAGGGGAAGGCGGTGGCGGCGGCGCTCGAGGCGCTCGAGCGGGCCACGGCGGGGGGCGAGAACGTAATGCCCCGCGTGATCCGGGCGGTGGAGGCCGGCGCTACCCTGGGCGAGGTCTGCGAGGCCTTCCGCGAGGCGGTGGGCTACCGCGTCCCCGGCGTCCCGGGAGCGCCGGGCGAACGCCTGAGCGCCTGAGGGCGGGGCGGCAAAGGGCGGCGCGGAGGGGGCTCGGCGATGGCGCGGATCGTGCTCGCCAAGATCGGCATCGATGCCCACGACAACGGCGTCACGGTAGTCGCCGCCTGGCTCCGCGACGCCGGCCACGAGGTGATCTACGCCGGCCTCTACAACACGCCCGAGCGCCTCCTCGAGGTTGCCGTCGAGGAGGACGCCGAGCTGGTGGGCGCGAGCTTCCATTGCGGCGACCCGGTCCATCTCTCTGGCCGCGTGCTCGAGCTCATGCGCGCGCACGACCTCGCTCACGTCCCCTTCGTCGTCGGCGGCGTGCTCACGCCCGAGATGCGCCTCGAGCTCGAGGGCCTGGGCGTCGCCGCGGTCTTTACCCCCGGCACTCGCCGCGACGCGGTGGTCGAGGGCATCGCCGAGGTGCTGGCCGGCGCGAAGCGGGGGTGAGAGGCTCCGGCTGACAGCGTCGGAGACCGACGCGAGCGCATAGGTTACTCTGCCTGTCGAGCTATTCGTCTGGGCAGGTAGATTCCATGGTGCTGAGCATCAAGGACCCCGAAGCCGACCGGCTGGCACGGCAGCTTGCGCGCGAGACCGGCGAAACCATCACGCGAGCCGTGACCACGGCCCTCGATGAGCGGCTGGCGCGGGTGCGCCGGCGCCATCCGGGGCGGCGGCTCGCCGACGAGCTCGACGAGATCGCCCAGCGCTGCGTCGCCCTGCCGGTTCTCGACCGGCGCCCGCCCGAAGACATTCTCGGCTACGACGAGCACGGTGTGCCCCGCTGATGGTCATCGACACCTCGGCGCTGATAGCGATCTTGTTGGACCAGCCCGAGCGCCGATCGATGAACGAAAAGATCGAGGCCGACGCGGTGCGCCTGCTCTCCGCCGCCTCGTTCGTCGAGACCGCGCTGGTGATCGAGACCCGGCTGGGCGAGGCAGGCGGCCGCGAGCTGGATCTGTTGATCCACCGCGCCGAGATCGAGGTCGTCCCGGTCGATGCCGATCAAGCGGAGATCGCGCGCCGCGCGTTCCGCCGGTTCGACCGGGGTCGGCATCCGGCGGGCCTCAATTTCGGCGACTGTTTTTCATACGCCCTGGCCAGGGCGAGCGGTGAGCCGCTGCTCTTCAAGGGCGCTGATTTCGCCCGGAGCGAAATTCCGGGCCGCTGAAGAACGCCGGCCGAGGGTCGCAATCGCCTCGAAGGCGGCTTTACCCCCAGCTCCACTCGAGTGGCGCTCCCCGAGCGCGCCGGCGATCTCCGTGCCGCGCTCGTGCTCGACCACCGCGATGTCGTACTGGGATTGGAGATCGAGCCAGAACTGCGCGCGATTGCCGAAGTAGCGGCCCAGGCGGACGGCGCCGTCGGCGCTGATCGAGCGCCGACCATTGAGGATGTCGGTGATGCGACCCGAGGGCACGGCGATGTCGAGCGCCTTGACCACCTTCTCGGGCGTGATCGGGAGCTCCCCGACGCGCACCCCGATGGCGTCGGCGACGGCGACGGTGATGGCCGGTATCGCCCGCGACAGGGAGGAAACCGCTGGTTTCCTCCCTGATTTATCGGGTGCCGGGGCGCGGCGACCGCGCGCCGGCGCTCCCCTCACATGCCCGGCACAGCTCTTGCGATGACATTATTAATTCGGGGGAAAAATTGCCCAGCCTTATTTACACTGGGCGTTAATTGCCCTATATTTAAATCAGCGAGACGCGGGCGATGCCGAGAATTCACGACTTCGGGAGCTTTTCGATCCATATCTACTTCGAGGATCACAACCCGCCCCATTTCCACGTCGTCGGGCCGGATTTCCACGCCGGTGTGACGATCGAGGATCCGAGCATCATCGGCGGCGATCTGCCCCATGGCGTGCTCCGCCGGGTCCGCCGTTGGGCCTTGGCAAACCGCGCCCTGCTCGACCGGTTTTGGGCCCAGTACCGTTGAAGGAGAGGTGCCATGAAACCCTATGACCCGCGCATCCGCTCCATCCGACCGGACGAAAAGCCTTACACAGTGGTGGTGCGCTGGACCAACAACCGCCTCGACACCGTCGACCTCACGGGCCTCGTCTTCCGCAGCCGGCACTTCACGCCGCTCCGCGACCCGGCGGAGTTTCGCAAGGTCCGGGCGATCACCTACGGCTGGGCCATCGGCTGGCCGAACGGCCTCGACTACGCCGCCCACACCCTCCATCGCCTGGCGCGCGAGCAGCGGGACATGACCGCCGAGGACTTCGCCCAATGGCAAAAGGCCGAAAAGCTCTCCATCCAAGAGGCCGCCGATGTCCTCGGCGTGACAGCGACCACCATCAAGAACTACCGCCGCGGCCGCGCCATCCCTAAGGCGGTGCAGATCGCCTGCCGCTCGATCGCCGAGGACAAGGCCATCCTCGATGCTCTCTACCGGCCCCGCCGCATCGGCCGGCCGCGCAAGGAGATCGCCGCCTGAGAGCCGCCGCTGCTAACGAGCCGCGACCGTCTTCGAAGAGCCCGCGCCATCCGGCCCCCCTCAGGAGGCCCTGGCCAGCGCCTTGACCACCTTCTCGGGCGTGATCGGGAGCTCGGCTATGCGGACGCCGATGGCGTCGGCGACGGCGTTGGCGATGGCCGGGGCCACCGGGGTGAGCGAGGGCTCGCCGATGCCCTTGGCGCCGAAGGGGCCGACGCCGGAGCGCGATTCGAGGATGATCGCCGTGATCTCCGGCACGTCCTCGGCCACCGGGATCAGGTACTCGCTCAAGGACGGGGTCAAGAGCCGGCCTTCGTCCAGGCGCAACTCCTCCGAGAGCGCGTAACCCTGTCCCATCAGCGCCCCGCCCTCGATCTGGCCCGCCACCGCCGCCGGGTTGATGGCCTGGCCGACGTCGTGGGCGCCGACGCTTTTCAGCACCGTGACCTCGCCGGTCTCGGTATCGACCGCGAGCTCGACCGCATGGGCGCCGAAGGTGAAGTCCGGGAACACGCGGCCCTGGCCGGTCTCGGGATCGAGGCCTTCGCTGAAGGGGGCGCGGAAAAGGGCGAGCTCCGAGCGCGCGATGCCGTCCGCCGCGCACAGCCCCGCGAGCTCCTTCAAGCTCATCGCCTTGTCGGGGTCCGCGGTGACGAAGGCCCGCGAGCGGGCGAGGTCGACGGTGTCGGGCTCGACGTGGAGGTGCCGCGCCGCCCGCTCCACCAGCCGCGCCCGCACCGCCTCGGCCGCGAGGCGCACCGCGTTACCCGACATATAGAGCTGTCGCGTCGCCGTGGTGGTGCCCGAGAGCGGCGTCAGCGCCGAGTCCGAGTGGTAGATCACGACCTCGGCGGTGGCCACGCCCAGCAGCTCGGCGGCGATCTGAGCGAGCGCCGAGACCTGCCCGGCGCCGATGTCGGGGACGCCCGAGCGGACCTGCACGGTGCCGTCGATCTCGACCCCGACCCAGGCCTCCGAGGTGTCGTGGAACCAGGTGATGCGGCCGTAGCTCTGCTGATAGCAGGCCAGGCCCCGCCCCACCTTCACCGCGCCCTCGTCCGCGGTGCGCTGGCCCAGCGCCGCCCAGGCCCTGCTCATGCAGTCCTCGGTCCACACCGCGCTCTCGATCGTCTGCCCGGTGGCGTTGGCGTCGCCGGTGCGGATGAAGTTGCGGCGCCGGAGCTCGAGGCGGTCGAGGTCGAGCGCCTTCGCGATCTCGTCCATCTGCTGCTCGTAGGCGACGCAGGCCTGGGCGGCGCCGAAGCCGCGGAAGGCGTCGCCGGGCAGGTTGTTGGTGGCATAGGCCTCGGCGTCGACCCACAGGTTGTCGATCCGGTAGGGGCCGGGCGCGGCCACCGCGGCGTAGAGCAGCACGTAGGGGCTGAGCGACGCATAGGCGCCGGCATCGGCCGTGATCTTCACTTCGAGCGCCGTGATCTTGCCCTCCGCCGTGACGCCGGTGCGGTAGCCCAGCGTAAAGGGGTGGCGCTTGCCGTGGCCGAGGAAGGAGTCCTCGCGGCTGAACTCGAGGCGCACCGGGCGTCGCGTCGCCTGGGCCAGGAGGGCGAGGAAGACCTCGACGGTGATGTTCTCCTTCCCGCCGAAGCCGCCGCCCACCATCATGCCGCGGACGTGGATCTTGTTGTGGGGCAGGCCGAGGGCGTCGGCGGTGGCGCGGAAGTGCTCCACCACCTGGGTGCTGAGGCGGATGTTGATGACCTCGTTCTCGTCGACCCAGGCGAGCCCGACCTCGGGCTCGAGGAAGGCGTGCTCGATGAGCTGGGTGCGAAAGTGGTTCTCGACCACCCGGTCGGCCTCGGCGAAGCCCTTGTCCAAGTCGCCCTTGCGGATCTTGTGCCGCGCCACCAGGTTGTCCTCGCCGTAGACCACGGGCGCCCCGGGCTGCCGCGCCTCGAGCGGGTCGAAGACGCCGGGCAGGGGCTCGTACTCGACCTCGATGAGGTCGAGCGCGCGTTCGGCGGCGGCCAGGGTATCGGCGGCGACCAGCGCGATCGGCTCGCCGTGATGCTTGACCCGGTCCTTGGCCAGGATGGGCTGGGCGGTCTTGAGCTCCTTGTTGCCGGTCTGGCCGGGGATGTCGGTGGTGACCAGGCGGTCGGGGAGGTCGTGGGCGGTGAGCACGGCGCGCACCCCCTCGAGCTCGCGCGCCCGCGCCGCGTCCACCCGAGTGAGGCGGGCCGAGGCCTCGGTGCTCCTCAGCACCTTGGCGTGGAGCATGCCCGGCATGGTGAAGTCGCCGGCGAAGCGGGTCCCGCCCAGGGCCTTGCCGGGCGCGTCGATGCGTGCCAGCGGGCTGCCCACCTGGCGGTAGGCGGGGACGTTGACCTCCGGGGCGGCGCTCGCCGGCTCGTCGCTCACGCCCTCTCTCCCTCGGCGCGGAGCTCCGCCGCGGCCTCGCGCACGGCGGCGAAGATGCGGGTAAAGCCGGTGCAGCGGCAGAGGTTGCCGCCGAGCCCGGCGCGGATCTGCTGGTCCGAAGGCTCCGGGTGCTCGTCGATGAGCACCTTGGCGGCGATGATCATGCCCGGGATGCAGTAGCCGCACTGCACCGCGCCGCCCGCGATGAAGGCCGCCTGCAGGGGATGGGGGGCGTCGGCGTCGCCGAGCCCGGCGACGGTGGTGATGCGCCTCCCCTCGGCCGCCCAGGCCAGCATCAGGCAGCTATCCACCGCCTCGCCCTCGACCAGCACCGCGCAGGCGCCGCAGTCGCCCTTCTCGCAGCCGCGCTTGACCTCGAAGTAGCCGAGCCCGCGCAGGCCCTCGAGCAGGGTAACGTTGGGATGCAACGCGGTCTCACGGCGCTCGCCGTTGACCTCGAGGACGATGGTGCGTTTCTCCATTCCCGTCATCTCTCCTTCAGCTCAACGCCGCCCAGGCCTGGCTGAGCAGGCGCCGCGTCAGCACCTCGACGAGGTGGCGCCGATACTCGGCCGAGGCGCGGATATCGTCGATCGGTTGGCTCGCCGCCGCCGCCCGGGCGGCGGCCTGGTGGATGGTCGCGGGATCGAGGCGCGCGCCCTCGAGCACGGCCTCGGCTTCCCTGGCGCGCAGCACCACCGGGGCCACCGCACCGAGGACGATGCGGGCGCGGCTGCAAGCTCCGGCCTCGGCGCTCAAGGAGACCGCCACGCAGGCGACGGTGATGGCGTCGCCCTTCCTGAGACCGATCTTGTAGAAGAGGTCGGCCGAGGACCCGGGCCTTGCGGGCCAGCGGATCTCGGTGAGGAGCTCGTCGCTCCGGCGCCGGGTCTCGCGCACGCCGAGGAAGAAGCCGTCGAGGGGCAGGGTGCGGCTTGTCCCCATGCTCCTTAAGCTGACCTCGGCGTCGAGCGCCATCAGCGGCGGCACCAGGTCGGCGGCCGGCGAGGCGTAGCAAATGTTGCCCGCCACCGTGGCCACGTTGCGCACCATGGCGCCGCCGAAGACCCGCGCCGCGGCGGCCAGCGCCGGCGCCTCTACCGCGATCAGCGGGCTGCGGATGAGGGCGCTCACCGTGGTCCCGGCGCCGAGGCGCAAGGTGCCGTTCGCTTCCCCGATACCATTCAGTCCGGCGATCCGGGAGAGCCCCACCAGACGGTCGTGCGAGGCCCGCCGCGCCCTCAAGTCCACCAGCAGGTTGGTGCCGCCGGCGAGCGGCGCCACGCCATCGCCGCCCTCGGCCAGGGCGTCGAGTGCCTCCTCCAGCGAGTCTGGAAGCTCGAGATCGAATTCGCTCAGCATGGTGCCGTCACAACCGCTCCGGGGCGCCCCGGCCGGCGATCATATCAAGCCGCGGACGGGCGGTCATGCGGCACGGCGTCGCGCCGCGCCGCCCTGTAGGGGAGGGTTTCAAACCCTCCCCTAAACGTCCCAGCCGCCATCGACGGTGAGCTCCTGGCCGGTGATGTTGCGGCTCTCGTCGGAGGCCAGGAAGAGCACCAGGTTGGCCACGTCCTGGGGCTCGGAGACGCGTTTCAAGGCCATCTCGTCGACGTACTCGTCGTAGACCTGGGCCTCGGTCCAGCCCCGCACCCGCGCCTTCTCGGTGACCAGCTTGTCCATGCGCTGGGTGTGCACGATGCCGGGGCAGACCACGTTGACGTTGATGTTGTGCTCGCCGACATCGAGCGCCACGGTGCGGGTGAGGCCGCGAACCGCCCACTTCGAGGCGCTGTAGGCGGTGCGGAAGCGATAGCCGCGCAGCCCCGAGGTGCCGCCGATGTTGATGATCTTGCCGCTCTTGCGCGCGATCATCGCGGGCAGCACGTACTTGATCGGCAGAAAGGTGCCGCGGACGTTGACCGCCAGCACGGCGTCGAAGTCTTCCGCCTCGATCTCCCACACCGGAGTCTCGACCGGCCCGGTGATGCCGGCGACGTTGACCAGGATATCGACGCGGCCCTCGAAGAGCTCGAGCGCGCGCTCGACCATCGCCTTCACCTCTGCCGCCTCGCGCACGTCCGTCTGCACCACCTCGGCCTTGCGGCCCATGCCGCGCACCGCCCCGGCGACCTCGTCGATGGCCGCGGTGTCGCGCGCCGCCAGCACCAGGTCGGCGCCCTCGCGGGCCAGGGTCTCGGTGATGGCGCGGCCCATGCCCTTGGCCGGGCCGGTGATGATCGCGGTCTTGCTCATCAGTCTCATGACGTCGATTTCTCCTTGGACTTGGGCGGCGCGCCGTAGCCGCCGCCGCCGCAGCTCTCGACGATGAAGCGGTCGCCGCGGCTCAAAGTGAGGTTGGCCTTGCCGGGGGCCTCGAAGCGCTCACCGTCCGCGCGCACGATGGTGACCCGGAAGGGGGCGCCCGGCTCGCCGCCGACGAGGCCATAGGGAGGGATCACGCGGCGCTCGAACATGGTCGTCAGCATCGCCTCCTCGGCCATCACCAGGTACTCTCGGATCAGCCCGTCGCCGCCGCGGTGGGCGCCGGCGCCGCCCGAGCCCCGGCGCAGCGCCTGGCGCACGACGCGGATCGGATACTCGGCCTCGACGACCTCGGCCGGGGTGTTCATCACGTTCGACATGTGCACCCGCACCACCGCCATGCCGTCGCGGTCGGCGCGCGCGCCCTCGCCGCCGCCGTGGGTCTCGTAAAAGGTCGACCAGACGCCGTCGGCGCGCCGCCCGCTGCACAGCACCAGCCCTGAGGTGGTGGGCCCGCCGGCCGAGAGCCGCTCGGCCAGCACCGGCTCCAGCGCCAGGAAGATGGCGTCGACCAGGCGCTGCGAGGTCTCGTGGTTGCCGCCCACCACCGGCCGCTCGGGCCCGGGATCGAGCACCGAGCCCGGGCGGGTGATGATCTCGAGCGGCCGGTAGCAACCGGCGTTGGGGGCGATCTCGGGCGCCGCCAGGGTCTTGATGGCGTAAAAGGCGGCCGCGGCGGCGATGTAGGGCGTGGTGTTGACCGGCCCCCGGGTGGCGTCGTCGCTCCCTGAGAAGTCGAAGCGCGCCCGCTCGCCGTCGAGCTCGAGCCGCACCCGGATGGCGATCGGCGGGCTTCCCGTGCCGTCGTCGTCGAGCCAGTCCTCGCCCTCGAAGCAGCCCCGGGGGAGGCCCGCGATGGCCTCGCGGATGCCGGCCTCGGACTGGTCGTTAAGGATGGCGATGGCGCTCTCTATGAGCTCGGCGCCGAAGCGCTCGAAGAGCTCGCCGAGCCGGCGCTCGGCGGCCAGCGTCGCCGCCACCTGGGCCATGATGTCGCCCTCGCGCTCGGTCGCGCCCCTCAGGTTGGCGAGGACGAAGTCGAGCTTCTCGCGGTCGGGGCCCGCGGCCGTGATCAGCCGCAAGGGCGGGATGCGCAGGCCCTCCTGCCAGGCGTCGCTGGCGTCGGCCACGTAGCTGCCGGCCACGGCGCCGCCGATGTCGGCCCAATGGGCCAGGCTCACGGCGAAGGCCTGGAGCCGGTGGTGCCAGAAGATCGGCCGGATCGCCTTGACGTCGGGCAGATGGTTGCCGCCCACCTCGGGCAGGTTGAGGAGCCAGACGTCGCCGGGCGCGAGCCGATCGGGGGCCACGCGCTTCAAGAACTCGGTCACGGTGAAGCTCATGACGCCGAGGTGAATGGGGATGTCGCGGCCCTGGGCGATGAGCGCGCCGCTCGAGTCGGTGAGGGCGGAGGAGAGGTCGCCGGCCTCGCGCAAGAGCGGCGAGCGCGCCGAGCGCATCACCACCAGGCTCATCTCCTCGGCGATCGCCGAGAGGGCGTTGCGGATGATCTCGACGGTGAAGGGGTCGGGGCTCATGGTTGGGGCCCGAGCTCGAGATGGAGGTGGCAGGCCTCGTCGACCGAGGCCCGGGTGCCCGGCGGCACCAGCACCGTCGACCAGTCGTCCTCGACGATCGCCGGGCCCAGCGTTTGCCAGCCCGGGGCGAGGCCGCCGCGGTCATAGCGCGGCGTGGCCACCGCGGCGCCGGCCTCGAACCAGCACAGGGACTCGGCCGTGGCCTCGGCGGTGGCCGCCACGGCGCCGCCGCGCTCGGCCGCGAGGCCGTCGAAGGCGAGCTCGATGGGTGCCGAGAGGCGCAGCCTCAGGCCCTGGAGCTCCCACGGCTCGTCGCTGGCGAAGCCGTAAAGCTGGTGATGGATGCGGCGGAAGTCGCGGCCCAACTGGGCGGGATCGAGAGGCCAGGCGTAGGGCACCTCGACGGCGTAGCTCTGGCCGGCGTAGCGCACCTGGGCGACCTCGTCGAGGACCAGGTCGAGCTCGTTTCCGGCTTCGCGCAGGGGTGGCGAGATCTGCCCGATCAGGCTTGTCCGCACCGCCTCGATTCGCGCCCCGTCCCACGCCGCGCTCGCCATCCTCAGGGTCTGCTGCTGGGCGTAGCTGGGCTCGGCGGCGAGGCAGCCGAAGGCCGAGAAGACGCTGGAGAGCGCCGGCACGATCACCCGGCCGATGCCGAACTCGGCCGCCAGGCCGGCGGCGTGGAGCGGCCCCGCGCCACCGAAGGCGAGCAGGGCGCAGCGCCGGGCGTCGACGCCCCGCTCCACCGTCACGCGCCGCAGCGCCCGCGTCATGTTGGCGTTGGCGACCTGGTGGATGCCGAGCGCCAGCTCGGGCGTACTGACCTCGAGCTCGCGGGCAAGCGGCTCGAGGGCCTGGCGCGCGGCCTCGAGCTCAAGGCGGATCTCGCCCCCCAGCAGGCGCTTGTCGCTGAGGTATCCCAGCACCAGGTTGGCGTCGGTGACGGTGGGCCGCTCACCGCCCTGGGCGTAACACGCCGGGCCCGGATCGGCGCCGGCGCTCTCTGGCCCGACACGCATGGCGCCGGCTTCGGCGCGGGCGATCGAGCCCCCGCCGGCGCCGATGGTCTCGACCGCGACCATGGGCTGGCGCAACGGCCGCTCGGCGACGAGGCGGTTCGAGCGCACCTCGGCGCGACCCGAGATGATCAGGCAGACATCGGTGGTGGTGCCGCCCATGTCGAAGCTGATGGCCTCCTCGAGCCCGAGCTTGGCGCTCACCCGCGCCGCCGCAGCGACCCCCGCGGCGGGGCCCGAGAGGGCCAGCGCCAGGGGCCGCTCGGCGAGCGCGCCGGGCGGCGCCATGCCGCCGGCCGAGTGAAAGAAGTGCACCCGGGCGCTGCCGGTGTTCTCCGCCTCGAGGCGCTCGAGATAGCCGGCGACCAGGGGCATGACGCCGGCGTTGAGGACGGTGGCGACGCTGCGCTCGTACTCCCGCGCCTCCGGGTTGACCCGGTGCGAGAGCGAGACGTGGCGGGTAACGCCGCGCAAGCGCGCGCCCAGCGCCTCCTCGTGGCTCGGGTTGGCGTAGGCGTGGATGAGGCACACCGCCACCGCCTCAGGCCCCGATTGCTCGACTGCGCGCGCCACGGCCTCGGTCGCCGCGGGCTCCAGCGCCACCAGCACGGCGCCGTCCGGGCCGACGCGCTCGGCGACCTCGAGGCGCAAGGCCTCCGCCACCTGGGGCTCGAGCTTGGGCTTGAGGTCGAGGCGGTAGAGGTGGCGGCGGTTCTGGCGCGCGATCGCCAGGGTGTCGGCGAAGCCCTCGGTGGTCACCAGCGCCACGCGGGCCAGCTTGTCCTCGATGATGGCGTTGGTGACCAGCGTGGTGCCGTGGATCAGGTCGTCGACTTGGGCCCACTCGAGGTCGACCGCCTCGAGCGCCGCCAGCAGCCCGGCGAGCGGATCCTGGGGCCGGCTCGGCACCTTGGCGACGCGCATCAAGCCGCGCGCGGGCGCCACCGCCACCACATCGGTGAAGGTGCCGCCGATGTCGGCGCCGACCCGCCAGCCGCCCGTCCCCGTCACCGCCGTCCCCCCATGCGCCCACCCCCTCACCCCGGCCCTCTCTCCTAAGTGGGCGGAGTGGGAGGGTGAGGGGTCATGTCACGGAATTGCCATGCCGAGGACAGATTGCGGTCAAGCGCCGACCGCGGTCAACCCGGCCGGCGGGCGGCCCCTCGGACGTCGGCCTTGGTGCGTCGCTCGGCGGCGAGGCCGATCACCCGCACGGTCTCGTCCCAGAGCTCGAAGCTTGCAAGCTCGCCCGTTGTCGCCCAGGTGGCGTCGGCGGCATCGTCCTGGGCCCGCGCCTCGCCCGCGCGCCACTCGGCGAGCACGTCGACCAGGGTGTAGTGGTAGCGCACCCGGCCATCGTCGTCGCGTGTGATCGAATCGACCACGGCGACCACGTCGATGACCTCGATCTCGAGGCCGGTCTCCTCGCGGACCTCGCGCCGCGCCGCCTCGAACACGGTCTCGCCGAGCTGCTGGAGGCCGCCGGGCAGGCTCCACATCCCCTGGCGCGGCGGCTTGCCGCGCTTGATCAGGAGCACCTGGTGGTCGCGCCACACCACCACGCCGACGCCGACCAGCGGGCGCTCCGGGTAGCGCCGGTCGTCGCGCTCGGGCGCCTGGCTGGGGCTGCTGGGGTGGGGCGACACGAGGGCTCCCGCTACTCGTCGATGGTAAGCGGCAGTGTAGCAGCCCGGAGGCAAATGCCGACACTCATCCGGCGAGCTGTTATCGTGCGGGCACGGCGAGGCGACGGGGAGGTGTGCGATGGCGGACGACACGGCGGCCGAGCGGGCGGCCCAATTTCTGTTCGACGAACACAAGGCACGGGCACGCTCCCGGCCCATGCCCGAGGACTTCAGGCCGCGCACCGAGGCCGAGGCCTACGCCGCCCAGGCGGTCTTTCAGGAGCTTCTCGCGGGCGACGGCGCGGGCGAGATCGCGGGCTACAAGATCGGCCTCACCTCCGAGGTGATGCAGCGCATGGCCAACTTCGACCATCCCATCGCCGGCGCGATCTTCTCCACCCGGGTCCACAGCTCGCCGGCGACGCTCAAGGCCGCCGATTTCGTCCGCCTCGGCATCGAGTGCGAGGTCGCGGTGCGTCTCGGCCGGGACCTGCCGGCCTCGGGCGCGCCCTACGACCGCGACGCCGTGGCCGGGGCGGTCGCGAGTTGCGCGCCGGCCTTCGAGCTGATCGAGGATCGGGCGGTCGATTACGCCGGCGTCGACATCCTCGCCTGTGTCGCCGAGAACTCGTGGAACGCGGGCATCGTGCTCGGCGCCGCGCTCGGCGAGTGGCGCGATCTCGACCTCGCCGGGGCGCGCGGCGAGCTCACCATCAACGGCGCGCTGGTGGGCGAGGGCCGGGGCGGCGACGTCATGGGCCATCCCCTCGAGCCCCTGGCCTGGCTCGCCAGCGCGCTCGGGGAACGTGGCCTGGGCCTCGAGCGCGGCATGGTGGTGATGACCGGGAGCATCGTCACCACCAAGTTCCTGAGCCCGGGCGATCGGGCGGAAATGTCGATCGAGGGACTGGGCGTGGCCGAGCTCAGGGTCGAATAGGAGGCTCGAGCGCGGCGCCCCTTGCCGGCGCTCTTGGACTGAGACATCTTAGCTTGTGGAAGTGGGGCCGGCCTGCCGCCGGCTCCACGCCTCGAGGGGGGCGCACAGCCGGAAAGCATGCGCGAGCCGAGAGTCGACACCTCGCCTCCGGTCTCGGACGAGGTCAAGTACACCACCTGCTACATGTGTGCCTGCCGTTGCGGCATCAAGGTGCACCTCCGCGACGGCCAGATCCGCTACATCGAGGGCAACCGCGACCATCCCGTGAACCGCGGCGTGCTCTGCGCCAAAGGCGCGGCCGGGATCATGAAGCACCACTCGCCGGCCAGGCTCGAGAAGCCGCTGCTCAGGATCGGCGAGCGCGGCGCCGGCGAGTTCCGCGAGATCGAGTGGCAGGACGCGCTCGGCATCGCCGCCCGCTGGTTGGGCGAGGTGCGCAAGAGCGATCCGCGCAAGCTCGCCTTCTTCACCGGGCGCGACCAGAGCCAGGCCCTCACCGGCTGGTGGGCGAGCCAGTTCGGGACCCCCAACTACGCCGCCCACGGCGGCTTCTGCTCGGTCAACGTGGCCGCCGCCGGGCTCTACACCATCGGCGGCTCGTTCTGGGAGTTCGGCGAGCCGGACTGGGAGCGGGCGCGCTACTTCATGATGTTCGGCGTCGCCGAGGACCACGATTCGAACCCCATCAAGATCGGTCTCAACAAGCTGCGCCGGTCGGGTGCCAAGTTCGTCTCCGTGAACCCGGTGCGCACCGGATACTCGGCCGTCGCCGACGAATGGATCGCCATCACGCCGGGCAGCGACGGCCTCTTGATCATGGCGCTGATGCGCGAGCTGCTGATCGCCGACAAGGTCGACTTCGATTACCTGGGGCGCTACACCAACGCCTCCTGGCTGGTGGTCGACGACGAGGGCGCCGCCGATCACGGGCTCTTCGCGCGCGACGCCGAGGGCCGGCCGCTGTGCTGGGATACCGAGCTCGAGGCGCCCGCCGACGCCATGACGCCGGGCGTCAAGGCGGCCCTGGTCGGCGCCTTCAGCCTCGCCGACGGCCGCTCCGCGCGGCCCGCCTTCGAGCTGATGGCCGGGCGCGTGCTGGAGCCGGCCTACGCGCCCGAGCGGGTGGCCGAGCGCACCGGGGTGCCGGGCGCGACCATCCGCCGCCTCGCCGCCGAGTTGGCGCAAGCCGCCTTCGAGCAAGAGGTGGTGCTCGAGGTGCCGTGGACCGACTGGGCCGGGCGCCGCCACGAGCGCATGGTGGGGCGGCCGGTGAGCTTCCACGCCATGCGCGGGATCGCGGCGCACTCCAACGGCTTCCATACCTGCCGCGCGCTGCACCTCTTGCAGATGCTCTTGGGCGCCATCGACTGCCCCGGCGGCTTCCGCTACAAGCCGCCGTTCCCCAAGCCCATCCCGCCGGCCGTGCGCCCCGCCGGCAAGCCCGGCGACGTGGTCGCCGGCGAGCCCCTGGCGGGGCCGCCGCTGGGCTTTCCCGCCGCTCCCGCCGACCTCCTGGTCGACCGCCGGGGGGCGCCGCTCAGGATCGACAAGGCCTACTCGTGGGAGGCGCCGCTCGCCGCCCACGGCGTGATGCAGATGGTGATCGCCAACGCCGCCAAGGGCGATCCCCACACCATCGACACCCTCTTCCTGTTCATGGCCAACGTGGGCTGGAACTCGTCGATGAACATCGGCGGGGTGCTCGAGATGTTGACCGAGAAGGACCCGGAGAGCGACGACTACAAGATTCGCCGGGTGATCCTCGCCGACGCCTACTTCTCCGAGACCGTGCCCTACGCCGATCTGGTGCTGCCCGACACCGATTATCTCGAGCGCTACGACTGCATCTCGCTCTTGGACCGCCCGATCTCGAACGCCGACGGTCCGGCGGACGCGATCCGCCAGCCGGTGGTGACGCCCGAGCGCGACGTGCGCCCCTTCCAGGACGTGCTCCTCGAGCTCGGCGCCCGCCTCGGCCTGCCCGGCTTGGTGGACGAGGAGGGCGCGCCGCGCTATCCCGGCGGCTATCCCGACTACATCGCCAACCACGAGCGCCAGCCCGGCATCGGCCTGCTGGCGGGCTGGCGCGGCGCATCCGGCGCGGCCCAGGGCCGCGGCGCCGCCAACCCCGATCAAATCGAGCGCTACGTCGAGAACCAGTGCTTCTGGCGCGACGAGCTACCCGCGGCCGCCAGGTATTTCAAGCACGCCAACCGCGACTACCTCGATTACGCGGTGGCCAAGGGCTTCATCGGCGAGGCGGCGCCCGTGGTGCTCCAGCTTTACAGCGAGACCCTGCAGAAGTTTCGCCTCGCCGCCCAGGGACACGGGCCGGTGCGCCCGCCCGAGCGCGAGCGCGAGCGCATCGAGACCTACTTCGACCCGCTCCCGCTGTGGTACCCGCCGTTCGAGGAAGCGGCGCTCTCAGGCACCGAGTTCCCGCTCCACGCCATCACCCAGCGGCCCATGGCGATGTACCACTCGTGGGATTCCCAGAACGCCTGGCAGCGCCAGATCATGAGCTCCAACCAGCTCTACCTGCACCGCGAGCGGGCCGCCGCGTTGCGCGTCGCCGATGGCGACTGGGTGTGGGTGATCAGCCACCACGCCCGGGTCAAGGTTCAGGTGCGCTTGATGGATGGCGTCAACCGCGACACGGTGTGGACCTGGAACGCCATCGGCAAGCGCGCCGGGGCCTGGAACCTGGACCCGGACGCGCCCGAGGCCAAGCGGGGCTTTCTCTTGAACCACGTGATCTCGGAGCTGCTGCCCGAGGGCGACGGCGGCTACCGCTACGCCAACGCCGATCCGGTCACCGGCCAGGCCGCCTGGTACGACCTCAAGGTGCGCATCGAGAAGGTCGCCCCGGCCGAGGCCGGCGAGACCTGGCCGCAGCTTGCCGCCATCGCGCCGCCCGCGGGGTTGGCGCCGCCGCCCCGCATCCTGCGCTACGGCGCCCGCTTCCGCGACGGCCAGGGCGGCCCGAGATGACGTCTTTGCCGCGAGCGGGCGGCGGGCGCCGCCTCGGCCTGGTCATCGACCTCGACATCTGCGTCGGCTGCCATGCCTGCGCGGTAATCTGCAAGGAATGGAACTCGGGCGGCCACGCGGCCCCGCTCACCGACTTCGAGCCCTACGGCAAGGCCCCCGACGGTGTCTGGTTCAACCGCGTCCACGGCTTCGAGGCCGGCACGGGCGCGGGCGGCCGCACCGTCTACTTCCCCAAGTCGTGCCTCCACTGCGAGGACGCGGCCTGCGTCACGGTCTGTCCCACCGGCGCCTCCTACAAGCGCGCCGAGGACGGCATCGTGCTGGTCGACGAGGCCAAATGCATCGGCTGCAAGCTCTGCTCCTGGGCCTGTCCCTACGGCGCCCGCGAGTACGACGCCGACGCCGGCGTGATGAAGAAGTGCACGCTGTGCATCGACCGCATCTACAATGAGAACCTCGACGAGGTCGACCGGGTGCCGGCTTGCGTCTCCACCTGTCCCGTCTCGGCGCGCCACTTCGGCGACTTGGGCGATCCGGACTCGGAGGTCTCGAAGCTGGTGGCGCGCCGCGACGGCTACGACCTGATGCCCGAGATGGGCTACCGCCCCACCAACAAGTACCTGCCGCCCGGGCCCCGGATCAGCGGCCTCGAGCGCGCCGACGCTGCCCCCGCCGGGACGGCCGAGCTCGAGCCCGAGAGCAAGCTTCTGGCCTGGGTCGACCGGGTGCTGTCGCGTTAGGCGTGGCATGACAGCACCCGGAGTTGGCGCCGCGAAGCGGGAGGGCGAGGGGGCCGGCGCCGAAGCTCGGGCCCCGGGTAGCGGGAGCGCCTGAGTGCACCCCGCGCTCTCGATCATCGTCTTCACCGTCTCGTCCGGGGCGGGCTACGGCCTGTTGGCCCTGTTGGGCGTCCTGGCGGCGAGCGGGCGCTTGCCCTCGGGCACCGGCTTCGCCGCTACCGCGCTAGTCCTGGCCCTGGCCCTGGTTACGCTCGGGCTGATGAGCTCGACCTTGCATCTCGGGCGCCCCGAACGGGCCTGGCGGGCGCTCTCGCAATGGCGCTCGTCGTGGCTCTCGCGCGAGGGCGTGGCGGCGCTCGCCACCTACCTCGCCGCGCTCCCCTTCGCCTTCGGCTGGCTGCTGACGGATGGCGGTGCCGCCGTCACCCTGCGCCTCGAGCCAGCCTTCGCCGTGGCCGCCGCCGCCACCGCCGTGCTCTCGCTGCTCACGCTCGGCTGCACGGCGATGATCTACGCTAGCCTAAAGCCGGTGCACCAGTGGAACACCCGCTGGGTGCCGGCCAACTACCTGGCGCTCGGGCTGATGACCGGCGCGCTGTGGCTCCACGCGCTCCTGGCGCTGTTCGGGGTCCCTCAGATGCCGGTGCTGGGGATCGCGGCCCTCGCGATCGCGGTGGCCTGGCCCCTGAAGCTCGCCTACTGGCGCTTCATCGACGGCACTCAAGCGCCCGCCAGCCCCGAGAGCGCCACCGGCCTTGGGAGCTTCGGTTCGGTGCGTCTCCTCGACCCGCCGCACTCGGAAGAGAACTACCTGCAGAAGGAGATGGGCTTCCGGATCGCGCGCAGGCACGCCAGCCGGCTGCGCGCGATTACCGTCGCGGCCGGGTTCGGCGCGCCGTTTCTTTTGCTGCTCGTGACCCTGCTGATCGAGCTCACCAATGCTCTGCCGGGATGGGCAGGCGCGGTCCTCGGGCTCCTCGCGGCGTTTCTCGCCAGCGCCGGCGTGCTGATCGAGCGCTGGCTCTTCTTCGCCGAGGCCCGCCACACGGTGACGCTTTACTACGGCGCCACGGCCGCTTGAGCGGGCGGGGCGAGCTCTGACGTATACTCATAATGGGTGTCGTGATCGGGATTTGGGCTTGCCACCCAAAGCCGGCAAGTAACCCACAGCCGACATCGCTCGCGACGAGATTCGCCTCTGTTTGAGATCGGGGGGTAGCGGAACCTTGAGATTGGCGCACCCCGTTCTCAGGACACAATTCATCGGCGCGTCTGAAGGCGTGGAGCGATGCGTTCCCGCCCTGCTGTTGGCTCGTCAAGCGGGAGCTGAAATTTCGGCTCTTCTCTCTAAAAAAAAGGAGCGGCCCGGACACCGCCCCTTAACTTTGCGCCGTTAAGCTTGCAGTCGGTCGCTGAGCGTTACTTCATCTTCGCAGCGCGATTGGCCAATTTAAGGGCCTCTTGAAGCATCTCCTCCGCTCTTTCGGAATTATGGAGACCCATGCTGCGATCAAGCAACACGAAGTTGATCATGGAATTTGCCCGGTCAACCCGTGCTTTGACGTAGGCACGGTCTGATTTTATGTCTCTCAACACGGTTCGAACTTCGTCGACCAACGATCGAATGGTAGCTCGTTTATCGGCCCTGAGGTCCTGCAATTCATCGAGGCTGAAAACCGGTACTTCAATCGACTTCTTTATGTGCGGCAAGGCCTTCTTGCCTTCCTGATGACACGCCATGCACGCGCTGCGAACACCGCTGGATTCTTGCAAGGCCGGTGTCGCGACCATAAAGGTATGGGAGGAGACATCCCATGGGTGTGGTTTATTGGCCGTCTTGTTTGAGCGGTAACCGATCTTCGCCATATGACAATCGACGCATGTGACGCCAGCCTTCTCCATCGGGCTTCCCGCATACATCTCGGCATTGGGCCGCATGGCATAGCCGTTCTCGGAATGACAACTGATGCACAACTTTTCAGGCTTCATGCGGAGTTGAGCGTTCTCCCACTCGCCGTGGAAGGTGTGACAGGTCAAGCAGCTCATACCGGCCGTATTGAAGTGGGTACTCTTGGTGAAATCCTGCCACTGTTGCCGGTTACGCTTCGCCCAGTCGTTCGAATAGAAATACTTATATTGACTCTTCTTATTAACGCCGGAGTAGCTCCAAAACATCGAGCGGCTGGTCATGTCCGTGTCACCGGGCAGGAAGCCCAATGGGAACGCGATTTCCGCGATCTTTTTGTTCGTATTTCGACCGTGACATTGAGCGCAGACCTGGGTTTGCTGGAGTGGATTGAGTTCCTTCAGTGGATGGACGATGGTTGACGTGCCTGCCTTCAAGACCTTGCCGGCGGCCTCGGATGCGTTGGCTTCCTTGACATGGAGACTGCCGGGGCCGTGGCATTTCTCGCAGGCGATGCCGAGTTCGCCCTTGCCTTTTGCCTTCCACACTCCCGATGCCTCGTCTTTAACATAATCATAGCCGGTGGTATGGCATCCCGCGCACTTGGCCTCGGCAAACCGATACTTTGGAAGCTCACCGATTTTGCGGGGAAGGCCGTCCGGAGTGCCATCGTCCTTGACCCAGTACTTAGGATTGTAAGAAGACGCCAGCCAGTCACCTCCTTCTACCGACCAACGAAGCGGGGTGGGCAAGTAATTATCGCCTATCTTTATTTCATAATGCTGGTCCCATTTTCCGCCCAAGACCTTTGCGATCTCAAAGGTCTGGTTGTTCTTGGGATTGTCCTTGTCCAATACCGTAAAGAAGAACTTCCCGTCCTTTTGGAACGCCTTGACTGAGACAGTAAGTTTTACAGTTTTCCCGTCCTTCCCTTTTACCGCGACGTTCTTGTAGGTGACGACACGATCATTGAAGTCACCAATTACGACATCCTTGCTCGGCCAGCGTTCCATTTTTGCGTGCCAAGTCTTGCGCCATTCACCGTATTGCTTTTCGTGGCAGGATTTGCAGACCTCGGCACCTACGAAGTGAGCGCCCTTGAAAAAATCCTGGCCAGATTGAACACGTTGCGCTGCCCGCAGCATCGTCAGTGTGTCGGCGGGCGAATCCACGCTCCCGGTATCCTGGGCCAACGCAAATCCGGCCAGGAAAACGAAGTACGCACCCGTCAGAAATACCGATCCGGCCGGTCGAACGAACCTTGAGAATACTCGGGTCATTTTTTTAACCCTCTCGCCAATGCATGTTGGAAATGCAGCAAACCTCCCTGTTCTCCGCGGACGCATCAGGTCGGCAGGGGCTTCCAGTGCTTCACAGGCTAGTTTGCTACCAAACGATAGCATTTGCCCAGGTGCATTGATTTGAGTCAATTCACGCCGATCTTTCGAGGAAACACCTCGACTGAAGCGGCATGTACGAAATCGAATCCGTTTCGGAGAACCCTGGCCTGCATCCTGGGAACCGCGGTTTCCAAGGGCCGGAAGCGCCGCTTCCAACCAGTTCTTTTTGCTTCGAAATTGGTGATTTCGTGTGACGGCTCTGGTCAGGCAAAGGCTTAAAGTGAAATTCCCAACACCAGCTCCAAGTCTATCGTCTCCGAGTGCGGTATGTCGCCTCGTGGCTGAGGGTGTTGAAGGACTGTTTTCGACCGTTTGGCGGGCAAGATTGATTCGCGCTTTGGCCCCTCGGTGAAAGGATGATTCGCCGAGGCCTTGGCCTTGATTCTATCGTCGGGTCGAGGTCCCGGCAGCCGGCGTCCTTCACCACCCCCGGCTACTAGCGCAAATCTTTAGGGTGAGCCTTTCCCCCCAGCACGAGAACAAATCCTAATCCACCTTCATGCCCCTGGCGCCGCGGCTGTCGACGCCCTCGAGCCGGGCGCCGCGCAAGTCCGCACCTTGCAAATTCGCGTCCCTCAGGTTGGCGCCCCTGAGGTCGGCGTCCCTCAACACCGCGTCCTCGAGGTCGGCGCCCTCGAGCACGACCTCGAGCAGCTTGGCGCCGGCGAGGTTGGCCTGGCCCAGGCGGGCGCTGCTGAGGTCCGCCGGCAGCAGGTTGTCGATGGCGCCCGCCACCGTGATCGGCGACAGGTTGACGCCCACCAGGTTGGCGCCGGTAAGGTTGGCGCGCACCAGCTTGAGGCCCCTCAAGTCGGCGTAGGCGAGGTCGGCGTAGCGCAGGTCGGCGAACGAGAGGTTGGCGAGGATGATGGTCGCCTTCGATAGCTTGGCTTCTTTTAGCACGGTGAATCCGAGCTCGGCGGCGGAGAGGTTGAGGCCCGAGAGGTCCTGACCGCGGAGATCCACGGTCGAGAGGTCGGCCCGCCGTCCCGACTTGCCGCCGCTGGCGATCCAATCGCCGTGGCTCAGGATGATGTCCTTGATCGAGCTGTCCAGGCTCTCGATGGACCTGGGCAGCTTGGCCTCGCCCAGCTCCGAGGTGGCGAAGCTCACGTCGTCGAGCACGGCGCCGATGAGGTCGGCACCTTTGAGGTTGGTCCTGCTCAGGACCGCGCCCAGCAGCACCGCGCCGTGCAGGATCGCGCCCTCGAGATTTGCCTCGGTGAGGTCCGCCCCCTCGAGGTTCGAGCCGGTGAGATTCGAGTTGCTCAAATCGGCGCGGATGAACTTGACGTTGCGCAGCACGGCGTCGGTGAGGTCGGTCTGCATGACGAAGCTGCCCGAGGCCTTGGCGCTGGTAAGGTCGGCGCGGACCAGAATGGCCTCGCCGAGCTCGACCGAGCTGTCGTCGATATTGACCGGCGCCAGGCCGCCCTCGGGTTTCGACTTCAGGAGCACGCCGTCGCGCAAGTCGGCCTCGACGAGTAGGGCGTCGGTGAGGTCGGCGCCCATCAGGTTGGCGCCGCGCAGGTCGGCCCGCGTCAGGTCCGCGCCCCTCAGGTTGCATCGCCTCAGGTCAGAGGCGAACAGGTTGGCGGCGTAGAGGTTGAGGTGCGAGAGGTCGGCGTTCTTGAAGCGGGCACCGGTGAGGTTGGCGCCCGAGAGGTCGCGGCCCGCGAAGTCGAGGTAGGAGAGGTCGCAGAGGTTGAGGTTGGCGCGCCCGCCGCCGAAGGTCCCCTCGACGAACTTGTGGTGCAAATCCAGGATCTCGTCGAGGTCGCGCTGCTCGATGCGGCGCCACACGCCCTCGAGCTCAGGCCTATCGAAGACGCTCATCTCATCTCGCGCTCCGGCACCGCGGCGGCCAGCCCGCTCACCGCGCTGGCCGCCACGACGGCTCAGCCTAACGTCCCGCCACCGGCGCTGTCACCTAACTTACAGCACCGCCTCGAGATCGAGCTCATCGGGAACGCGCAGCAAGTGCGCCGGGCAGTCGCGGCAGTCCGAGCTGCCGAAGCCCGCAACCGGGACGGCGACCCCGGGAGCGGCCATGAGCGCCCGCACCATGCCGCACTCGCTTGAGCCCGCTCGGCTCACCACGGCGGCGACGCTTGCCCGCGCGGTCAGGTGATCGACGTGCCAGCGCTTGATCTTCCGGGCCTTCAGGTGGCGTCCCACCCGGGCGCGGATGCCGCCCGGCCCGCGGGCGCTGCCGAGGTAGACGTAACGCCCGGGGCGAAGCCGCGGCAGGCCCAGCGCCGCCACCGCCAGCTTAAGCGGGCGCTTGAGCCTGATCTCGAGGGCGTAGGCGCCGGGCGCCCCCGGCAGGGTGCCCGGGTCGGGTCGGGTCACGACGTCTCGGCCAACAGCGCGTAGGTGCAGGCGGCGTGGGCCAACGGCTCGTCCTCGCCGTCGGCGTACATCGTGACCTCGCCGAAGACGACTTTGCGGCCGAGTTTGAGGATCGCGACCTCGAGGATGATGTCGCCTTCGGTCGCCGGGCGCATGAAGCTGGTGCTCTGGCTCACCGTGGTCATGGGGCGGAACTCGCCCAGCGCATTGGCGATGGCGAACACCATGGCGGTGTCGGCCGCGGCCATCAGCGCCTGGCCGCAGACGATGCCGCCCATGCGTAACAGCCGCTCCTGGAACGGCAGCCGCATGCGCAGCCGCTCGGGCTCGATCGCCTCGAACCTGAGGTCGAGATCCTGGATCCATTCGGCGAAGCTCGATTTCAGGACCTGCTCGGCCCGGGCCCGGGTCAGTTGCGGCATCGTGGTGCCCCCTTCTTTGCGCAAGCGCCATTTGACGGTCCCGGCCCGGCGCGGTCAACGGCGCGGTCAACGGTGCGGGCGTGACGCTCGGGCGGCAGCGCCGCGAGCCGTCGCCTCGCCCGGCCGCGAGAAGCCATCACCACGCTTGCCGGAATTTATTTTAGACCTAAAATAATTCGCCGGTGCGTGGTGGCGGGCGGCGTCCCCGCCCGGCTCCCCCCCGCCTGGTACTGGGGGCCCTCCGAGAGGACTGAGAGGTCAGCGATGAAGATCGTCATCATCGGCGGCGGTCCCGCCGGGCTCTATTTCGCGCTGCTGATGAAGAAGGCCGATCGCGCCCACCAGATCACCGTCTACGAGCGCAACCGGGCCGACGACACCTTCGGCTTCGGCGTCGTCTTCTCCGACGAGACCCTCGGCAACTTCCGCGAGGCGGACCCCGAGTCCTATCACCAGATCGTCGACAACTTCGCCTACTGGGACCAGATCGACGTCCACTTCCAGGGCCAGGTCACGCGCTCGGGCGGCCATGGCTTCTGCGGCCTCTCGCGCCAGAAGCTGCTCGGCATTCTGCAGGCGCGCTGCGCCGGGCTCGGCGTCGAGCTCCAATACGAGGCCGAGATCGACGACCTCGAGCGCTTTGCGCACGCCGACCTGCTGGTCGGCGCGGACGGCGCCAACAGCCTCGTGCGCGAGCGCTACAAGGAGCACTTCCGCCCCAGCCTCGACTGGCGCAAGAACAAGTTCGTGTGGCTGGGCTCCACCCTGCCGCTCGACGCCTTCACCTTCTTCTTCCGCGAGAGCGAGCACGGCCTGTTCCGGGTCCACGCCTACCAGTACGAGGCCAAGCACTCCACCTTCATCGTCGAGTGCACCGAGGAGACCTGGCGCAAGGCCGGTCTCGACAAGGCCGGCGAGGCCGACACCGTGGCCTATTGCGAGGCCCTGTTCGCGCCCGATTTGGGCGGCCACCGCCTGCTCACCAACATGTCGTTGTGGCGCACCTTTCCCACCGTGCGCAACCAGCGCTGGTACCACGACAACGTGGTGCTGATGGGGGACGCGGTGCACACCGCGCACTTCTCGATCGGCTCGGGCACCAAGCTGGCGATGGAGGACGCCATCGCGCTGGCCGACGCCATCCGCGAGCAGGGTGCGCTGGGGCCCGCGCTCGAGCGCTACGACGGCGAGCGCAAGGACGAGGTGGCGCGGCTCCAGCGCACCGCCGAGACCAGCCTCGGCTGGTTCGAGGACACCGAGCGCTACCGGGGGCTGGTGCCGGTGCAGTTCGCGATCAGCCTGCTCACCCGCTCGAAACGCATCACCTACGAGAACCTGAAGCTCCGCGACGAGGGCTTCATCGCCGCCGTCGACCGCTGGTTCGCGCTCAAGGTGCGCGACGAAAGCGGCCTCGATCTGCCCCTCGAGCCGCCGCCGCCGCCCATGTTCACGCCCTTCCGGCTACGCGGCATGACGCTCGAGAACCGGGTCGTGGTCTCGCCCATGTGCGAGTACTCGGCCGACGACGGCACGCCCAACGACTGGCACCTGGTGCACCTGGGCTCGCGCGCCATCGGCGGCGCCGGCCTGGTCTACGCCGAGATGACCAACGTCTCGGCCGAGGCGCGCATCAGCCCGGGCTGCACTGGCCTCTACAAGCCCGAGCACATGGCGGCGTGGCAGCGCATCGTCGGCTTCGTGCACGCCAACAGCCGCGCCAAGATCTGCATGCAGCTGGGGCACGCCGGGCGCAAGGGCTCGACCCGGCTCTCGTGGGAGGGCGACGGCGAGCCCTTGCCGAGCGGCAACTGGCCGCTGCTCTCGGCCTCGGCGATCCCCTACTACCCCCACAGCCAGGTGCCGCGGGCGATGGAGCGGGCCGACATGGAGCGCGTGCGGGACGACTTCGTGCGCGCCGCGCGCTGGGCCGAGGAGGCGGGCTTCGACATGCTCGAGCTCCACATGGCCCACGGCTACCTGCTCGCCTCCTTCATCTCGCCGGTCACCAACCGGCGCCAGGACGCCTATGGCGGCGCTCTCGAGGGCCGCATGCGCTTCCCGCTCGAGGTCTTCGACGCGGTGCGCGCGGCCTGGCCCGAGGAGAAACCGATGTCGGTGCGCATCTCGGCCAGCGATTGGATCGAGGGCGGCCTGAGACCTGAGGACTCGGTCGAGGTCGCGCGGCTCCTGAAAGACCACGGCTGCGACCTCATCGACGTCTCCTCGGGCCAGACCAGCCCGGCCTCCGAGCCCGTCTACGGGCGCATGTACCAGACCCCGTTCGCCGATCGCATCCGCCACGAGGTCGGCATGCCGACCATGGCGGTGGGCGCCATCACCTCGGCCGACCAGGTCAACACCATCATCGTCTCGGGCCGCGCCGACCTCTGCGCGCTGGCGCGGCGCCACCTCTCGGAGCCCTACTTCACGCTCCACGCTTCGGCCCACTACGGCTTCGAGGACCAGGCCTGGCCCGAGCAGTACCTGGCCGCCAAGGACCAGGCCTTCCGACTCGCCGAGCGCGCGGGCGAGGAGCTCGCCGAGCTGCGCCAGGCGGCGGTGCCCGAGAAGCCCCGGGCCGGCGGCCGCGAGGCGGCGGAGTAGGGCGGCGAAATCCCCAAGGCCTTCAAGCCGATCTTAACGGGGCCGGGGCGTGGTGGCGGCACGCCGATCCATGCCGATCGCCATCGGGGCGCGCCGTGAGCGATCTTGCAACCGCCGCGCCCAACCCAATGTTCACACCGTGAACGCTGGGCCCGGCCCAAGCTCCGCGCAAGCTCAGCCGGGCGCCGCGTCGGCGCCCGACGTGCTCCGCCAAGCCTCGCTCAGGTCAGGATCTGCCAGAAGATGATCAGGTTGCCGACCCAACCCACCAGGAAGGCCACGGTGCGAATCCACGGGATGCCGGCGATGTGAACCCCGGCCTGAACCACCCGGGCCCAGAAGAAGAGCTGGGCGCCCAGCGCGGTGGCCGCGTTGGTGGCGTCGAGGGCGTGGGCCACCAGCACCAGCGCCGCGAAGGGGGCCAGGTTCTCGAGCAGGCTCAGGTGCGCCCGCTGGCAGCGCTGGGCCCAATCGGGCAGGTCCGAGTATTCGCCGGTGGGATAGCTCACGGCGCGGTTCACGCCGCGCACCGAAATCTCGGACAGGATGTAGGGCATCCACAGAATCAGGCAGATGAAGGCGCTGTACACCAGCAGCCTCAACTCGATGGGAAAGGCGATCTCAGCGCTCATGGCGATCCTCGCTTTCGACGGGGTTCCCGCCGCAGGAAACCCCATATCTAGTAGCATCCGCTCATAATAATACCAAGGATTGTGTGCGTTGGCAAGGCGATCGCGGCCATGCATACTGCCGATCATGCCCCGTGAAGGAGCCCCTCAGGCATGCGTGACTTTCAGCTCCCTGGCCGTTCCACCGTCCATGCGCTGGGTGCCATGGCCGCGACCTCGCAGCCGGCGGCGACCCTGGTGGCCATCGAGACCCTGCGCCACGGCGGCAACGCGGTCGACGCGGCGGTCGCGGCTTCCGCCGTGCTCGCGGTCATCGAGCCCCAATCCACCGGCATCGGCGGCGACTGCTTCGTGCTCTACGCGCCCCGCGGCCGGGACCAGATCATCGCCCTCAACGGCTCGGGCCGGGCCCCGGCCGCGGCGACGCCCGAGTGGTATCTCGAGCAGGGCATCGACGCCATCCCGGTCACCGGCCCTCACGCCGTCACCGTGCCCGGCGCCATCGACGCCTGGGCCACCCTCGTCGAGGATCACGGCACCCTGGGCCTCGACCGGCTGCTCGAGCCCGCCATCGGCTACGCCGAGAACGGCTTCGCGGTGCACCCGCGCACCGCCCACGACTGGGCGCAGAGCGCCGAGAAGCTGCTCCTCGACGACAACGCCCGGCGCCTCCTGCTAAAACGCGACGCGGCCCCGCGAGCGGGCCAGGTGGTGCGCTTTCCCGAGCTCGCCGAGACCCTCAAGCTGATCGCCCGCGAGGGCCGCGACGGCTTCTACCAGGGCGCCGTGGCCGAGGACATGGTGGGCTACCTGCGCGAGCAGGGCGGCCTCCACAGCCTCGACGACTTCGCCGCCCAGGCGTGCCAGTACGTCGCGCCCATCAGCACTGGGTACCGCGGCTTCACGGTGCACGAGTGCCCGCCCAACGGCCAGGGCATCACCACCCTGATCATCCTCAACATCCTCGAGGGCTTCGACCTTGCGAGCCTCGAGCCGATGGGCGTCGAGCGCCTGCACCTCGAGGCCGAGGCGGCGCGCCTCGCCTACGAGGTGCGGGACGCGATGGTCGCCGATCCGACCCAGGCCGAGGTGCCGGTGGAGCGCCTGCTCTCGCCGGCCTTCGCCGCCGAGCTGCGCGGGCGCATCCGCGACGACCGGGCGCGGGCCGAAACACCCCCCTCGCCGGTGCCGGCGCATTCCGACACCGTCTATCTCACGGTGGTGGACGAGGAGCGCAACGCCATCTCGTTCATCAACTCGATCTTCCACTCCTTCGGCTCGGGCCTGATGAGCCCCAACACCGGGGTCAACTTCCACAACCGCGGCTCGGGCTTCGTGGTCGAGCCGGGCCACCCCAACTGCATCGCCCCCGGCAAGCGGCCGCTGCACACCATCATCCCCGCCATGGTGACCCGCGAGGGCCGCGCGGTGATGCCCTTCGGGGTCATGGGGGGTCACTTCCAGCCCGTCGGCCAGTCCCACGTGCTCACCAACATGCTCGACTTCGGCATGGACCCGCAGGAGGCGCTCGACAGCCCGCGCGGCTTCCACTTCGAGGGCGCGTTTCAGCTCGAGAAGGGGATCGGCGAGGAGGTCGCCGAGGGCCTCGCCGCGCTGGGCCACGAGGTGGTTCGGGCCGAGGTCCCGCTGGGCGGCGGCCAGGCGATCTGGATCGACTGGGACTCGGGCGTGCTCACGGCCGGCTCCGAGCCCCGCAAGGACGGCTGCGCGCTGGGCTACTGAGGCACCGACCGGCGTCGGCTTCAAGCCGGATCGGGAACCAGATCGTCCAGATCGACCTCGAGAGCGGTCGCCAGGGCGTGAAGAGCCTTGACCGAGCCCGGCTTCTTGCCGGTCTCGATCTCCGAGAGATAGGACGTCGAAATCCCGGCCCGCGCCGCGAGCGCCCGGGCCGTGAGGCCGCGGTGCAGGCGCCAAACCCTGACCGGGGCCACGCCGTCGAGGATGCGCTCCGCCAGCTCGAACGGGAGAAAGTCCTTTTCGGCAACGTGGGCCTTGATCGCCGCAATGTCGGCCAGGTCGGCGGCGTTCTCCGCGGCGGCGACGAGCGACTCGTAATCGGCGCGCTCGATCACCACCACCTCGCCGCTCGGGCCACCTGTTTTGGTCGTGGGGCGGTGGGCGACCCAGGTCGTGGCCTGGCCGAGCCGGGCGATGAGCGTGTCGTTGTCGATCTTTTCGCAAACCAGGTCGCTCGGGTCGCCGCTCGGCGGTTTGTCGGTCCCGGTCATCGGTATACCTCTCCTCGTGGCTTGATCGCCAGCACACGTACGACATCCGCCTCCCGGTCGACCTCGTAGAGGGTGCGCCAGCCGCCGGTTCGCAGGCGAAAGGTATCGCTCGACCCCTTGATGACCGTGACGTTTCGCTGCGCTCCGAAAGGGTCGGCTGCGATCTCGCTGAGGTGCACACGGATGGTCGTTTCTACCCTCCGTGGGGCCTTGCATAGGTCCCTTAGCGCGTGCCTCTCGATAACCAGCTTCACGCCCGATATTCGCTAATAGCGGACAAGATGTAAAGAAGAGATGTCCGCCAATAGCGAATTTCACTTCCTCGGCGTCGATATCCCCTCGCGGCTCTCCAGACAAATCAAGGAAGCTCGAGCAGCCGCATGTTCATCCCAGCCCCATCTGGGCGAGCACGGCCTGAAAGAGCGCCGTCGTCGGGTCGGCCAGGGCGAGGGCGATCGAGAAGTGGTGCTCGCCCGGCACCCGCAGCAGCTCGACATCGACGCCGCGCGCCCGGCAGGCGGCCGCGAAGTCGACCGACTGCGCGATCCAGGCCGGCGTTTCGCGCTCGCCGATCGCCAGCAGCAGGGGACAGGCGGGCCGGGGCGGCGCCAGCAGCGGGCTGTTGCGCCGCGCCATCTCGGGCGTCAGGCCGATCTCCTCATTGACGCTGATGTCGAGCACCGGGGCCAGGTCGTAGACCCCGCTCACCGCCGTTACGCCCTTGATCAGATCGGCCGGCAGCCCTTCCCGGGCCGCCCAGTCGTGGGCCATCGCCATCACTGCCAGGTGGCCGCCCGCCGAGTGGCCCGAGAGATAGAGCCGCTCGGGATCGCCGCCGAGCTCAGCGCCGTGACGCCAGACCCAGGCCACGCCGGCGCGGACCTGGCCGACGATGTCGTCGACGCTGACGCTCGGGCAGAGGTCGTAGTTCAGCACCACCGTGGTGGCCCCGGCGGCGACCAGGGGCTCGGCCAGGTAGCTGTGGTCGCTCTTGTCGAGGCCGCGCCAGTAGCCGCCGTGGATGAAGAGGTTGATCGGCGGCACCTCGCCCGCGGCCGGGAAGATGTCGAGGGTCTGGAGTGCGGAGGCGCCGTAGGCCACGTCGAGGGTTCCCTCGAGGCGCCCGCGCGCGGCTCGGCTCAGGGCCGCGAAGTCGTCGAGATAGCGCTCGAAATCGGCCACCGCGACGCGCGGGTTGTATTGGGCCTCGAGGCGCTCGGCATTGCTCGGTGCTGGGCTCATGCTCGCTCCTTGCGATCACTCAGGCGGGGTAGCAGCCGGCCTCGCGGGCGCGGCGCACCACCAGCGCGTAGACCATGTCGATGGTCGGCGTGGCGACGCCGGTAAGGCGGCCGAGCTCGGCCACGGCGCCGCTGAGGGCGTCGATCTCGAGCCGGCGGCCCTGCTCCAGGTCCTGCAACATCGAGGTCTTGTGGGCGCCGACGGCGGCGGCGAGGCGGATGCGTTCGTCGACCTCGATGGCGAACACGACGCCAAGCTTCGCCGCTACCCTTTGGCCCTCGACCATCATGGCGCGGGCGACGGCGCGCACCTCCTCATCGCCCGCGAGGTCCTCCAGCGTGGCCTGGGTCAGCACGCTGAGCGGGTTGAAGGCGAGGTTGCCCCAGAGCTTGGCCCACAGGCGCTGGCGGATGTCGCCCTGCGCCTCGGCCTCGACGCCAGCGGCGCGGAGCGCCCCGCATAACGCCTCGAGGCGCGGGCTCATCGCGCCGTCGGGCTCGCCGAGCTCGAGGCGGGCGCCGCCCCGCGCCCGCACCACCCCCGGGGCGAGGCTCTCGAAGGCGCCATGGACGACGCAGCCGATGGCGCGGCCGGGCCCGATCTCGCGCCACTGCCGGCTGCCGGGATCGACGCTCTCCAGCCGCTGGTCGCGCCAGGGCCCCTCGAGGCCATGGAAGTACCACCACGGGATGCCGTTGAGGGCCGGCACCACGGCGCTCTCAGGCCCCAGCAAGGGGGCCATGGCGGCGGCCGCGGCCGGCCCCGAATGGGCCTTCCATGTCGTGATGACGTAGTCCTGGGGCCCGAGCGCGGCGCCCTCGCCCAGACACCTGGGCCGCGCCACCACCTCGCCGCCCTCTTCGATGAGCCTGAGGCCCTGCGCCGCGATGGCGGCGAGATGGGCGCCGCGGGCGATCAGCGTCACCTCGGCCCCCGCGGCGCCGAGCTTGGCCCCGAGATAGCCGCCGACGGCGCCGGCGCCATAGACGCAGATCCTCATGGCGCGAGCGCGGCCCCCCAGCCTCGCTTGCCCGGCCTTCGGCCCTCGCCGCCGCCCCGCCTAGAGCGATTCCAGTTCAATTGGAATCGCTCTCAGGCCGCGCCAGCGCGGACCCTTGTGGCCCGCCGGTCGTCCGGCGCGCCCGCGCAGGCGCGGACCCTTGGGTCCGCTGCCGTGAGCGAAAAGAGATGAGAGCGGTTCCGAGCAATGCGGAACCGCTCTAATCGGCCGCTTCCGCCGCGGGCTCCGCCTTCTCGACCCGGGCGGCGCAGTACTTGAACTCGGGGATCTTGCCGATGGGGTCGAGCTGCGGGTTGGTGAGCAGGTTGGCCGCGGCCTCGGCGTAGCAGAAGGGGATGAACAGGACGCCCGCGGGCAGCGCCCGGTCGCCGCGGGCCTTGAGCTCGATGGCGCCGCGCCGCGTCGTCACCCGCACCTTCTCGCCCGGCGCGATGCCGAGGCGGCGGAGGTCGGCCGGCGCCAGCGACGCCACCGCCTCGGGCTCGAGACTGTCGAGCACGCCCGAGCGCCGCGAGATGGCGCCGGTGTGCCAGTGCTCGAGCTGACGTCCGGTGGTGAGCACCATGGGGTAGTCGTCGTCGGGGCGCTCGTCGGGTGGGACCACGTCGGCGGGGACGAAGCGGCCGCGGCCCTCGGGCGTCGGGAAGCCGTCGCCGAACACCACCTCCTGGCCCGGATCGTCCTCGGAGGCGCAGGGGTAGGTCACCGAGTCCTCGCGCTCGAGGCGCTCCCAGCTGATGCCCTTGATCGACGGCATGGCCTGGCGCAGCTCGGCGAAGACGTCGCGCGGGTGGCCATAATTCCAGTCGAGACCGAGGCGCCGCGCCATCTCCTGGATGATCCACCAGTCCTGGCGCGCCTCCCCCGGGAGCTCGAGCGCGGCCCGTCCCAACTGCACCTGGCGGTTGGTATTCGTCACCGTGCCGTCCTTCTCGGGCCAGGCCGAGGCCGGCAGCACCACGTCGGCGTGGCGCGCCGTCTCGGTGAGGAAGATGTCCTGCACCACCAGGTGCTCGAGCGCCGCCAGGGCCTCGCGGGCATGGCCCGCGTCGGGGTCGGACATGGCCGGGTTCTCGCCCATGATAAGCATGCCCTTGATCTCGCCGTCCAAGATGGCATTCATGATCTCGACCACGGTGAGGCCGCGCTCAGGCTCGAGCTCGGCGCCCCAGAAGTCCTCGAAACGGGCCCTGACCTGCCCGTCCTCGACGCTCTGGTAATCGGGGTAGAACATGGGGATGAGACCGGCGTCCGAGGCCCCTTGCACGTTGTTCTGGCCGCGCAGGGGGTGGAGCCCGGTGCCGGGTCGTCCGACGTGGCCGGTCAGAAGTGCGAGCGCGATCAGGCAGCGGGCGTTGTCGGTGCCGTGGACGGACTGCGAGATGCCCATGCCCCAGAAGATGATCGCCCTCTCGGCCCGGGCGTAGGTCCGGGCCACGGTGCGCAGGCGCTCGGCCTCGATGCCGCAGATCTCGGCCATGGCCTCGGGCGTGAAGGGGCGGATGTGTTGCGCCAGCGCCTCGAAGCCCTCGGTGTGGGCGGCCACGTATTGGCGGTCGTAAAGCTCCTCGACGATGATCACGTTGATGAGCGCGTTCAAGAGCGCCACGTCGCTCCCGGGCTCGAACTCGAGCATGTGGGTGGCGTGGCGCTTGAGCGCCTGGCCCCGGGGGTCGATGACGATGAGCATAGCGCCCTGCTTGACCGCGTTCTTGAAGAAGGTCGCGGCCACCGGGTGGTTTTCGCTCGGGTTGGCGCCGATGACGATGATGACGTCGGCGTTGGTGGCCTCCATGAACGGCGCGGTCACCGCGCTCGAGCCGATCCCCTCCATCAGCGCCGCCACCGAGGAGGCGTGGCAGAGCCGGGTGCAGTGATCGACGTTGTTGGTGCCGAAGCCGGTGCGCACCAGCTTCTGGAACAGATAGGCCTCCTCGTTCGAGCCCTTGGCCGAGCCGAAGCCGGCCAGCGCCTGGCCGCCGTGCTCGTCGCGGATGCGTCCGAGCCCGCCCGCCGCCGCCTCGAGCGCCTCCTCCCAGCTGGCCTCGCGGAAATGGCTCGAGGGGTCGGCCGGGTCGACGTAGCCGTGCGCGTCCTTGGCCGCGTCGTCGCGGCGGATCAGCGGCCGCGTCAAGCGGTGAGGGTGGGAGACGTAATCGAAGCCGAAGCGTCCCTTGACGCAAAGCCGGTTGCGGTTCGAGGGGCCGTCGCGCCCGTCGACGTAGAGCAGCCGTCCGTCCTCGAGGTGATAGGTGATCTGGCAGCCCACCCCGCAGTAGGGGCAGAGGCTCATCACCTGGCGCTCGGAGCGGTGCGCCAGCACGCCATCCGCGTCCAACAGCGTGGCCGGCATCAGGGCGCCGGTCGGGCAGGCCTGCACGCACTCGCCGCAGGCGACGCAGGTGCTCGCCCCCATGGCATCCTCGAGGTCGAAGACGATGCGCGCGCCGGCGCCCCGCCCGGCCATGCCGATGACGTCGTTGACCTGGACCTCGCGGCAGGCGCGCACACACAGCGTGCAGTGGATGCAGGCGTCGAGGTTGACCGCCATCGCCGGGTGGCTGGCGTCGGGCGCCGGCGCCTGGCGCGCCGCGAAGCGGCTGTCGCCGACCCCGAGCGCGTCGGCCCAGCGCCACAACCGCGACTCCGGGTCGTGGGCCCGCGCGCGCGGCGGCTGGTCGGCGAGCAGCAGCTCCACCACCATGCGCCGCGCCGCGGCGGCGCGCTCCGAGGTGGTGGTCACCTTCATGCCGGCCTGCGGCTCCCGGACGCAGCTCGCGGCGAGCACCCGCTCGCCCTCGATCTCCACCATGCAGGCGCGGCAGTTGCCGTCGGCGCGGTAGCCGGGCTCGGGCGCGTAACAAAGGTGGGGAATCTCGATCCCCCGCCGCGCCGCCACCTGCCAGATGGTCTCGCCGGGGGCGGCGCTCACCTCGTGGCCGTCAAGCGTGAAGCCGATCGCCTCGCTCATGTGACCTCCTCCGGAAAATACTTGAGCGCCGACAGGATCGGGTTGGGCGCGGCCTGGCCCAGGCCACAGATCGAGGCGTCCGCCATGGCCCCCGCGAGCTCGCGCAACAACGCCTGGTCCCACTTCCCGGTCGCCATCTGCAGCACCGCCTTCTCGCAACCCACGCGACAGGGCGTGCACTGACCGCAGCTCTCGTCCGCGAAGAAGCGCAACAGGTTGAGGGCGGCCCGGCCCACGTCGTCGCGCTCGGAGAGCACCGTCACCGCGGCCGAGCCGATGAAGCAGCCGTGCTCCTCGAGGGTTCCGAAGTCGAGCGGCAGGTCCGCCATCGAAGCGGGCAGGATGCCGCCCGAGGCGCCGCCGGGGAGATAGGCCTTGAAGACGTGGCCCTCGGCCATGCCGCCGCAGTGCTCGTCGATGAGCTCGCGCGCCGTGATGCCCGCAGGCGCCAGCTTCACCCCGGGCTCCTTGACCCGGCCCGAGACCGAGAAAGTGCGCAGGCCCTTGCGCCCGTTGCGCCCCTGCGAGGTGAACCACTCAGGCCCGCGCTCGACAAGCTCGCGTATCCAGTACACGGTCTCGACGTTGTGGATCAGCGTGGGCCGCCCGAAGAGGCCGACCTGGGCCGGAAAGGGCGGGCGCTGACGGGGCAGGCCGCGCTTGCCCTCGATGCTCTCGAGCATCGCCGACTCCTCGCCGCAGATGTAGGCGCCGGCGCCGCGGCGCAGGTGGATGGGCGGGATCGCGCTGTGCTCCTCCTCCAGGCGCCCGATCTCGCGCTCCAGCAGGGCGCGGATCTCGGGGTACTCGTCGCGGAGGTAAAAGTAGACCTCTTCCGCCCCGACCGCCCAGGCCGCGATCAGCATGCCCTCGAGCACGCGATGCGGGTCGCGTTCCAGGTAGTAGCGGTCCTTGAAGGTGCCGGGCTCGCCCTCGTCGGCGTTGACCGCCATCAGCCGGGGCGCCGGCTCGGCCAGCACGAAGCGCCACTTGCGACCGGCCGGAAAGCCGGCCCCGCCGAGGCCGCGCAGGGCCGAAGCCTCGAGCACGCCGATGATGTCCTCGACCTGGCGCCGGCCCTCGAGGCACTGGCCGAGGAGCTGATAACCGCCGCCGGAGCGGTAGGCGTCGTAGTCGATCGCCGCGGCGCCGTCCACGGCGCCTGAGGCCGGTTGGCTCGGGTTGGCGATGGCGGCGCGCACGGCCTCGGTGGTGGCGCCGGTGAGGGCGTGGTGGCCGATTGCCACCGCCGGCGCCCGCTCGCAACGGCCCATGCACGGTGCCCGCACCACCCGTGCCTGCCCATCGAGGCCGTCGCGGAGCTCCGCGAGCAGGCGCTCCGCGCCCATCAGCGTGCAGGCGAGGCTGTCACAGACTCGCACCGTGACCGCGGGCGGCGGCGTCTCGCCCTCGCGCACCACGTCGAAGTGAGCATAGAAGGTGGCGACCTCGTAGACCTCGGCCAGCGCCAGGCCCATCTCGTCGGCCAGCGCCGCCAGGTGGGCGGTCGAGAGATGGCCATGGCGATCCTGTACCAGGTGCAAGTGCTCGATCAGCAGGTCGCGGCGCCTGGGCCGCGTGCCCAGCAGATCGCGAATCTGGGCCAGCGCCGCGCCGTCCAGCTGACGACCCTTGGGATGGGGCGTGGCGCGTCCCCGCCCTTTGCCTGGGTGACGAGGCCCGACTTCCGGTGTGCCGGCAACCGACATGAAGCTCAGCCCTCCCTTTTCGTCGAAATCACGTGGCCGCCCTAGCCGAGGCCCCTATTCCGCGCCTGCCGCGGCGCCGGGCCGCTCGGCGGGTGTGAGCGTGACCACCTTGGCGTTTATCAGGCGTTTACCGGCATGCTCGAAGTTGACCGTGATCCGGTCGCCGATCACCGACTGAACCTGTCCGGTGCCCCAATCGGGCTCGTTTGGGTGGCGCACCAGTGCGCCGGGTACAAAATCGCTCGGTATCATGTCGCTTCCGCTACCGGTTGGCGCCGCGAATTGTTAACATTTCCTATCGGACTAATAATGTATAGCGAAGTTGTGACATTTTCCGCACCGCGCCCGGCGCGGGCGAGGTCGCGGAAATAGGGATGGTGGCGGCATGGAGATCCTCGAACTGGCGGCATTACTCGCGTCCCGGCTCTGTCACGATCTGGTCGGCCCGATCGGCGCCGTCCACAACGGGCTCGAGATTCTCGCCGACGAGACCGACGCCGAAATGCGCCGGCGGGCGATCGAGTTGATGGACCAGAGCGCCACCGAGGCGGCGCGGCGGCTCCAGTTCTACCGTCTCGCCTTCGGCGGCGCCCACCGCAACGGCGCCGGGCTCGGCCTCGACGAAGCCCGGAATGCCGCCCAGGGACTGTTCGAGGCCGGCAAGATCACACTCGACTGGCCCGAGGCCTACCTCGGCCCTGAGCTCACCAGCGACCGCATGGTGGTGAAGTTGCTGCTCAACATGATCCTGGTGGGCGCCGAGGCGCTGGCCCGCGGCGGCACCCTGTCGGTGAGCCTGAGCAGCGAGGGATCGGATTTGCGTCTCCTTGTCGCCGCCACCGGCCCCGGCGCCAACTTCACCGACGAGACGCGGGCGCTGTTGGCGGGGACCGAAGATCCCGGTACGGTCAACGCGCGTTCCGTCCAGCCTTACTTTACGGCCCGCTTGGCCGAAGCCCTGAATACCGCGATCAAATCGAGCTCGCCCGAGGTCGGGCGAATCGATATCGAGGCGGCGGTGGCGTCGTCCGGCCGGCCGTGAAACCGCTTCCGGCGGCGCTTCGTCCCGCGTCGCCGGAGGCCTCCCAGGCAGCAAAGTTCATCGCCCGGGGCGAACCGTCGATCTCGGTTGGCGCCTTTACCCCTTCTTAACCGATTTAGGTCAAATTCAGCCTAAATTCGCGGGACAGGGCTTCCGCGTTGCGTCATAGGCCCCCGGCGCTAAAAGGGATGCACCACGATGGACGACCTACTTAATGAATTCCTGACCGAAACTGCCGAAAGCATCGCCGTGCTCGACGTCGAGCTGGTGAGGCTCGAACAACATCCCAACGATCCGGCGGTGTTGGCCAACATCTTCCGCCTCGTTCACACCATCAAGGGCACCTGCGGCTTCCTTGGATTGCCGCGACTGGAGACCCTGGCGCACGCTGGCGAGAACGTGCTCGGCAAGCTGCGCGAGGGCGAGATCGAGGTGACGCCCACGGCGGTGACCCTGATCTTCGAATCGTTTGATCGCATCAAGGAAATCATGGCCGCGCTCGAGGCCACGGAAAGCGAACCCGAGGGCGATGATGCCGATCTCATCGGTCGGCTCAACGATCTCGCCGGGGAAGGGGCGCCGCCGCGCGAGGTCGCCGCCGCGCCCGGGGCGGCGGGGCCGGCTTCTGGCAAGGTCTCGCTGGACGAGCTCGAGGCCGTGTTCGCGGCCGCCGAGGGCCCGGACGACGCCGGCGAGAGCGAGACCGCCCAGAGCCTGTTCGAGCGCATCGGCGGCGAGGCGGCCGTCGAGGCGGTTGTCGACCTGTTCTACCGCAAGGTGCTTGCCGACGATTCCATCAACCATTTCTTCGACGGCATCGACATCGAGACCCTGAGGGCCAAGCAGCGGGCGTTCCTGAGCCTGGTCTTCGGCGGGCCCGCCGATTATGACGGCAAGGATCTGACCACGGCGCACGCGCCTCTGGTGGCGGTCGGGCTCAAGGATTCTCATTTCAACGCCGTCTCCGGACACCTCCGCCTCACCCTGGAAGAGCTCGAGGTCGCCCCCGACATTGGGGACGAGGTCATGGAGCTCGTCGCCGGCACTCGCGACGCCGTGCTCGGCCGGGTTGATGCCGCCGAGGAGGCCCGTGCCGAGGCCGCGGTGGCGGCCGAGGAGGAGGCCGCCGTAACGGCCGGAAAAGAGGCGGACATGGAGGCTGGTGAGGCTTCGGGCGCGGCCAAGCAGGTCGCAGGCGGGAGCGAGTCGTCGATCGCCAACCAGACCATCCGGGTCAACGTCGAGTTGCTGGAAAACCTGATGAACCTGGTCAGCGAGCTGGTGTTGTCGCGCAACCAGCTCATGCAAATGGTGCGCGGCTCCGACGACTCCGTGTTCGAGGTGCCGCTGCAGCGCTTGAGCCACGTGACCACCGACCTCCAGGAAGGGGTCATGAAGACGCGCATGCAGCCCATCGGCAACGCCTGGGCGACGTTGCCTCGGATCGTGCGCGACCTGTCGCTCGATCTCGACAAGAAGATCGATCTCGAGATGCGCGGCGCCGATACCGAGCTCGATCGCCAGGTGCTAGAGCTGATCAAGGACCCGCTCACCCATATGGTGAGGAACTCGGGCGACCACGGCTTGGGTACGCCAGCGGAGCGGCGCAAGGCGGGCAAGCCCGAGACCGGCAAGATCGTCCTCAACGCCTTTCACGAGGGCGGTCACATCGTCATCGAGATCTCCGACGACGGCCGCGGCATCCCCATCGAAAAGGTCAAGGAGAAAGCCCTCTCCCAGGGCCTGGCCAGCGCCGCCGATCTCGAAACCATGTCGGACCAACAGATCCAGCAGTTCATCTTCAACCCCGGCTTCTCGACCGCCACCAAGGTGACCAACGTGTCGGGCCGGGGCGTCGGATTGGACGTGGTCCGCACCAACATCGAGAAGATCGGCGGAACCGTCGAGCTCACCTCGCATGAGGGGCGGGGTTCGATCTTCACGATCAAGATTCCGCTCACCTTGGCGATCGTCTCGGCGCTCATCGTCGAGGCCGCCGGGGAACGCTTCGCCATTCCCCAGATCGCGGTCAACTCGCTGGTTCGGGCCTCGGGTACCTCCGAGCACAAGATCGAGACCATCAACGATGCCCCGGTGTTGCGCCAGCGCAACCGCTTGCTGCCGCTGGTGTCGCTGGGCACCGTGCTGCACCTCGAGGGCGAGGCGAAGTCCGAGATCAACGGCGAATCGGATGCTTTCGTCGTGGTCACCCAGGTCGGCGGCTACGCCTTCGGCATCATCGTCGATCGGGTGTTCGACACCGAGGAGATCGTGGTCAAGCCGGTGGCGCCGATCCTCAGGCACATCGCCATGTTCTCGGGCAACACCATCCTCGGCGATGGCAGCGTCATCATGATCCTCGACCCCAATGGCATGGCGGCGGCGACCGGCGAGGTCAGCGTCGCCGACACCGCCACCATTGAGGACACCGCCAAACGCGAGGGCAGGGCCGACGACCAGACCGCGCTCTTGGTCTTCCGGGCCGGCGGGAGCGAACCCAAGACGGTGCCGCTGGCCCTGGTGGCCCGACTCGAGGAGGTCGCGGTCGAAACCATTGAGAGCTCCAACGACAGGCTGGTCATCCAGTACCGCGGCCAGCTCATGCCGCTGATCAAGATGGACGAGTCCTACGAGATCCGGACCGAGGGCCGCCAGCCGATCCTGGTCTTCACCGATGGCGACCGCTCGATGGGCCTGGTCGTCGACGAGATCATGGACATCGTCGAAGCGCGGCTCGATATCGAGCTCGCCTCGGAGCGGCCGGGCCGGCTCGGGAGCGTCGTGGTCGCGGACAAGGCAACCGAGCTGATCGATACCGGCTATTACCTGACCCGGGCCTTCTCCAACTGGTTCGACAAGGACCGGGAGGGCGCGGGCGACCACCGGGAGCAGGGCCGGCGCCTGCTGCTAGTCGACGATAGCCCGTTCTTCCGCAACCTGTTGAAACCTTTGCTCACCGCCGCGGGCTACAATGTCACGACCGCCGATGGCGGGGATGTCGCCCTTGAGATGTGCGAACAAGGCGAGAACTTCGACATCATCATCAGCGATATCGAAATGCCGGGGATGGACGGCTTCGAGTTCGTCGAGGCGGTCAGGCAGGACACCCGTTGGCAAGATACCCCGGTTGTCGCCCTGTCGTCCTACAACACGCCCGCCGACTATGACCGCGGCCGGGAAGCGGGCTTCAGCGATTACGTCACGAAATCCGATCGTGACGCACTTCTCAACACCATTTCTCAAACCCTGTCGGCCAGCGCGAGCGGAGGTGCGGCATGAACACGACGTCAGACTCGAGCAACGGCGCCCCGGGCACGGTGGCGCTCCAAGGTGACATCCACGAGTTCGTTACCATGACCATCGTCGATCAGCTTTTCGGCATTCAGGTGCTCACGGTTCAGGACGTGTTGGGGCCGCAGAAGATTACCCGAATCCCGCTTGCCCCCCGCGAGGTGGCCGGCGCCCTCAACCTGCGGGGCCGCATCGTGACGGCGATCGACGTGCGTCTGCGCCTCGGTCTCGAGCCGCGGCCCGAGGACGATCCCGGCATGAGCGTGGTGGTCGAGCACAAGGGCGAACTCTACAGCCTGATGATCGATTCGGTGGGCGAGGTGTTGACCCTGCCGGCCGAGCGCTTCGAGCGTAACCCGCCGACCCTCGATCCGCGCTGGCGGGAGGTCTCGAGCGGGGTCTATCGTTTGGACGACCAGTTGCTCATCGTGCTGGAGGTCGATCACCTCCTCGACTTCGCGCAGTCCCTCGCCGCCTAGGGGGCGCAAGGGCCCCGCCTGGGCGGGCAGGCCGTGGCCTCGCCCCGAACGGAGTGTTGACAATGAAGTCGTGCCTGGTCGTTGACGATTCCAAGGTCATCCGGATGGTGGCCCGCCGGATCCTCGAGGAACTCGAATTTCAGGTCGAGGAAGCCATTGACGGCAAGGATGCCCTGGAGAGCTGCTTGCGCAGCATGCCCGACGCCATCCTCCTCGACTGGAACATGCCGGTCATGACCGGTATCGAGTTTCTGCGCTCGCTGCGGGACGCCGACGGGGGGGACACCCCCGTGGTGGTGTTCTGCACCACCGAGAACGATCTCACGCACATTCGCGAGGCCATGGAAGCGGGGGCCAACGAATACATCATGAAGCCCTTCGACAGCGACATCCTCGAGGCGAAATTCGGTCAAGTAGGGCTGCTCTAGTGTCGAGTTTGCCCGCCACGCGCCCACTGCCCATCAGTAATCGGGTCGTGGGCGGGCCCTTTCGGGTCATGATCGTAGATGATTCCGCGGTCATCCGTGGCTTGACGGCACGTTGGCTGGAATCGGATTCGGCCATCAAGGTGGTGGCCTCGGCGGGTGGCGGTGAACTGGCGCTGATTTCCATGCGGCGCACCAAACCCGACGTCGTCGTGCTCGATATCGAGATGCCCGGGATGGATGGTATGACCTTGTTGCCCAAGCTGCTCGAGCTCGATCCCAGGCTCAAGATCATCATGTCCTCGACACTCACGAAAAGGAACGCGAGCATCAGTCTCGAAGCCCTGGCGGCGGGGGCTGCCGACTACATCCCCAAGCCGAGCTCGCGCGCCGAGCTGCATCAGGCGACCGACTTCAGGCGCAATCTCATCAGCAAGGTCAAGGCCTTGGGCGCGGCTCACCGCGCTTGCGCGCCAAGCGACCCCGCGCAAAGGGCGCCCTCCGAGGGGCCGGCGCCGGGACCCGTCGCCGGCGCCAGCGATGGCGCGATCAGACTCCGCAAATCCGGCCTGATACGGCCCCGCGCGCTCGCCATCGGAAGCTCGACGGGGGGCCCCAAGGCGCTGTTCAAGGTCTTCGAATACCTCAGAAACTCGATCACCTTGCCGATCTTCATCACCCAGCACATGCCGCCGATGTTCACGGCCATTCTGGCCGACAACCTGCAGCGCGTGAGCGGCGTGCCCTGCGCCGAGGCGGCTGATGGGGAAGAGGTCAAAGACGGTCACATCTACGTCGCCCCCGGCGACCACCACATGATCGTGGTGAGCGATGCCAAGGCCAGGTCCATCCGCCTCAACCAGGACCCTCCCGTGCACTACTGCCGACCCGCCGTCGACCCGATGTTCGAGAGCTTGGCGTCGGTGTTCGAGGGATCTGTCCTGGGCGTGGTGCTCACCGGGATGGGCAGCGACGGATTGGATGGGGGGCGCACGATGGTACAGGCTGGTGGCACGCTCATCGCCCAGGACGAGGCGACCAGCGTGGTCTGGGGAATGCCCGGCGCCGTCGCGCAGGACGGAGTCTGCAGCGCCGTCCTGCCGCTCGACGAAATCGGGCCCGCCATCGCCAGGCTTGTATCAGGAGGCCAAGCGTGAACGCCGAGGACTTCAACCTGCTCAAAGACATCCTCAAGGAGCGCTCGGGGCTGGCGCTTTCCGAGGACAAGCACTACCTGCTCGAGAGTCGTCTCATGCCGGTGGCGCGCAAGCTCGGCATGGGCGGCCTCGACGACCTGATTCGGGCCATCCGCACGGACCGCAAGGAGACCCTGCTGCGCGACGTCACCGAGGCCATGACGACCAACGAGTCGTACTTTTTCCGTGACAACCAGCCCTTCGACCAGTTCCGCGACCTGACCCTGCCGACGCTGCTCGAGGCGCGCAGCACCACCCGGCGCATTCGCATCTGGAGCGCCGCCTGCTCGACCGGTCAGGAGCCGTACTCTCTGGCCATGATCCTGAAGGATATGGCCTTCAAGCTGGCCGGCTGGCGCGTCGAGATCGTGGCCACGGACCTTTCCAACGAGACCCTCGAGAAAGCCAGGGTCGGATTGTATTCCCAGTTCGAGGTCCAGCGCGGCCTGCCGATACAGTACCTGATGAAGAACTTCAAGCAGGTCGACGAGATGTGGCAGATCGACCCGTCGATCCGCGCCATGGTCACCTTCAAACAGTTCAATCTACTCGATGGTTACTCCAGCCTCGGCGCCTTCGACGTAGTCTTCTGCCGCAACGTACTGATCTACTTCGAAAGCGAAACCAAGCGCCAGGTGTTCGATAAAATGAGCCGCTGCATGCCCAAGGATGGCATGCTTTACCTCGGCGGCGCCGAGACCGTGCTCGGTGTGACCGAGGCCTTCGCCCCGATCCAGGGGCAACGCGGCGTTTACCGGCTGGTGGAGCAGACGTCCCAGTAGAGGGGCGGGGTCCAATAAGCAAGAATTCGGATAGCGTCTCGGGGATTGGCGCCGCGTGGCGCTCCGGCCGCGCGCCTCAGGAGGCGACGGCTCGCGCCAGGGTGGCTTCGGCCGCCGCCGGATCGCGCAAGACGTAGCCGCGGCCCCACACCGTTTCGATGTAGTTCTCGCCGCCGGTGGCGGCCGCCAGCTTCTTGCGCAGCTTGCAGATGAAGACATCGATGATCTTGAGCTCGGGCTCGTCCATGCCGCCGTAGAGATGATTGAGGAACATCTCCTTGGTGAGCGTGGTTCCCTTGCGCAAGGAAAGCAGCTCCAGCACCCCGTATTCCTTGCCCGTGAGGTGGATCGGCTGGCCATCGACCTCGAGGGTGCGCGAGTTGAGGTTAACCGCCAGCGCTCCGGTGCGAATGATCGATTCGGCGTGACCCTTGGAGCGCCGCACCACCGCGCGAATGCGGGCGATCAGCTCGTCCTTGTCGAACGGCTTGGTGAGGTAGTCGTCGGCGCCGAAGCCCAGACCCTTGACCTTGTTGTCGGGTCCGGACATGCCCGAGAGGATCAGGATCGGGGTCTCGACCTTGGAGATGCGCAGCTTCTTCAGCACCTCGTAGCCATGCATGTCCGGAAGATTGAGGTCGAGAATGATGATGTCGTAGTCGTAGAGCTTGCCGAGGTCGAGCCCCTCTTCGCCAAGGTCGGTGGTATAGGTGTTGAAGCCTTCGCCGTTGAGCATCATCTCGATGCTCTTGGCCGTCGCCATATCGTCTTCGATCACCAGCACCCGCACGTCGAATCCTCCGTCTGCGATATGGTTAACCGAGATTAGCCGGAAATTATTAACAAATTCCTATTGCCCGCCGCAATCTCCGGCCGCCGAAGAGCCCCAAAAGGCGCGGCAGGCCGTCCTTGCCCCGGCCATGCTTTACCGAACCTTAAGCTGTTCGGGCCACACTGACACTCCTTCCCGGGCCTCGACGACGGCGCTGCCCGGGGCATGTTTATTGAACCCCAACCTGGGCGCCCGTTGCAAACTGTCTTTGCAGAGTTGGAGCGACTTCCCTCCTACCAGCGCTACGGCCGCGTAGCGGCGGTTCAGGGGCTATTGGTCGAGGTCGCCGGATTGCGCCACCGCCTGGCGATCGGCTCGCGCTGCCGAATCGAGGCCAGGGGCGGGGGCCGGATCCTTTGCGAGGTGGTGGGATTTCGCGGCGGTCGCGCCTTGCTCATGCCTTTCGACCCCCTCGAGGGCATCGGGCTGGGCTGTCGCAGCGAGATCGTCGAGCACGATCCGGTGATCTACCCCGACGCCTCTTGGTTGGGGCGCGTGGTCAACGCCCTCGGCAACCCGCTCGACTACGGCGGCCCCTTGCGGCTCGGCAACGTCGCCTATCCCCTGAGGGCGGTGGCGCCGCCGGCCCACACCCGCCAGCGCGTGAGCGGCAAGGTCGACCTCGGCGTGCGTGCCATCAACACCTTTTTGACCTGCTGCCGGGGCCAGCGCATGGGGATCTTCTCGGCCTCGGGGGTCGGCAAGTCGGTGCTGCTCTCGATGCTGGCGCGTTTCACCGCCTCGGACGTCAACGTCATCGGCCTGATCGGCGAACGCGGCCGCGAGGTCCAGGAGTTCATCGAGGACGATCTCGGGCCGGAAGGCCTGGCGCGAAGCGTGGTGGTGGTCGCGACCTCGAACGAGCCGGCGCTGATGCGGCGTCAGGCAGCGCAACTCACCCTCACTTTGGCGGAATACTTCCGCGACCTCGGCAATGACGTCCTGTGCCTGATCGACAGCGTCACCCGATTCGCCATGGCCCTGCGCGAAATCGGCCTGTCCAACGGGGAACCGCCGGCCAACAAGGGATACACCCCCAGCGTCTTCGCCGAGCTGCCCAAGCTCCTGGAGCGCGCGGGCCCGGGACGGGGGCAGGGCTCGATCACCGGCCTGTTCACCGTCCTGGTCGAGGGCGACGACCACAACGAGCCCATCTCCGACGCCCTCCGGGCCATTCTCGACGGCCATATCGTGCTCGCCCGTGTCGTCGCCGAGCGCGGCCGCTATCCCGCGATCGACGTGCTGCGCTCGATCTCCCGCTCCATGCCGCAGTGCAACGCCGATGAGGAGAACTTGCTGGTGGCTCGGGCCAGGGAACTGCTGGCCACCTACGAGGACATGGAAGAGATGATCCGCCTCGGCGCCTACCGCCCGGGCGCCAACGACGCGGTCGACGAGGCCATCCGCTACTACCCGGCGCTCGAGCGCTTCCTCTCCCAGGGCAAGGAAGAGGGCAGCGACCTGGCGCAAGGCTATGCCGAGTTGGCGGCGCTCCTGGAGGAGCCTGAGCGGTCGTGAGGGGCCTCAGGACCCTTATCCGGCTGCACCGCTGGCAGCTCGACGAGACGCGGCGAAAGCTCGTGGACCTCGAGCGCCTGCGCACCGGTCTCGACACCCAGGCGCACCGCCTCGAGGCCGAGCTTCGCGACGAGCAGCACCATGCCACCCTGTCGCTCGAAGGTCGTTATGCCTACCCCGGGTTCGCCGAGACGGTGATCGCGCGCCGCGCGACCCTCGCTCAGTCGGTGGCCGAGGTCGAGAGCTCGATCCAGAAGACCCACGAGGAGCTGTCGGTGGCGCTGGAAAGGCTCAAGACCTATGAGGTCGCCGAGGAGCGCGAGCAGGAACGGAGCCACGCCATCGCCGCCCGCCGCGAGCGGCTGCGCCTCGACGAGGTGGCGATCGAGATCCACCGGCGGGGCCCCCACGGGAGCCTCTGAGCCGCGCCAGCCGCCGATCGCGGCACTCGCGCAGAGCGCGTCATGGCGCCTAAGCCGGCCCGGCGCGGGAAGGCGCGTCGGGTCGCTGGCGGCCACGCGGCGAGTCGGCAAGCGGCACATTGGAGCTCTTGAAGCTCTAAAGGCCCGGTGGTGATCTGCGGTCTTATCCGCTGAGCGCTACGTGCATCCCAGCGAAGCGCGTCGACCGTCTGACCGCGAACCGGCGACAGGCGAAAGTGGGGCCGGCGAGGGCCGCCTGGTGTCGTCGGATGCGGCTTTTCCCTACGACGACACCTTGGCAAGCGCTCTTTGCAAATCGTCCACGTTCATGACCGGCATGAACTGGACCGCCGCGTCGAGCTTCAGGAAAAGCTGTTCGGCGATCTGTGGAATTTCCGCTGGGTCGGCCATGTCGAAGACCATCATTCCAGCACGCTTGCCATCCTCCGGCCAAAAATAGGCTGCCTCGGGCTCGAGCTCCTGTGCCAGCGTCTCGATTGTCTGCCGGAGTGAGCCATCCTTGATCGTCTCGTTGCCCTTTTCCACCGGAACGGTCCATCTGAGCATCGTGCGCATCGTTGCCTCCCTATCGTGATAGGGCTCTAGAATATGACGAGAGCCGACTGGCATCCAGCGATCCCTGGAGGGTGAAGGCCGACGATTGCAATTGCCAGGCTGGACGCCTTTGCGAGCAAGTGCCCATACTGAAGCTTTCCGGGTCTCTCGAGATCGTGCCAAGCCGACCGTGAACGACAGTGCAACCGAGGCCATGACCGAGTTCTCAGATCCCGACGGAAAGCGTCTGCCGATCAAGCTCGATTCGACCTCGAACGGCGAATTCGTACCCGTGCCGCTCGAGGCCGCGGGCCGCGCCGCCAACCGGTTGGCGCAGCGCTGGGCGAGCGAGAATGCCCGGCGGCGGGGCGTCGACCGACGCAGCTTCATGGTTTCCGCCTGCGGGGCCGCGAGCACCTTGCTCGCCTTCAACGCGGCCAACGCGGCCGCCGGTCGGGTGGGCGGCTATTTCGCGCTCGATCGGGTCGCCGCCGTCGACCCGGACGCCGCGCTCGAGCAGCTGGGCGGGGCTGAGTTCGTGTTCGACGTGCAGGGCCATTTCGTCGGCCGGAACGGCCTGGGGCGCACCGCCCTCGGCGGAGCCGACCAGTTCATCAAGGACATCTTCCTGGATTCCGACACCGACATGATGGTGTTGTCCTTCATCCCCTCGCGCCGCGAGCGGGAGCTCCTGAGCATCGAGGAAGCCGACCAGACCCGCCGCATCGTCGAGAAAATGGAGGGGACGCATCGGCTGCTGCTCCACGGCCGCGTCAACCCCAACCAGGATGGCGACCTCGAGGGCATGGATGAACTGGCCGAGAGGTGGGGTGTGGTGGCCTGGAAGTGCTACACCCAGTGGGGCCCCGACGGACGCGGTTTCTTCCTGCACGAGGACCTGGGCCTGGGCATGATCGAGAAGGCCCGTGCGCTGGGCGTCAGGAACATTTGCGTCCACAAGGGCCTGCCCTTCGGTCGGCGCTCCTACGAGCACAGCCTGGCTTCCGACATCGGCATCGTCGCCAGGATGTTCCCGGACGTGAACTTCCTAGTCTACCACTCCGGCTTCATCACCAGCCAAAGAGAGGGCCCCTACGACCCGACGCGTCGCGAGGGCGTCGATGAGCTGATCCGCTCGGTCGAGGAAAACGGCGTGCCGCGCAATGGCAACGTTTACGCAGAACTCGGCAGCACCTGGCGTTTTTCCATGCGCGACCCCGACACCGCGGCCCATATCGTCGGCAAACTGGTCAAGCACATCGGCGAGAGCAACGTGCTCTACGGCTCCGACTGTATCTGGTACGGCTCGCCCCAGGATCAGATTCAGGCCTTCCGCGCCTTTCAGATCTCGGAGGCGTTTCAGCAAAAGTACGGCTATCCTCGCCTCACGCCGAAGCTCCGCGCCCAGATCTTCGGGCTCAACGCGGCGCGGCCCTACGGCATCGACGTCGCGGAAGTATTACGCCGGGCGCGTGGCGACGCGATCGAGCGCCGTCGCGCCGAGTACGGCGCGCGCCCCGACCCTCATTTCCTGACCTTCGGGCCTAAGACCCGGCGCCAGTTCCTGGCCAATCTGAAGGCCCGCGGCGGCGCCGCGGTCTAGGGCCGGATTCGGCGCGACTTTGTCGATCGCCAGGTTGGGAGATCGAATCGCTCAAGCGCCGATTTGGTGACCCCGCACCGGATTTCACCGCTTACCAGGGCTCGAGACGGGCCAGCAGGCCGGGGTTGTCCCAGCCCGGCTGATGGTCCTCCAGGCTCACGCGGTGGATCTGGTGCCGGCTTCCGGCGCCGTGCTCGACGCGCAGCGTGAGATGGACCCAGCGCGCCACCAGCTCGTTGTTGAGGTCCTGGAGCGCTGCCGTAGCGATGGCCTCGAGCGAGGACCAGGATTCGCCGCTCAGGGCGCCGAGATAGGCCTCGACGGCGGCGCCGGCGAGGATCAGGCGGTCGGGCACGTAGCGCAGGCCGAGGGCGATCTCGGCGGTCTGTCCCCGGGCCACGAAGCAGCCCTCGTGGGTGACCACGTAATCGAGGCCCGGACCGGGATTGGGCCGCACCGAGAGGTGGCCGCGGCGGGCCAGGCTGTGCCCGGGGGCG